>CAZPVJ010000118.1:0-5828 GCA_964590005.1 uncultured Alteromonadaceae bacterium | reverse complement strand
CAGCACCCTGGCAGGCGCCGACGACCGCCCCAACATTATAGTGATGGTGGCCGATGACCTCGGCTGGGCAGATGTCGGCTACCACGGCGGGCCCATCGATACACCGTCATTGGATCGGCTGGCCGCCGAGGGCATCCAGCTCGACCGCTTTTACACCACACCGATTTGTTCGCCCACGCGGGCAGCATTGATGACGGGTCGCGATCCGATCAGGCTGGGTGTGGCCTACGCAACTATCATGCCCTGGATGAACAACGGTATTCATCCCGAGGAGCGCTTCTTGCCCCAGGCCTTCCTCGAGTCGGGGTACCAGACCGCCATGGTCGGCAAGTGGCACCTAGGTCACGCGCAACAGGACTTCCACCCTAACAGCCGCGGCTTCGAGCACTTCTACGGGCACCTGCATACGGAAGTGGGCTATTTCCCCCCCTTCTCCAACCAGGGCGGCAAGGATTTCCAGCTGAACGGGCAGTCGATTAGCAAAGATGGCTACGAGACCTACCTACTCGCGGACGAGGTATCCCGTTACATACGCGAACGTGACAGTAGCAAGCCTTTCTTCGTGTACATGCCTTTTATCGCGCCCCACACGCCGCTGGAGGCACCGGATGACCTGCTGGAGAAATACGCAGACATGGTCGACGACCGCAAACCCGCCAGGGCAAGCAACACCGACAATACCCGGCGCATCCGCAAACTGACCATGCGACCCAGCGCCCGCCCTGTCTATGCGGCAGTCGTCGATGCTATGGACCAGGCCATAGGCCGGGTACTGACAACCCTCGACGAACAGGGCATCGCTGACAATACGATCGTGTTGTTCTTCAGCGACAACGGTGGCGCGGCTTATGCCACGGGTGGTGCAGACAATGTCCCGCTCAGGGGCGGCAAGGGTGAGACCTTTGAAGGAGGAATCCGGGTCGTGTCGGTGATGCGCTGGCCGGCAGGTATTAACGGCGGCTCGAAGCTGGACCAGATCATGACCGTAATGGACGTGTTCCCCACTCTCGCCGCGGCAGCCGGTGTTGAAACCGGGATAACACGAAAGCTGGACGGCCAGAATATGTGGCCGGCTATCGTGGACAACGTGCCTACTCCCAGAAAGCAGACCATATTCTTTGCCTCCGAGACACCAACGTATGGCTCCTTCTCTATTGCGGCGTTTAACGAACACTGGAAGCTGGTGCAGGAAATAGAGCAGGGCCACGAGGCCACCACGATCACCAATCATCTGTTTCGCATCAGCGAGGACCCCTACGAGTACAACAACCTGGCGCAGGAATATCCGGAGGTCGTGCGCGAACTGGCTGCCGAAGTGCGAGACTGGCGAGCGCTCTACCCCATTGCCGGAGTTCGCTCGCAGCTGGCGCCACCACCGGGTTGGCGCGCCCCGCAAGATTGGTCGACCTGGCCGCGGCCCTCCGCCGATTTGCGCACGGAGTACGCCCGCGGCATGCCACCCGGGCATGCCCGTAAAATTCTCGACCGGCAATTGGGTGATAGAGGTCGATTGATATACGACTGCGAGCCAAGTTGGCTGGCGGCCGGGTTTTGCCTCAATGAAGAGGTGAACCTCGCCACCGAGGAGTCGGAACGGGCAATTGTCAGCGAGTAGCAAACTTGGGTCCACGGTCGAATTGGGTTAGCCTTCACGGACTTTCCCGGACGCCATAACATGCCCCGTCAACTTCTTAACGCAATGTGCCTGGTGCTGGCACTCGGTTTTGCGCTGCCAGCATCGGCCTCCGAATTTGTCGGTAGCGAGCGCTGCGCTACCTGCCACGCTGACCAGCACAAGGCCTGGCAGGGCTCCCATCATGACCTGGCCATGCAAGTAGCGACACCGGAGACGGTGCTCGGAAACTTCGATAACGCGCGCTTCACCTACAACGGTATCGTCACCACTTTCTCCCGTCGCGATGATGCTTTCTTTGTTACCACCGATGGCGAGGACGGCAAACTAACGGAGTTCCCCGTACCGTTCGTGTTTGGCGTTTACCCCCTGCAGCAATACTTGTTACCACTGTCACGTGGCCGCCTGCAGGCCCTCAGCATTGCCTGGGATGCGCGACCTGAAAGCGAGGGCGGGCAGCGCTGGTATCACCTGTACCCGGACGAGGCGATTTTCGCGGGCGACCCGCTGCACTGGACCGGGCCCTATCAGAATTGGAACACCCGCTGCGCTGAATGCCACAGCACCAATGTGCTAAAAAACTACGACGCCGGAACGCGCACCTTCAATACCACCTATGACGAGATAAACGTGGGCTGCGAGTCCTGTCACGGACCCGGTACCAGGCACCTGGAACTGGCGACGACAGGCAAATTGCTTGGTGGGCAGGACAGCGGTTTTGCAACCGACTTTGCCCAGCGCGGCGAATGGGAATTTCCGGAGAGTCAGCCGATCGCGCAACGCCGCAGTGCAAAGGGTTCCAACGCCCAGATCGACAACTGTGCCCGTTGCCATGCCCGGCGGGGGACACTGGGTGACTACCATTACGGGGCCGATTTACTCGACACCCACCGCCTGTCACTGCCGCAGGCGCCCCTGTACTACCACGATGGCCAGATTCTGGATGAGGTCTACGTATACGGCTCATTTGTGCAGAGCAAAATGCATATGGCCGGCGTGGTGTGCAGCAACTGCCACGAGCCCCACAGCCTGCAATTGCGCGCGCCGGGGAATGGTGTTTGTGCGCAATGCCATAAGCCGGATGTTTACGACTCGCAGCAACACCATCATCATCCCGTCGCCTCGGCTGGGGCGCTGTGCGCCAATTGCCACATGCCGGAGACGACTTATATGGGCGTTGACCCGCGTCGCGACCACAGCATGCGCGTACCCCGACCGGACCTCAGCGTGGTCATGGGAACACCCAATGCCTGCACCCAGTGCCATCAGGACAAGGATGCCAGCTGGGCGCTGGACGGTGTGCGTGGGTGGGGCGTGGAGTATCGGGATACCGGCTCCCACCCTGCTCGCGCCTTCGCCCTGGCGGATGCCGGGGATATCAGGGTCTCCCCGCAGCTGGCTGATCTCGCGCGGGATACGAGCCAGCCTCCGATATGGCGCGCTACCGCAATTGAAGCAGTAGCGGGCAGTGGTAACAACCGCGAAATACTACAACTGGCAAGCCAGTTTCTATATGACGATGACCCACTGATCAGGCGGAGCACCATCCGTAGCCTGGATGCACTGCCCCTTAATCAGCGTTTCCAATTGCTGCGGCCACTCATTGACGACGACATCACCAGCGTGCGGCTGGCGGTGGCCAGCTCGCTGGCCGGTGTGCCCCTGGATCAGATTGAAGCAACTGACGCCAAAGCGCTGCGGACACTCTTTAAGGAATACCAGACGGTTTATGGGCAACACGCCGACATGCCGTCTATTCAGATGCAGCTGGGCCTCTTCTATTACAACCGCGGCGACCTGCCCTCCAGTGAGGCCGCTTACCGCGAGGCGCTCTACCTGAACCCACAACTGGTGCCGGCTTATCTCAACCTCGCGGATTTACTGCGTGCGGCAAACCGGGAAAACGAAGCCCGGGAACAACTGCTGGCTGCCCTGGCCGTGGCGCCGCAGAGTGGCGACACCCTACATGCGCTGGGACTGCTGGAAACCCGTGGCGGACAAGCCGATAAGGCGCTGGAGTACCTTGGCCAGGCGGCAGCCCTGGAGCAAAACGGCACCCGGCACCGGTTCGTTTACGCCATCGCCCTGCACGATCTCGGGCAACCGGCGCAGGCGGTCAGCCAGCTTGAAAACCTGCTGAGGCAGGTGCCTCAAAATCAGGAAGTGTTACTCGCCCTGGTGAATTACAACGCTGAGCTGGGCAGAAAAGAACAGGCTACTGCCTACGCGACCCAGTTATTGCGACTATCGCCGAATAACCCGAATTATCAGCAATTGCTGCGACAGGTTTCGGGCAGCTAGCCCTGCCCCTCGAGTGGTCGCTGCCATTCCAGCCGTAAACCGTTAACAGCCTCTGGTTACTCCCGCTGCAAGATGTGCCCTGCCCGCAGTAATGGCGCCACGACCAACGCATGACGCGGCGCCACTTCGCCAGCGATAATCCTGTGACCTTCGCGGGTGCAGCCCGCCCGCCTAATCCGCGGGTGTGAAGACCAGGTGCAGCGAAACAGGAACGGCAGTGCTGATGGAGGTGAGCCCGGCGATCTCTCGCAATGCCGCCACACCCTTCTCAAGATCGAAGTCAGCGGCATTGACGACAACCGGCCGGGCGCTCAACACGCGCAGCTGACCGCCCGATTCGCCGACAACGACGACCGGCACCGACACGTCAATTTGCCGGTCGTGCAGGGAGAGCTGCACTTCGACATCGGTGGTAACAACCCCGCCTTCGGCAACGGCCTGCAGGATCGCGGGTTCTATCTGGGCATTAATATTGGCCGCAGGGAAACGCGCCGTTTCAAATAGCAGCTCACGCATGCGCTCGTTGCGGATCGGGATCAGGGTTTCGACACTGTCCAGGTCTATACCCAGCTGAACCTTTCCCTGAGCACCGATAAAACCTACCAGCGATGTGAATGTGTGGGTTTCAGCGATCGCGGCATTCTTTACCGAGATAAAGTTCACCTCCGAGCGGTCGTTATCCAATTCCCACTGAGCCGAAACTGACAGCGACCAGATCGACAACAGCACGACCAGGCTTGAGCGCAACATGTGCATAGTTTTCTCCCGAGTACCCAACCAGAGTCACCGGCCGGGTAATTTCATCAAACGGCCACGTCAGCGAGGTCGCCCTTTTTCTCCAGCCAGCTTTTACGATCGCCGGCGCGCTTTTTGGCCAGCAACATGTCCAGCATCTTGTTGGTGCCGTCGCCGGCATCCAGTGCCAGCCTGACCAGGCGGCGCGTGTCAGGATCCATGGTGGTCTCGCGCAGCTGCAGGGGGTTCATTTCGCCCAGGCCCTTGAAGCGCTGGACATTGACCTTGCCGCGCTTCTTTTCAGCCTCAATACGATCGAGCACGCCCTGCTTCTCCGCTTCATCCAACGCATAGAACACTTCCTTACCAATATCGATGCGATAGAGCGGCGGCATGGCCACATACACATGACCGGCAGACACCAGTGCCCGAAAGTGCCTGACAAACAAGGCGCAAATCAAGGTGGCAATATGCAGGCCGTCGGAATCCGCATCGGCCAGGATACACACTTTGTGATAACGCAGACCCTCCAGATCATCACTGGCGGGATCTATACCCAATGCCACCGATATGTTGTGTACTTCCTGTGATGCCAGAATTTCCTGGGAGTCGACCTCCCAGGTATTGAGAATCTTGCCGCGCAAAGGCAGGATCGCCTGAAATTCGCGATCTCGCGCCTGTTTGGCTGAGCCTCCCGCGGAGTCTCCCTCGACCAGGAACAACTCACCGCGCTCGGGGTCTTCACCCGAGCAGTCCGCAAGCTTGCCTGGCAACGCGGGTCCGGTGGCCACTTTTTTACGCGTGACTTTCTTGGCAGATCGCAGTCGGCTCTGGGCATTGTTTATACACATTTCCGCCAACTGTTCGGCTTCCTGGGTATGTTGATTCAACCACAGGCTGAACGCATCCTTGGCGACGCCGGAAACGAAAGCGGCAGCCTCCCTGGAGGACAAACGCTCCTTGGTCTGACCGGAAAACTGCGGGTCCTCCAGCTTGGAAGACAACACATAACAACAGCGATCCCAGATATCGTCGGGCGTCAGCTTCACCCCGCGAGGCAACAGGCTGCGTAGTTCACAGAAATCGCGCATGGCATCGAGTAAGCCGGTCCTGAGACCGTTGACGTGGGTGCCACCCTGGGCGGTGGGAATGAGGTTTA
>CAZPVJ010000117.1:0-9287 GCA_964590005.1 uncultured Alteromonadaceae bacterium | reverse complement strand
GAGGACAGCCAGCTTGAACGCTACCAGGGCCTGGCGGCCCAGGACGGTGTTCGGATTCACTACGTGCTGGACACGCACACCCACGCCGATCACTTTTCCGGCGCCATCGAGATGTCGCGTGCCCTCGGTGTTCCGGTTGTGATGCACCGGGACAGCTCGGCACCGTTCGTGGATATAAGGGTGGACGACGGTGAGAAAATCAACGTGGGCGAGCTGTCTCTCAATATCCTGCATACACCGGGCCACACGGCGGACTCCATGTGTATCCAGGTCGATGATCTTGTTTTTACCGGCGATACGCTGTTGATTGGCGGCTGTGGCCGCACGGACCTGCCGACGGGTGATCCAGGGCAACAGTACGACAGTCTGTTCAATAAGCTGCTGCTATTGCCAGCGGAGACAAAGGTCTATCCCGCGCACATTTACATCAACCGTTCCCATACGACCATTGGCGAGGAAATCGAGAAGAACCCGCGATTGCAGCTCACGAACCGCGCCGACTTCGTTGAAAAAATGCGCACGGTGACCCTCAGGGATCCCGACCACCTGACCGAGGCTTTGCGAACCAACCTCAGCGGCGGGAAAACCGTCGCGCAATTGATCAACGAGGCCGCCCACAACGTTCCGTTTATGTCGCTGGCAGAGGTCAATCGGCGCCTGGCCACCGATGAGCCCGGCATAACTCTGCTTGATGTCCGTGAGCGGGAAGCCTTTAGAGCCGGGCACATTCCCGGGGCCATGGTCATACCCCGGGGACAATTGGAGCTGAGCGTCAACGAGCACTTGCCCGATCCTACCCAGCGCATCGTGGTGTACTGCCAGGTCGGCAAAATCTCCACGCTGGCCACGGCCACCCTCAGGGACATGGGCTTTACCCGGGCGGTGGCTCTGGACGGCGGTATCGAGCAGTGGTCCAGTGCCGGCTACCCACTGGAGAGTGGTGAATGATGCCCCAGGACACACCTGGGGAGGTGGCGCTTTTTTAGCCACGCGCGCTCGTGGTGGGTCACCGGGGAAAACCCGCCAGCCTGTCTTCCACGAACCCTTGTCCCCCCAAACGTCGCACGCGGAATTCGCCCGTCCGCATTTTGTGCGCGTCGATGATGTCAATTTCTAAGCTCGTTTAGCGTCAACGCGTCTTCATCGCCGTGCCAGACGTTGCCGCGATTGCCGTCCCCGCGCGTGGCGTCAGTGAGGACATCGATCCGGCCGCCTCGCTTGAGAAACGCTTCGACCTGGGTAGAGATCTCAATGCGTATTTTTTCCTTGCTGGCATCGAGCACCGATGTCACGTGGGTTTCCATAACTTTGCCCTTCAGTGATGGCCTGGGGGCAGATTGACGTCGCACGATTTCAGTAACACTACAGTTACGTAAAATTTTTGTTACCGCGCCGCGCGATCGGCAAAAGCGTGTTCTGCGCTCTGCAGGCAAGCCCGCCTATTCAGGATTCGCTGCTCTGTAACAGCAATGTCACATAGCCATCACGAAAGCGTCACATAGAGATCCTAGTATCCGCCCTGAAGGTCACCGGACAAAGTCCTGTGACCGCTTGTTGATGTTTTTTCACTACCCACCTGAGGCTAGACATGAAATCAGAGGAATTGATGAAACGTACGCTTGTTGTAGCGTTTACAGCGCTACTGGCAGCGTGCGGAGGATCATCCGACAACCGCTCACCTGGATCAATCGTGGTGGAAGTCCCCGTAGAGTGCGACGACTGCGATGGCGGGGGTGGCAATCCACCGGTGGAGCCTCCGGGTGATGGAGACACCGTGGAATCGGTGATTCCAGCGGACCTCGAAGGCGCGATTTCAGCCTCGGGAGAGACCGCACCCGATGGCCGCGAGATTTACAACATCGATGTCAGTCAGCTTCCTGATGGGCGCCTTGATCCTGCCGGCCTGACCCTGGGTAACGACTTTGTATTTCGCATCACTGGCGGCGCCCTGCGCGTCGGCCAAAACTAGGGAGCGTCGTGATGATCAAGAAGGGATTGTTTACAGCCGTCGTCGGCACGCTGGCGCTTCAGGGGACTGGCCAGGTGCAGGCGCAGCAATGTGAGCTGGATATCGCGCCAGGCGCAGTGATATTCGGTGGTGGCCCCGAGGATTTCATTGTCATCGAGCAGGGTTGCCAGATCAATGCACAGGGAACCGCAGAACAGCCGATTACGTTTACCGCAGAGCAAGATGTCCTGGGAACGGTTGAGTCCAATGCCCGTGGTCTTTGGGGCGGGCTGGTCATTAACGGTTTTGCGCCGATCAACGACTGCCCGGAAGGGGCCACTGGCGGCACCGACGAGTGCACCAAGGAAGGGGAGGCCAATTCAGGCCTCTTCGGTGGATCAAACCCGGAAGATAACTCCGGTACCTTGCGTTATGTCACCGTCCGTTACGCGGGATCCAATGTCGATCCGGAAAACCAGCTGAATGGTATCGCCTTCCAGGGCGTAGGGTCCGGCACCACCGTCGAATTTGTGCAGGTGCACAACAACCTGGACGACGGCATAGAGTTTTTCGGTGGCAATGTTAGCGCCAATTATGTGGTGTTGACCGGTAATGCTGACGACTCGCTGGACTGGACCGACGGCTGGCGCGGTAGCATGCAATACCTGTACATCGAGCAGACCGACGCCGCGGATAATGCGATCGAGGCGGACAACCGCGAGAACGACGAGAATGCGGAGCCGCGCTCTGCGCCAGCCATCGCCAATATGTCCGTGTACGGCAGTCCCGCAGAACGAGCCCTGCGTTTTCGCCGGGGCACTGGGGTGCAGTTGGTTAACTCCTTCGTGGTGGAGTCCGATGCCTGCCTCAGGGTGGACGGTGAATCACGTAACCTGTTGGGCAGTGAATTGACGGTAGCTGGTACCACCTTCAACTGTACCGAAATGCATGACAGCGATGACGATGGCGCGGTGGAAGCCTACCTCGACAGCGCCGAAAGTGTCTCACAGAACGGCGGCGCTGTAGATCCGGTTTCAGTGTCCGACCCCCGGCATGAGCAGGCTGACTTTATCGGTGCTTTCGGCTCTGTAAACTGGGCGGAAGGTTGGACCGTTGCCGGTTCCGTGAGCAACCCGGGTCAGCCTGATACGGGATGTCCTGCCGGTACCACCGATAACGGCGAGACCATAGATGGCCAGCGGGTGTGTGACATCGAGGGCACGGTCACCAGCGACCTGACGCTCAACTCGAACTCGCTGTATCAACTGGTCGGAAAAGTCACCATTGGTGATAGCAGCAACAGCGCCACGTTGACGCTCCAATCAGGGACCACGGTTTTTGGTGGTACCAGCTTTGACTTCCTGGTGATCTCGCAGGGTTCACAGATAGTGGCAAACGGTACGGTCAGTGCGCCGATCACGCTGACGGCTCGGGCCGACGTTGAGGGTACTGCAGATATTGAGCAGGATCGCGGTCTCTGGGGTGGCCTGGTGATCAACGGCTTCGCGCCTATCAATGATTGCCCGGAAGGCGCTGCCGGGGGAACCGCGGCTTGTACCAAGGAGGGTGAAGCCAATTCCGGTACCTTTGGTGGTGATGACCCGACTGACAGCAGCGGAAAGCTGAACTACGTGGTGGTCAAGTTCGCGGGCTCCAACGTCGACCCGGAGAATCAGCTCAACGGCATCGCCTTCCAGGGCGTGGGTTCCGGTACAGAAGTTAACTTTGTACAGGTTCACAACAACCTGGATGACGGCATCGAGTTCTTCGGCGGTACCGTAAATGCCAAGTTTGTGGTCCTGACCGGTAATGCGGACGATTCCCTGGACTGGACCGACGGCTGGCAAGGTTCCATTCAGTACCTGGTGATTGACCAGGCTGCGGACAGCGGTGACAACGGCATTGAGGCCGATAACCGCGAGAATGACGAAAACGCGGAACCTCGCAGCTTGCCACGTATTGCCAATATGACCATCACCGGCAATCCCGACGAGCGAGCCATTCGCTTGCGTCGCGGCACCGGCCTGGAGCTCTACAACACACTGGTTCAGAACAGCGCCAACTGCCTGCGTGTACAGGGCGAGTCTCTCAACCAGTTGGGCTCTGGCATCCTGTTCGATGGTGTCAGCCTCAATTGCGACACCGTCAACGAGGGCGATGACGTTGCGGCAGTACAGGCATTCCTGGACGGTAGTAATGTCGCTGAAAATGCCCCGGTCAGTGCGGCTGACCTGTCTGGCGACGCCTTCTTCGACGCCACCGCCTTTGTCGGTGCGGTGGAAGATGAAGCCAACGATTGGACCGCTGGCTGGACCGTGGGTATGCCCAGCACCGCTCCGCCTGAGTTCGGATGTCCTTCGGGCACTACAGACGAAGGCCTGCTTGAAGGCGTACAGGCCTGTGGCCTGAGCGGCACGATCGTCGGTGAATTGACCCTGGTGCGGGGCAATTACTACGTGCTCGATGGCAAGGTTACCGTGGGTGACGACAACAACCCCGCGACCCTCAACATCGAATCCGGTACCACCATCGTCGGTAACGACGCGGAGGATTTCCTGGTCGTCAATCGCGGATCGATGATCAACGCCCGCGGCACCGCTATGTCACCGGTGGTGATGACAGCGAGCGCTGATATCGAAGGCGCTGTGGCTGACAACAGCCGAGGCCTCTGGGGTGGACTGGTCATCAATGGCTACGCACCCATCAACGACTGCGCGGAAGGCGCCGAGGGCGGCACCGCAGCCTGCACCAAGGAAGGGGAGGCTAACTCCGGCCTGTTTGGCGGCGACAAGCCCGATGACAACAGTGGCGTGCTGAACTACCTGGTGGTCAAGTATGCGGGTTCTAACGTAGACCCGGAGAATCAGCTCAACGGTATCGCGTTCCAGGGTGTCGGCTCCGCGACAGAGGTGGACTACGTCCAGGTACACAATAATCTGGACGATGGCATCGAGTTCTTCGGGGGAACTGTGAGTGCCAAACACGTGATCCTCACCGGTAACGCGGACGACTCGCTGGACTGGACCGATGGTTGGACGGGCTCTGTGCAGTACCTGCATATCGTGCAGACCGACACCGGAGATAACGGTATCGAGGCTGACAACCGCGAGAACGATGAGTTGGCGACCCCTGTCTCAAACCCGATGATCGCCAATATGTCGATTATCGCCAGGAGCGATACCCGGGCGATACGCTTGCGTCGCGGTACCGGGCTCAACCTTTTCAATTCGATCGCCGAGGGTGGCGATACCTGCCTGCGGATCCAGGGCGAGTCCCTGAACCTGCTGGGTACCGGCATCACCTTCGACGGAGTGGCCCTGAACTGTGCCACCAACAACGAGGGCGACGATGTCGAAGCTGTCCAGGCGCTCCTGGACAGCAGTAACGTGACTGAAGATGGCAGTGACCCATCGCCGGGCACGCTTCCCGCGGACGGGTTTTTTGAGCAGAACAGCATAATCGGCTCTGATGTCGATAGCTGGAGTAGCTCCTGGGCATTTGGCCTGTAAGCAGTTTTCACTGGTCCGAGTGATTACGCCAGGCTCTTGCAGCCTGGCGCTTTTTCAACGGACCTGGTTGTGGAGCAACAGGATGAATACAGCTTTCAGACAGGTATCAGAATGATGAATCGAAACAAGATGGCCCTTTCCGTGGCAGCTGCCCTGGGTCTGGGAACGGTGCACAGCGTGGCACAGGACGCCCCCCAGATAGTGCAGGCGCCGGACATCGAAGAGGTGTTTGTACTCGGGGAGTTTATTCCCGACGAGAAGCGCGACACCTCCGAGATTTCCAACATCCTGGACGTGGAAGACCTGTCCAAGCTCGGTGAAACCAATGTCGGTATTTCACTGTCCAGGGTGACTGGTCTCAGCCTGGTAGGTGGTAAATACGTGTACGTGCGTGGTCTTGGTGAGCGATATTCTTCAACCTTACTCAATGCCACCCGTATCTCCAGCCCTGTGCCGTTTCAGAAGACCGTGCCGCTGGATATTGTCCCCAACCAGATCGTCGAGAGTCTGTTGGTGCAAAAGACCTATTCCGCCCAGTACCCGGGAGACTTTTCCGGCGGTGTGGTGGACATCCGAACCAAGAGTACACCGGACGAGGACTTTGCCAACTTCAAGCTGGCGATAGGTGGTAATTCGGAAACTACCGGTGGCGACGGTCTGACCTATCCCGGTGGCTTCGAGGACAACTGGGGGTGGGATGACGGCACGCGAGATATCCCCAGTAATGTGCGTCGCCTTAGCAGTGAGGAGTTTGAAGACACGGAGTTTCCCGAGCGTGCAGCGCTCGGTAACAGCTTCTATAACCTGTGGGACATCCGTGAAAAGACCATGAAACCCAACTACAGCGGCGAATTGGAGTTGGGTAAGCGCATCGAGCTGGGTGATGAGTCCGCCGTTGGCGCCATTGGTTCCTTCAAGTACACCAATAGCTGGCAGAACCGGGACAAGGACTACAGGCGCTATGAGTTCTCCGGTGTCGGTAACAATAGTACACAGACGGTTGACTACCAGCAGTTCACTACCAAACAGACAATTGGTATGAATGGCTTTGTCACCCTGGGTTATGAATTTGATTACAACAACGCGGTATCGCTGACCTACACGCTCATGCGACAGACCGAGGACGAGGTCCAGCAACAGAAGGGGCTGTCCAGTGAGGATGATGTGGCCAGTGGTACGCAGGCGGAGAGTTACCGCTTGCAGTGGACGGAGAACGAAATAGAAACAATCCAGCTGGCGGGCGAACATTTCTTCAGCGGACTGAATGACCTGGCGCTGGACTGGCGACTGGTGGACGGGTCCGCGTTTCGCGATGCGCCGGATACCCGCACCTACACTTACGCCGAAAACCGTGACGGCTTGTTGGAGGTCGTTACGCCCAACCGGCAGGCCGCTGGCGATTTGCGGGATGTGTTCCAGGCCCCCGAGCGCAATTACAGTCGCCTTGATGATGATATCGAAGACTATGGCTTCGATTTAAAGCTGCCCGTGACCCTGGGCAACGTCGAGGTTTCGCTCAATGGTGGCGCTGGGTACTACGAGCGAACACGGGAGAGCGAGGATCGATTGTTTCGTTTTGACCTGACCACCAGCGCGCCGGATTACATTCCCCTGATGTATCCCCGCCAGTTGTTCCGTACGGAAAATTGGTCAAACGACTACCTCACGGTACGTGATTTTACCTCCGGGGCGGCCAACGCCAGCGGTATTTTCCCGCTCGCGGAGTCCGGGGAGGAGGTGACCAGTTATTACGCCCAGTTCGATGCCCAATTAACCGACCGGCTGCGACTGCAAGGCGGAGTCCGGTTTGAAGATGTCGAACTGATCGCGGACGCCTGGGGCGGTAACATCGAGCAGGGGACCACTAACCTGGTGGAACAGGATTACGATGACACCCTGCCTTCCCTGTCTTTGACCTGGGAGTTTATCGAGAACATGCAGGTCAGGCTGGCCTGGTCCGAAACCGTCAATCGCCCAAGCCTGTTGGAAATCACCGGAACCACGATCCGCAACCCCGAGGATTCCAATCTCTATCGCGGCAACGTGTTCCTGCAACAGGCCGAGCTGACCAACTACGATTTCCGCTGGGAATGGTATTACGGTAACGCGGACAGTATGTCGATTGGGTTGTTTCGTAAGGACTTCGATGATCCTATCGAGTTAGCCAAGGTCCAGGCCCAGAATGACATCTTTACCTGGTTCAACGCCGAGGAGGCCGAACTCGAGGGGATAGAGTGGGATATCAGCCAGGAATTGCGCCTGGCTGACTGGTTTGGCATCGAAGCTGAGGGCTGGAATGGATCTGTCTGGAACAATTTCAGCCTAAATGCCAACCTGTCTTACATCGATTCGGAGGTGACCCTTCTGGGGTCGGGGGAGACCGCCGCGGACGTCCCTCTCACCGGTGGCCGGCAAATAGCCCGCCTGTTCAGCAATGAACGTCCCATTACCGGCCAATCCGATTGGCTGGGCAACCTGTTACTGAGCTACCAGGATGAGAACCGGGGGATCCTCGCGACCTTCGCCTACAATTACACCGGTGAGCGTGTGGTGCTGGTGGGTGCGGAGAGTTCGCCCGATATCATCGAGGAAGCCCGGGGCAGGGTAGATGTTCTGCTCCGCTATTCCACCGAAGCCATTAACACGAACATCGAAATCGAGCTGAAGGCCGCCAACCTGTTCGATACCGAGGTGGAGTGGACCCAGGGCGGGCTCGTCTATGAAAAGTATGACCCCGGAATCACCTACAGTTTCGGGATTCGGGCGAATTTCTAGAAAAATCGCTCAGCCGAATTCCAGCGGGACTGGTTGCTAGCCCTCATTCGCTGACGGGTATCCCCGCCACCTGGAGATCGAGAATGGTCACCACGCCGGGATCTGCAGCGACTACGCCCGGAATGGCGTTCACCACCCAGCTGGCTGCGGAGGCGTTGCCGCCGCCGGCAGCACCGGGCTCAAAGCTATCTTCGGCGTGCACACTGACGTGGAGGGTGGGGTCACCGCTGACAATCACCTGGTGGCAGCCTCGTCCCTCCGGCGGATAGGGCCAGTCCGGCGCGCACTCGTCGTCTATCCGGGTGACGTGTTCAAGCACGGATAAGGCGGTGTCACCGTGGTAGCCGACCACTTCAAAGCGAAAGGCGCCTTGTGTACCTTCCTCGAACGAGCCCATGCCCTTGACCTCGATGGTGCGCTCCAGGGGTCTGCGCTCCACGTTGACGGCGATACGGTCCACCGGCTTGCCCAGGGCATCACCCACCATCCGTACCATCGGCGCCCACACCATCTCTATGGCGAAGTCGTGCAACATCAATGGCAGTTCCTCCATGGACCCGCCAAAGCCGATGACCTCGCGAACCACCTGGGGCTGGTCGTATAGCGCATAATTGAAGATCTCCCGGGTCCTGACTTCGGTAATACCTGAGGTAGCCCGCGAGAGGAAAACAGGAAGCGCGTCCATCACCCAACCCGGGTCTATGCCCGATACCAACAATGAGGCCCCGCTGGTTTTACAGGCATCCTGCACTGGCTGAAGCACTTCCGCGGCCGTCGACTGAGGGTGCAGAAAGCTGTAGAAAGAAGTGGACACCACGTTGATGCCTGCAGACAGGCAGGCCAGCAAGTCGTTCTGTGCTTCCTCAGGGCGTATGTCGGCGGTGGCGGCATAGACCACCGCGTCGGCGCCTGCTGCCAGTGCCGCCTGCCAGTCGTCGGTGGCGGCCAATCCCAGCGGCGGTAGACCGACCAGGTCAACGACGTCCTGCCCGACTTTGTGCGGGTTGGCCACGATCACGGGAACTCATTCCAGTCCGGGATGATTCAACACCGCG
>CAZPVJ010000116.1:0-10685 GCA_964590005.1 uncultured Alteromonadaceae bacterium | reverse complement strand
GCTTTTGCGCCAACGATAACTAACGTGGCAGCGGTTGCGGCGGACAACTCGCCAACATTTAGAGTGAGTCGTAATATATCACTTGCCGCCTTGCCGCCTGTCCAAGTGCCTTCAATGCCGGATGCGATCCTATTACTACTCGCTCTATTGATGATGAGCACAGGCGCCGCTGTAGCCTATCGGCAGCGGCGATTCTAAGGGGTTCGCCAAATTCACCTAGCCAGTATTATCCGGCGCTTGAGAGAGCGCCCTGCCCCAATCAACGCAATCTCAACCTGCTATGCAATTTGCAATCAGACTTGCTTCTAATAAGCCTCTGCGTCTCCAAACAAGTCCAATCTTCCTTAAAACAGCCATCGCACAAGGCTGGCACAGCTCTTGCTGTATCTCTCCAAGTAACAGAACGCTAACCGTTTTATTGAGTGATAGAGAGTGCACGACGATGAATAACCGGGAACAAACCACAACGGATCTACAGACAATTGCAATGAGCCCGCTGGAGCTTGCCAGACTGGACTTTCAGCTCTTTAAATCACTGCTCCAGCTCGGCACCTCGCCGGAAAGAATCGCGGCTGTGCTCAACCTGAAGCCGGGTCAGTTCGAATACGTAGAGGGACTGAGCGCCCGTTAACAGCCTTTGCCGCTCAGTTCTGCTGCATCGCGCCGCCGTCCACGTACATTCCGTGGCCGGAGATAAAGCGTGCCTCTTCACTGGCCAGGAAAGCGGCCAGTGGAGCCACATCTTCTGGTTGACCCAGGCGCCCGAGGGCCGCCTTGTTTTCCCAGTGTGAGCGAAACTCAGCGTTTTCAGCAAAGGTGGCTTCGGTAATCCCGGTAACGATAGCGCCGGGCTGGATACAGTTCACCGTAATGCCATCGGCGCCCAGCTCAGAGGCCAGTGCCCGGGTGAGTCCCAGGATGGCGTGCTTTGATACGACGTAAGCAGATAGGCCAGCGGTCGCGAACTGGGAGCATGTGGAGCCAATATTAATGATGCGGGCCTGGTCGGACGCCCGCAGCAAGGGCAGGAATTCTCGCGTGAGGCGAGTGACCGCCTCCACGTTGACCGCCATGGTATCGTTCCACAGGGATAAATCCGGGTCGTCAAACAGGCCGAATGCGCTGATGCCGGCGGCGTTGACCAGAATATCGCAGGCACCGGCGCCTGCCTCTACGTACTCTCGCACGCGCGCCACGCCGTCGGGATCAACCAGGTCCACCGCCAGGGTGCTCTCATAACTGGCGATTTCTTCGAGTGCGTCCGCGTTGCGGTCAACACCTACCACCCTGACGCCGTCCTCTGCCAGCCTCTCGGCGATGGCCTTACCAATACCCGATGCGGCACCCGTCACCACCGCTACACGGCCCTGTAATCCTTTCATTCCCTGCTACTCCCGCGCTATGAGGCGCTGCGACAATGCCTTAACTATCCAGGACAGCGCGGGCCACCAGCTCACGCATAATCTCAGAGCTGCCGCCATAGATTCGCTGCACACGGGCATCTGCGTAGGCCCTGGAAATCGGGTACTCGCGCATATAACCGTAGCCACCGAACATCTGCAGGCAGCCGTCCACCACCCGGCATTGGGCCTCGGTCGTTGCAAACTTGGCCATGGATGCGGTCGCAGCATCAAGTTCACCCGCGTTGTACTTGTCGATACACTCATTAACGAACGCGTTATTAAGCCGGTACTCGGTTTGCATCTCGGCAATCTTGAAGCGGGTGTTTTGCAGCTTCGCCAGTGGTGCCCCGAAAGCCTCTCGCTCCCTGACGTAGTCCACGGTCATCGCCAGGGCGCCTTCCATAGCTGCGACCGCACCCACTGCCAGACCCAGCCGCTCCCGCGGGAGCTCTTCCATCAGGGCAATAAAACCTCGATGCAGGCCACCCAGCAGCGCATCATCGGGCACGCGAACATCCTGGTAGAAAAGCTCGCTGGTATCGGCAGCATGCAAGCCGAGTTTTTCGAGGTTCCGGCCACGGCTAAAACCCGGTTTGTCGGCATCCACAATGAACAGGGACAATCCCCGGGAACCGGGCGCATCCGGGTCTGTCCTGGCCACTGTTACCACCATGTCACAATGCTGGCCGTTGCTGATGAAGGTCTTGGAGCCATTGATAACCCAGTCTTCGCCATCGCGTATGGCCGAGGTGCGAACACCCTGCAAGTCACTGCCCGCACCAGGTTCCGTCATGGCGACCGCGCCGATACACTCGCCACTGACCATTTTCGGAAGGTAGTGCTGTTTCTGCTCTTCGGTGCCGTGATTGAGCACATAGTGGGCGACAATATCGCTGTGCACAGACATATTGCCGCCCAGGGAGGCGTAGCCGCGGCGACTAAATTCGGCAGCAATCACCATACTCATATCGAAACTGCCTCCCGCTCCGCCATAGGCTTCGGGAATATCCACACACAGAAAGCCCGCGGCGCCGAGCTTGTGCCAGATATCGCGGGGCAGGATCTCGTCGCGCTCCCACTGCTCGTAGTGAGGGTCTACCTCCACCTCACAGAATCGGCCGATCATGTCGCGAAGCATGTTCGCCTCTTCACTGTGTAAATCCATGGCAGCGGTCACAGCGCACCTCCCAATCAGTTGGTTTTCATACAGCACCGTATTATGGCCCATTTTCAGTGTATGACCGACAATGAATCCGTGCCTGGCATCGCGGTCTTGCGCTGTAGCACTGCAGAGCACTAGTATCTCTACCCCCAAACTTGCAATAAGGTCGCCCCGTGAACGCCAAAGCCCACTCCCCTGCCCCGGTTGGTATGACCTACCACAAACTGTTTGAGCCACTGGATCTTGGATTCACCACCATTAAGAACCGGGTGATCATGGGGTCGATGCACACTGGCCTGGAAGAGGCCGAGAATGGCTTTGAGCGCATGGCCGCCTACTTCTCGGAACGCGCGCGCGGCGGCGTTGGCATGATCATCACTGGCGGTATTGGCCCCAATGAAGAGGCAGCCGCTGGCTCGGCCATGTTGTCCAACGACGCCGAGGCGGAGCAGCACCGCACGATAACCGAAGCCGTTCACGGTGCTGCGCCCGATGTAAAAATCTGCCTGCAGATCTTGCATACCGGGCCGCTGGCCTACAATGAGAAACTGGTCGCGCCCTCGGCAATAAAATCCCGGATCGCGCCCTTTGTGCCCAGGGAACTGGACGCCGCCGGCGTCCAGAAGCAGATTGATGATCATGTTCGTTGCGCGGTACTGGCAAAACAGGCGGGTTACGACGGGGTTGAGATCATTGGTTCGGCGGGCTACCTGATCTCCGCCTTCCTGGTTGAAAAGACCAACAAGCGCACCGATGAGTACGGTGGGCCCTACGAAAACCGCATGCGCTTCCCGCTGGAAATCGTGGAGAAAACCCGCGCGGCAGTGGGCGACGATTTCATCCTGATTTTCAGGATAGCGGCAATGGACATGCTACAGGGCGGTATGAGCTGGGAAGAAATCGTACAGTTGGCGCAGGGCCTGGAAAAAGCCGGAGTCTCTATAATCTCCACCCACTTCACCTGGCACGAAAGCGCTGTACCGACGATCGCGACCATGGTCCCCAGGGCCGCGTTCACATCGGTGACCGGGCGCATTCGCGAGCAGGTCAATGTTCCGATGATCACCTCCAATCGAATCAACATGCCCCATGTAGCCGAGGAAGTGCTGCAACGCGGTGACGCCGACCTGGTATCCATGGCGCGGCCCATGCTCGCGGACGCCGAGCTCGTTAACAAGGCTCGCGAGGGACGTGAAGACGAGATCAACACCTGTATCGGCTGCAACCAGGCCTGCCTTGATCACACCTTCGAGCTGAAATCTGTCTCGTGCCTGGTCAACCCAAGGGCTGGCCACGAGACCCTGTTGAATTACGAGCCAACAGACAAGCCCAAGTCCATCGCCGTGGTGGGCGCGGGGCCAGCGGGGCTAGCCTATGCGACGGTGGCGGCGGAGCGCGGGCACCAGGTCACACTGTTCGATGCTGCCGATGAAATCGGGGGGCAATTCAACCTCGCCAAGCGGATACCAGGCAAAGAGGAATTTTACGAGACACTGCGCTACTACGGCAGGATGATCGAAAAACTCGGCATCAACTTACAACTAAACACGCGGGTCGACGCCTCACAGCTAGCCGCTGGAAGTTACGACAATATCATCATCGCCACGGGCATTAATCCTCGCACCCCGGATGTCGAAGGCATCGATCATCCCATGGTCATGGGCTACATCGACGCCATCAAGGGCAACAAGCCCGTCGGGAAAAAGGTAGCCGTGATGGGCGCAGGCGGGATTGGCTTTGACGTATCAGAGCTAATCAGTCACGAGGGCGTTTCTGGCGCCATGGACATAGACGTTTTTGCCCGTGAGTGGGGCGTCGATTTTGAAAACCACCCCCGGGGCGGGGTCACCGGCGTCGAGCCGGTAGTAGCACGAGCCGACCGGGAGATCTTTCTGATGCAGCGCAAGTCATCACCGGTTGGGCGTGGCCTTGGGAAAACCACCGGGTGGACACACCGCATGGCGCTAGGCCGACGCGGTGTCCAAATGATTAATGGTGTCGAGTATGTGCGCATTGACGACGACGGCCTGCACATCATGCGCGACAACAAGCCGGAGTTGCTCCCGGTGGATACGGTCATCGTCTGCGCCGGCCAGGAGCCTGCCCGTGAGCTTTATGACGCCGCCAGGGCTGACGGGTTACCCGTCGAGCTTGTTGGCGGCGCCTACGAAGCCGCCGAGCTGGACGCAAAGGCAGCGATCAACCAGGCCTGTCACATGGCGGCAGAAGTCTGACGTCCTCCTAGGGCGAGTTATCGCGATAGGTCCTTGCGGGCAACGGTTTTCCGAACAACAGCGTCGCGCCGAGCAGCAAGCGCTCGGCGGGGCCAAGGTCCTCGCGTCGCAGCAGCACCTCCCTCGCCAGAGCGGGTTCGTCCGTGATCAAACCATCCACACCGCGAGACAGCATACCGGTCATGGACAGTGCGTCGTTGATGGTCCAGACATGCACGGGTTTACCGGCGGCCTGGGCGCGACGGATAAATGCAGGGGAAGCCATCGCCGCATTGACCGCGAGAAAATCCACGTCCAAACGGGACAGGTCACCCACCGCAGTCGCTGCCAACAGACCAACAGTCCATTCCGGCCGGAGCGCCTTTAACTTGCGCACCCCGGGTAAGTGCAAGGACATGGCAATCACCTGATCGGACATACCCATGGACTCCACGACATCGACCACGCGCTGCTCCAGGGCCACATCATGGCCGTAGTATTTGAGTTCGATCAGCAGCACGGCGCGGTCCCGCGTCTCGGCAAGCACCTGTGCCAGGGTGGGTGTGCGCTCGTCCGAAAATTCCGGGCTGAACCAACTGCCAATGTCGATGGCTTGAATTTGTGCCAGATCACCCTCCCATACCTTGAGGGGATTGCCCGCCAGCTTCATAAAGTCACTGTCGTGAACCACTATGACCTCGCCGTCGCGGCTTTCCTGCACGTCGATCTCAACCCAATGGGCTCCATCATCAATCGCGCGACGCACCGCTGCCATCGTGTTCTCCGGCGCAGCACCGGCAGCTCCGCGATGCGCTATTACCAGGGCGTCATCCTGCAGCGCCATACCTTTGACCAGCGAGTACCCCGCGGTAGCCGCCAGTGCAGCGGCAAGGAAGCCGATTGCCAGCAGTCTGCCCGTGGTCAAGCGCAGCACGATGGCCGAAGAAGATTCACGGACCAGTCCTTCTCGCCAGTTAGTCAGGTCCAATTCGGGTATTAGTCGCGTCTGTAGCTGGTCGATCACTGACACGAGGCTGGCGAGTGATAAGGCGCTGGCCAGGAAATTGAGTAACACCCAGCCAGCCATTTGCAGACCCACCAAGATCACCAACAGTGTCAGGCTTTCTGCTTGTGAAACGAGTAACAGCTTCCAGGTTATGGCCAGAAAAAGTGCCGGTATAGTCGCCAGCACCAGGGATACGAGTAGCCAGGTCATCAAGGCGCGAATGACCAGCTTCCTGTCCCCGACGACATGACTTTCACTGGCGTCAAAACACCGTGCGGGCGATGCAATATTGAACATGACCAGCGGCAGGATGAGCGACCAGCCCAGCAAACGTCGGCCAAGCAACCACAGGAATAAGGCAGTAGGCAGCGTCGCCAGGCCAATGGCGTAATACAATTCGATAGGTTTGTGGCTAAGGTAGTAGTTTATATCGTGGGCCGTGAGCAACCACCAGGCGATGGCCGCTACTGCCATGAGATACGGCAAAAGATAGAGCAACACACGCGCCACCAGTAGCGTCGTCGTCAACAATAACCTGGGGGCAGTACGAAGTACGTGCACGACACATTGCCAGGCTGTCGCGTGGAGTCCCTGACGTTTGGCACTGACCAGGGTGTGCATGGCGGCCGCCTCAAACGACAGAATCGCCAGGAAGAGACCCAGCAGGAAGACCAGTCCAACCATTCCCGCCGGTGAAAGAATCAACCGCGCGATATCCTGGTCGGCGACAGCGGCGCTACCGGAAAGCTCTACCAGGGTTTGCAACACAAGGGCAAATAACGGGGTAAGAACCGCAATACCCAGCAACGAAAAGTACAGATGAATAATAAACAGCTGAACGCCCGTGGCACGCAGTTGGGCGACTGTATCCGAAAGCTTCACACCATCACTCCGTCAGCGAAAGTTATCCAAGCCTAGGCACAGATGGTGAAAGTCGCCAGCCAAGCCTGGCAGAGAGAAGCCGATAGGCAAATAGTCTATAATCTCCGGTTCGGATTCCGGAGCCCAAATGAGCGACAAGATAACAGTAGTCAACCCGCTGGTCGTGTTACACGGCGATGAAATGGCCCAGGTGGCCTTTGAGCGCATCCTCGACCAATTTGTCAGCCGCCGTCTGGACATATCTCTTATCGAGATCGACCTGTCCGCCGAAAAGCGTCTGCAAAGCAATGGTGAAGTCGTTCGTGAGGCAATCTCGGCGCTTCGCGAGCACGGGGTTGGCATCAAAAACGCCGGCATGACCGTGAACCGCGAACAGCTTGATGCGCTGTTGGCAAAGTATCCCGAAGTCGAGGAAAGCGAGCTCGACAAGCTCGCGACCAAGTCGCCCAACGGCGCAATACGGAAAGGCATCGGCGGGAACATTACCCGCGAGGACATCCAGTTCCGCAACATCCGCAACATTCCGCCCCAGTGGATCGGCCGCGACATCGAAGTGGATACCATGGCTGACGGTGGCAACAAGGACAGCTATAACACCCTGTCAGCCGCCACCGGTATCGCCAAGCTGGTCTTTGTTGGCGCCAGCGGGGATCCGGTCGAGCTGCACCGCAGAAAGTTGGGCCTCGGTGACCCTTACATGCTGGCCACCAACGACTATGCCGAGGTACAAGCCTGGGCCAGGCATTTTTTCCAACGTTGCCTCGATGAAAAACGCGACGCCTATGTCGGCCTGAAGGATACAGTGATTCCCGGCTACGACGGGGTTATGCGGACTGCGATCGAAGCTATCTACGAAGAGGAATTCAAAGCGCAACTGGATGCAGCGGGTCTGACTTACCACTACGAGCTTATCGATGCACAAGCTGCCAGAATCGTCGCCAATCCGCCCGAACGCGGACTGTGGGGTGTGCCTGACAATTCCACCGGCAGGCGCCTGCACAAATTGGTAGAAACCCTGAAGAAGTACGGCATCCCTGATCGCAAGTTCCACGTCTCCATTTCTCGTATGAGCGCCGGCGGCGGAGACCAGTACGGCAGTTTCAATATGCCGGCGCCAGAAGATGGCATTGTCAAGATCATTGTCGACGGACAGGAGAAGCACGCGCGCGAGGTTAAAACCAACGACCCCATGCTGTTCATGTCCAATGACCGCACCGCAATTCGTGATTGGGTACTGCAGGTATTCCGAGACGCCGCGCTGAATGACAAGGAAGTTTACTTCGGTCTGAAGCGCGAGTATTTCGAATACGACGAGGTTTTCAGTACTGTCATCAACGAGGTACGGGTGGCCTTGGTGGCAGATCACACCGAACCGCCCTCTTTCATGATCATGCGCCCATCCAGTCAGCTGAAAAAAATGATCACCGACCCGCCGCGCAATGCCCTGTACCCGGCCCAGAACCTGGACGGTGATATTTTTTCCGATATCGCCGCGGCGCTAGGTGGCAGTCTGGCCACGGCCAGCTCCATCATAGAAAGTACGGACGGTACCATGTTGTACGAGGCTCCCCATGGAACCGCGCATGACCTCTACCTGAAGTACCAGGAGAGCAATGGTGAGGTTGCGATCTTCAACTCCAGCGCACTCATATATGCGTTGGCCAACGCCCTGGAAACGCTGGGCTCAAGAGAACACAACCAGCCGCTCGTGGCCTACTCCCATAGGTTGAAAGCGGCACTCATTGATACGGTCGACCAGGGAACAATAACCGGCGACCTGAAAGGCAAGACCACGAATCCGGAAGCTGAAAACATTGTCGATATGCAAGGCTTCCTGGACGCCGTGGACGCCAATCTCTAACCGATCATAAGGCTGAACGACAACCGTGTTTACCTACCTGAACCCCGACGTCCGTGAGCAACTCATAGACTCCGGCAAACTGATTCGCATCAATACCCAGGGCGAGGCGCTGGACCCGCGCATGCCGCCGCCAACCGACGCCACGGCACTTAACCTGCTCGGGCCTATACCGCTGCCGCTGGGACGCGGAGAGCGCCGTCCTAATGTGGAATGGTATGCCGCAGTCCGCAGTACCGAGCTACGGGAAGTGGAGTCGCTGGCAGGTACGCTGCGCGACAGTGGCGGACAACACCTGTTTTCTACCCTGGCCTCATCGATGGCAGTAAACAGTGTGCTGGTTATCGGGGAGCCCTCGGCAGAAGCAGCACCCCTGGTACGCGTCCACTCGAGCTGCCTGACGGGTGATGTCTTTGGTTCACGCCGCTGCGAGTGCGGCCCCCAGCTGGAAGCTGCCCTGGATCGAATCGCTGAAGACCCTGCCGGCGGCTACCTGATTTACATGGCGGGACACGAAGGTCGGGGCATCGGTCTCTGGGCGAAGGCCGCCACCTATCTGTTACAAGACCAGGGCGAGAATACCTACCAGGCTAACCGTTCACTGGGTTTACCGGATGACTCTCGCGACTTCAGCGACGCGGCATCACTGTTACATTATTTTGTGGGCGACAGACCAATGCGCCTGCTGACCAACAACCCCAAAAAGATCAGCGACCTGGCGGAGCACGGTCTGCAGCACATCACCGCGGAGAAACACATCACCGGCGTGGACGAGTGCAACCTGCGCTACCTTGAAGCGAAAGCGGACTGGGGTCACAAGATCTCGCCAGAGGACCTGGACTGACCCGATTACAGGCCACCGGTAACGTATTACCAGGACAGGCGCAGTCCCGTCGTGAACCCCCAGCCGTCGTAATCGCCGCCGGAATCCGTTGCGTCGTCCATACGGGTCTTCTGCAACCCGGTTTGCCACTTGAGCTTGTGACCGTAGAGATACCAGTTCAAGCCGGCGAACACCTCCCTGTAACGATCGCCACGAACATCCACCAATTCACGCTCATACCGCCCGAAGCGTACACCGCCGTCATCGTCGCTGCGTAACCAGGTGTAACGCAATACGAGTTGCCAATGGGGTGAAACATTGTAAAAAGGCATGGCAACAAAGCCGGCAACGTCGCTCTGGTCGTCGTAACCCCAGCCGAAGGCGGCATCCGCCCAGATGCCCCACGGCCCCTGTTCCCACTGGCTGGTAAACGACAACACATCGCCAAACTGGGGGGTGTTGGCCAACTCATCGCCGTCGTTGTAGACATAAGCTCCCGTCAGTGTGAATCGGTCCTGGCCCAGCTGTTCACCCAGTTCGTAATCGACGAGCAGCAGGCCGAAATAACCGGCGTCAAATCGGAGCAACTGATCGTCTTCGTCGGAGCTGAAAACGCCGGCTTTACAACCCAGGTTGCCGGTGCAGGGACCCGCCAGGGTCACCCCCGAAAAGTACTCGGCGGTAAACCAGAGATTATTGGTGAGATTATTGCGTTCAGGGGTGATGAGCCTCTTCGACGATGTCATGCCGTCGAGGGTAAAGCCGGCCGATTGCTTGAGGAACTTGGCCTCCCAATCGGGGTTTAGCTGCCAGGCGAGGTAGGCGTCGGTCAGGTTCTGGTAATCGCTATCGACATCCGAATTGAGGTCAAAGTCACCCTCCAGGTGTATTAGCCAATCGTCGGCAAACTTGCTCTTGAAGCCGAAGCGGAAGCGACGCCAGAGCAGGTCTTCAAACTCACCAGCGTCGTCGGCGTCAAAGAACACGTATTCAACCTGCGCGCGGCCCGTGAAGCTGAAGCTCTGTATCGCGTCCGCGTCGGGATTCTCGTATAGATCCACGTAGGACCAGAGCGTGTCGTAGGGCTCTTGCGCCAGAACCGGGAATGTCGACAACAAAGCCACCCACACGACAACCCAGTGACCTGTGCATCCGCAGCCTTGAGTGACATTTGCGCGCTTGGTTATCCTCGCCTCCTTAGTCAATCCAGTGGCGCTGTTCGCCCCACTCGCCTCCTGCCGGTAACGCCCAAACCGCGCTACCTTCGCCTGTTATAGTATGAGATAAAGAGTATCCGGACCATCAGTGGGGAGTATACGTGGAAAGTAACGACCGTGA
>CAZPVJ010000115.1:0-4157 GCA_964590005.1 uncultured Alteromonadaceae bacterium | reverse complement strand
GATTTCCACCAACTCGCTGTTGTACTTGTCAATAAATGAACGGTCCAGGTCCAGCACATAGGCGAACCCGCCCGTCATACCGGCGCCAAAGTTCACACCTGTCGATCCAAGTACGGTGATGTTGCCACCGGTCATGTATTCACAACAGTGATCACCTGCGCCCTCGACCACGGCGTGGGCGCCACTGTTGCGGACCGCAAATCGCTCACCGGCGATACCCGCAGCAAACAGGCGACCGCCTGTCGCACCATAGAGGCAGGTATTGCCAATAATCGACGTTTCCTGCGACTTGAACTCGCTGACCCCGGGCGGATAGATCACCAGCTTGCCACCAGCCATACCTTTGCCGACATAGTCATTGGAGTCACCCTCCAGGTACATATGCAGGCCACCCGCATTCCAAACGCCAAAGCTCTGTCCGGCAGTACCCTTTAGGCGCAGGACGATGGGGTTACCCTCCATGCCGTCATTGCCATAGCGGCGCGCAATCTCACCGGAAATGCGAGCCCCGATCGAGCGATCACAATTGGTTACGCCGAAGGTGAACTCGCCACCGGACTGACTCTCGATGGCGGTCAGCGTGGTCGCAACCATCTCCTCAGCAGTTTCGCCGCGGTCGAATGGATCGTTGGAACTGACCTGACAAAACTCAGGTTGGCCCTCTGCCAGAGGGTCCTTGTGCAGGATCGGTGATAAGTCCAGGTGCGCCTGCTTGGCGGTCTCTCCGGGGAGACAGGCCAACAGGTCGGTGCGCCCGATCAACGCCTCTATGGACGGCACACCGAGACGCGCCAGCCACTCTCGAACCTCGGTTCCAATAAACGTAAACAGGTTCATCACCATGTCTACCGTGCCGTTGAAATGATCTTCCCTCAGCTTCTGGTTCTGGGTAGCCACACCTGTCGCACAGTTATTAAGATGGCAAATGCGCAGATATTTACAACCCAGCGCGACCATTGGCGCGGTACCGAACCCAAAGCTCTCCGCGCCCAGAATTGCGGCTTTAATCACATCGAGGCCAGTCTTGAGGCCGCCATCGGTCTGCAACCGAATGGCGCCTCTCAGATTATTGCCTCGCAGGGTTTGCTGTACTTCGGCAAGACCCAGCTCCCACGGCGAGCCGGCATAGCGGATGGAGGTCAGCGGACTCGCCGCTGTGCCGCCATCATAACCACTGATGGTAATGAGGTCGGCATAGGCCTTGGCAACCCCGGCGGCAATCGTGCCCACGCCAGGTTCTGAGACCAACTTCACCGAGACCAGCGCCTGCGGGTTAACCTGTTTCAGGTCATAGATCAGCTGCGCCAGATCTTCAATGGAATATATATCGTGGTGCGGGGGCGGCGAAATCAGGGTCACCCCTGGTACCGAGTAACGGAGCCGGGCGATCAGGTCGTTCACCTTGCCCCCGGGTAGCTGGCCACCCTCGCCGGGCTTGGCCCCCTGGGCCACTTTGATCTGCAACACCTCGGCATTCACCAGGTAGTGTGGCGTAACACCAAAGCGGCCGGACGCGATCTGCTTGATCTTGGAGACACGCTCAGTGCCAAATCGGCTGGGGTCTTCGCCGCCCTCCCCCGAGTTCGAACGCGCGCCCATGCGGTTCATCGCCGCCGCCAGGCCCTCGTGTGCCTCCGGACTCAGGGCGCCCAGCGACATGCCGGCCGAATCAAAGCGACAGAGGATATTCTCCAGTGGCTCCACATCGTCCAGGGACAGTGGTTTATCCGCCTCCACTGGCTGCATCAAATCGCGCAATGTGGCGACAGGTCGTTCATTCACCAGCTTGGCATAGCGCTGGTAGGTGGCGTAGTCCCCGGTCGCCACGGCCTCCTGTAATGTCATCACCACGTCTGGATTGAATGCGTGGTACTCCTGCCCGTGCACATACTTCAGCAAGCCACCTTGCTGGATGGTTTTGCGGTAAGACCAGGCATCACGCGCCAGCACTTTTTGTTCTTCTTCCAACTCAGCGAAGCCACTGCCCTCGATTCGGGAGGCTACTCCACGAAACGCAATATCGGTGACCTCGCGGGCCAGGCCAACCGCTTCGAACAACTGCGCGCCACGATAGGAGCTGACCGCCGAGATACCCATCTTCGACATAATCTTGAGCAGGCCCTTGTTGATGCCCTTGCGGTAGTTCTTGTAGCAGGCACTGGGCTCACCGAGCAGCTCGCCGCTGCGAATGAGCTCCTCTAGCACGGCATACGCCAGGTAGGGGTAAACCGCCGTCGCGCCAAAGCCCAACAGACTGGCAATCTGGTGAGAATCGCGTGCGCTGGCAGACTCCACGACGATGTTGGCGTCGACGCGAAGTCCCGTCTGAATAAGGTGGTGATGGACTGCCCCGGTAGCCAGCAGGCTGTGAATCGGCAGGCGCCCTTTGGCGACTGCTCGGTCGGATAGGATTAATATCGTGGAGCCGTCCCTTACTGCTGCCTCAGCCCGCGCAGTCAGGTCCAGCAAGGCCGTTTTAAGGTCTGCACTGCCCGCGTCATAGCTACAGTCGAGATCCTTGACCGCAAACCCCGGGCGATCGAGTTGTAGCAGGGTATTGAACTTACCCTGGGACAACACGGGCGACGTCAGGATCACACGATCGGCATGCTCCGGTCCCTCCTGGAAGATATTTTTCTCACCCCCCAGGTCCGTCTCCAGCGACATAACGATGGTCTCGCGGAGAGGGTCAATGGGCGGATTGGTCACCTGGGCAAATTTTTGGCGGAAATAGTCATACAGCGAACGTTGGTGACGTGACAGCACAGCCATGGGCGTGTCATCACCCATAGATCCCACCGCCTCGTTGCCGGTCTCAGCCAGAGGTCGCAGCACCTGGTCACGTTCCTCGAAGCTGACCTGAAACATTTTCATGTAACTGTCGAGTTCTTCCGGTGCAATACCGGGGGCGGCTTCGCCACCAAAGGTACCCTCGATACGCTGGGCTTTTTCCTTTAGCCAGCGCTTGTACGGATGTCGAGCCTTCAGCCTGTTGTCGATCTCATCGGTGTGCAGTAGCTCACCGGTATGGGTATCAACCATCAAAATCTGGCCCGGCCCTACCCGGCCCTTGGCGACAACATCCTCATCACGGTAGCCATGGGTACCCACTTCTGAAGCCAGCGTGATAAAACCGTCTTTGGTGGTAACCCAGCGAGCCGGTCGCAAGCCGTTGCGATCAAGCAGGCAAACTGCGTAGCGCCCATCGGTCAGTACGATACCGGCCGGGCCATCCCAGGGTTCCATATGCATGGAGTGGTATTCATAAAAGGCCTTGAGGTCCGGGTCCATCGACTCGATGTTCTGCCAGGCTGGCGGAATCAACATGCGCAGGGCCCTTGCCATGTCGACACCACCGGTCAGGAGCACATCGAGCATGTTGTCGAGACTGGAGGAGTCCGAGCCGGTACGATTTACCAGGGGAGCAATGTCCCGTATATCAGGCAGGCGCTCTGTTTCAAAGGCTGCTGTACGAGCCTCCGCCCAGTTGCGGTTACCCTCAATGGTATTGATCTCGCCATTGTGGGCGAGCAGGCGAAAGGGCTGGGCGAGTGGCCAGCGGGGCATTGTATTGGTGGAAAATCGCTGGTGGAACACGCAGATTGCGGTTGTCAGGCGCTCGTCGCCCAGATCCGCATAAAAGCGCGGCAAGTCCACCGGCATGACCAGGCCTTTATAGGAAATCACCCGGGCCGAGAGACTACAGATATAGAAATCTTCTTGATCCTCGTTGGCCATCTCCGCCTTGCGACGTGCCACGAACAGGCGCGTGGAAAGCTCCGCATCGTCCAGGCCGGGCGCCTCGACAAATATCTGCTCGATGCGCGGCAGGGTATCCAGCGCGATCTCTCCACAGACTGAGCTATCAGTGGGTACTTCGCGCCATCCGAGCACCTTCAGGTCCAGATCAGCGAACACTTGCTCCATCGCCTGCCGCGACGCCTGGGCTCTTTGCTCATCTGTCGCAAGGAAAATCTGCCCGACGGCAAATTGATCGGCCAACTCTGCGCCGAAATGCTCCTGCGCCAGCGTCTTCATAAAGCTGGTGGGCATTTGCATGAGCAAGCCACACCCGTCACCGGTTTTGCCATCAGCGGCGATACCGCCACGGTGCGTCATACAGGTGAGCGACTCAATGGCGGTCTGCAACAAGCGGT
>CAZPVJ010000114.1:0-8903 GCA_964590005.1 uncultured Alteromonadaceae bacterium | reverse complement strand
CGAGAGCATTATCGAGTTGCAGCCCGACCTGGACTACCAGGTAAGCGTTTCGGCGGTTAAGGATTCGACCTTGTTGATTAAGCCCTTGAGACCATTACAGCCATCGGCTCATTACGTGGTGGGCGTTTCTGATGGCTTACTCGCAGCGAGTGGCCTCAGCATGGGTCCCAGCGAAGATTACATCGCGCTCCGAGAGGGAGAAAATAGCGTCAACGACAATGGCATTGACCGCGCCTATCTGGCTGACCTCGTCCGCGCCCAGGAAGACTTACTGGCAGACAATGGCATGTTGGAGGTCGATATAGCCACTTCACTGAGTTTCAGGACCCACGCCACCTCCACAATACTGGACTCGATCGCTGCTTCGGTAACACCCGCCGAGATAGCACTGACGCGCCCCGACATGCTGATTGAGGGTGAAACCCTGCCACTGACCAGCCTGCCCCTGGCGACGCTGGCTGCGGCCTTTGGCCTGGCACCGTCGGGACAGGTAGACCTGTATACAGGCACTTTCGAGTTGCCTTACTACATGAATATTCCGACCGACGAGACGGACGATACCGTTTATGACAGCTATCTGCGCGACAGCAACGGGGAACCGATATTGGATCCTACTCAACCGCCTGTCTCTGCCAAGCAAACCGTGCCCATACTGGTGGCCATTCCCAACGGCAGCCGGGATGCCAATATCCAGAAACCTGCTGCGGGCTGGCCCGTCGCGATCTATCAGCACGGCATCACCGGTAACAGGACCAACCTCCTATTGATCGCAGACAGGCTGGCAGAGTTAGGGGTGGCATCGATTGCCATTGACCAGCCCATGCATGGCGTACTGCCCAGAGATGCCAATATCGTCCCGCTGGTCGCCTTTACCCAGGCTGGCGTAGACTTTTATGTCAGCAATGGGGAGCGCCACTACGATCTCGACCTGAATGGCGACGGAGTATCGGATGCTGCTGGCGATAACTATGGTAGCCCGCGAAATTTGCTCACCTTCAGAGACAATCTGCGACAGGCGGCGTCGGATATGGTTTACCTCGCCGGCTCACTACCGGCACTGACCCTACCTGGCGAATCGGTATCGGCTTTTGACGCGGACCGCATTCACTACCTGTCCCTGTCGCTGGGCTCGATGGTAGGCACCCTTGTTGCCGGACTCGAAACCAATATCACCGCTTTCAGCCTGTCTGCCCCAGGCGGAGGGATCAGCAAATTCAACGAGGGCGCACCCAACGCTAATGCCGGCTTTATAGAGGCTCTGGCGGCATTGGGGCTGGAACAGGGAACTCAGGAGTATGAAGATTACCTGGCACTGCTAACCACGATTGAAGGGCCGGGAGATCCGGTAAATTACGCGGTTCGAGCAGGACAGGCCCATCCGATTCACCTGACTGAGATTGTTGGTGACGGTACGCCAGACAACCTGCCGGACCAGACGATACCCAACGACGTTCTTAACCGGGGCCAGTATGAAGGTCTGGTGGCAGAAACCGCGCCGCTGGCGGGCACTGAACCATTGGCCCGGCTTATGACACTGGATGCACTCATCGATGACAGTATGAACCCCGAGGGCCTGAAAGTGATCGCGCGTTTTGTGCGGGGTGATCACCAATCGCAGGTCAATCCCTTACCAGACAGGGAAGTCACGGCCGAAATCCAGACACAGACCGCTACCTTTCTAGCCAGTGACGGTAAAGCTATAGACGTCGACGATAGTTCGCTAGTGGAGATGAACTACCTCGCCCCGGAGCCATAGCCTCATGACATGCTAAGCTGATAGGACCCCGATCACGCTGGAAGGTCATGGCCACACCCCTTATCGCAATGGTGCTGTACGTATTGTGCCTGGGCATTGGCCAACACGTTGCACGCCATATCGGTATCTACTTGATGCTGGGTATGGCGTCTCTTTTGCCACTATTCATCTACCTGAGTATTCCTGCCATCAGTGAACAAAAGCCGATAACGTATTTCTTCCTCAGCTTGCTGGGAGACGAGCAGGCTGGCAACGCCAAGCTGCACCTGTTGGCTTGCGCTGGTGGTTTTGGCCACGGGTTGATCTGGCAAATGCTCCGCAAGCCAGATGACAGTCGCTGACAAACAGCTTAAAGCCCTCAGGTGGTGGACAGCACGCCGTCTATCACAGTAAACAATCGGTCAAGGTCCGACTGTTCAGATAGACGATGATCACCGTTTTTAACCATTGTCACTTCTACGTCGTGAGTGATGACATGCTCGGCAATAGTGAGTGCGGTAACCCAGGGTACATCCTCATCCAGCTGCCCCTGGATAAGGCGAATGGGTCTGTCTATCGGGATAGGCTTTTCCAGTAGCAGGTGATCGCGTCCTTCGGCCAGCAGATTCGCGCTGATGCGATAAGGCGCGCCATCGTCATAGCAGTTGGGGATATCGCAAAAGCCGGTTTTGGATAGGTCCAGACGTTGCTCCTGGCTCAGACCGACCTCGCTCAAACGCTCGGTAAAATCGGGAGCAGCAGCGATTCCCACCAGGGCGGCCACCCGTTCAGCACGTGCCAGCGCCACCAACAGCATAATCCACCCTCCCATAGAGGACCCGACGATACATTGGGGGCCGGAGGTGACCTGATCGAGTACAGCGAGGGCGTCATCGCGCCAGCGGCCGATCGTGCCATCGACAAAGTCACCCGAGGACTGGCCGTGACCGAAGTAATCGAAGCGGGTGAACTGCCTACCGCGCTCCCTGCACCAGGCCTCCAGCGCGACTGCCTTGGTACCCTGCATATCGGAATTGAAGCCGCTGCAGAACATCACGCCAGGGCTTATCCCGGGCACGTGGCAATAGGCAATCTCGTGGCCGTCGCCGACGGCAAGTGTATTGCTCAAAACTGCTTGAAACAGCCTAGTTCAGATCTTCGTTAACCCAGAATTTGGTACCCTGTAGCGTCGCCTGCAAGGCTACACCGGCATCGGTGAGCTGATAGATCTCTGTGCCGGGCATTGCGGTAACGGCTGTTTCTACGCCATCACCCTCGCTCTCGGATTCGAGATTGGCATCAGCCTGGGCCGAAAAATCCCAGCCCGAGGTCATGAACTGATCCAGCGCCTCGTTCGTTTCAAATACCAGGATAACGGCGAAATCCTTCACGCCCAGGCCCCAACCGCCACCGGCGGAAAACATATTCATGTAGACGTCCTTGCCGCTGCGGTTGTCCCGCAAAATACCGCCTCCGCGCTGGCTGGAGACAAAGCCAAGGTTAACGCCAATATTGGAAAATACGGCGTAGCCCCGGGCATTGTTAATCTTGGTCCTTGCCTCAGGTTTCTCCCGATAGAGCTTATCCATGGCGGCACTGCGGGCTTGTTGCAACTCCTTGCGTTCCTCATCTGGACTCTTCTTGTCAAACAGCGCGAGCGCAGAGAGTGGGACAAGCATCAAGCAAAGGAAAAAGATATTTCGAAGGGCACTGGTCATGACTACAACCTCTTTTGGATGAATCGAAAGACCCGGATTTTACCGGAACAAGCATCGCGAAAGCGACCGCTAAATGGAAGCAGATACCACGGTGTCGCGGTTTACCCCTCAGCCGGGACGCTGCCGGCGCCAGGAGGCGGGCGAAACATCAAACCATCGCTTGAAAGCGCGTCCAAAGTTGGCCTGGTCGCTGTACCCGAGAATCTCGCCCACCTCGGCGACGTTGAGGCGTGCATCCGACAATAATCGCTGCGCATATTCCCGACGTAGTGCCTGCAGAATTTCCTTGTAAGCCGTGTCCTCCGCGTTCAACCGACGAATCAGAGTACGCGGTGTGATGTGAAGGAATTCAGCAACGCGCTCCAGCGAAGGTGGCGAGGGCGTCTGCCGCTCACCCAGCGCATGGGCATCAAAGTAGTTGCTCAACAAGTTGCGCACCGTATAAGCAACACTGCCCACCTGCTCACGCTGGGCGATCAACTCTCGACACTTGATGACGTTGGAGCGAAAGATTGACTCGTCGTGGAGCGGCGAAGGTAGGCGTCGCCAGGCAAGAGGCACAGACAGTGTGTTCACAGCCTCATTTAGCCGCACGGTGGCATCAAAGGCGGCGACAAAGGGGCCTGTATCACCGTCTGGTTCATGAGCCAGCGTAATAACAACGTTCTTGCCCACCGGGTGGCCAATGATCGTTGCGACCATGGTTTCGATAATTTTCAGGATTATCTCCGCCAGCCAATTGCCGAACTGTACGTCACCGCTGCGATCACCCACCTCAATCACATAGTACTTTTCGGTGGCGTAGGTCTCAGCGCGGGTTACCGTGTTGCGGCTCGGTGTAAGGGTACCCATAACATCCAACGCCTGCCCCAAAGTGGGGGCGCTGAGCGCGGCAAACCCCAAGGCGCCATGAGCCGCGATGTTGAAGATCGAGCCGAGGCGTACCGTCCACGAACTATCCTCCATGCATGCTGCGTAGTTGCGGAAAATAGTTGCCAGTACAGCCGCATCGACAAACTCCCGCTCGGCTACAGTTGCAGCAGTCAACCCGGTACCATGAAGCAGGGCCTCGGGGGTATCCACCCCGGATTGCAAAACCAGGCGGGCGTAGGCTGCCGACAATTCCAATTCCCTGCTCATAGACGAAAGTGTATTAAATCGGCAAAACGCTGTCACCAAATAACCAATTTATTGTCATTTAGCGTTATTGGACGCACGAAAGCAGCCGGTGACGCGCCGCGCTAGCCGCGAGACTCAACTATAGTTTGGCGTCGGGCACGCCAAAAATGGGCGCGTAGCGGTGGCCTTTTTCGCAGGCCGCCGGGCCGGGTGCGCTGACAGTGGATGAACCTAACTCCGGTATCGCTGTCACTACACGCAGCATTAATTGAGGACGATCTGAATGAAAGAACAAATGACTGCTGTGCAAACCTTCGTGATGAATTTTCTGGAACTCAGCGTCCTCCTCCTGGCCTTTGCCATCGGTATAGGCGTGCTTGCGATTGCCTACATGTACGTCGTGGATATCACCCAGAAAGAGCAGACCATCCGTCGCAACTACCCGGTCATAGGACGATTCCGCTATTTTTTTGAGCATCTTGGGGAATTTTTCAGACAGTATTTCTTCGCGCTGGACAGGGAAGAACTGCCCTTCAACCGAGCGCAGAGATCATGGGTTTATCGCGCTGCAAAAAATGTCGACTCTACAGTAGCTTTCGGTTCAACCAACCCGCTCAATACCCCGGGAGACTTCATTTTTCTCAACGGCCTGTTCCCGCCACTGGAAGAAGAAATTGACGGACTGACCCCGATTCACTTCGGCCGTGGCTACGCCCGAACACCCTTCTGTACAACCTCATTTTTCAATATATCGGCGATGAGTTTTGGCGCCCTGTCGGCACCGGCTATCAGGGCACTGTCCTTTGGTGCCAGCAAGGCCGGCATCTGGATGAACACGGGCGAAGGAGCCATCTCGCCTTACCACTACGAGGGTGGTTGCGACATTATTTTCCAGATTGGAACAGCAAAGTATGGGGTCCGCGACGCCCAGGGAAAACTGAGTGAAGAAAAACTGAGGGAGATCGCCAGCCACGACTCTGTGCGCATGTTTGAAATAAAACTTTCCCAGGGCGCAAAACCGGGCAAGGGAGGCATACTCCCAGGTGCCAAGGTAACCGAAGTCATCGCCAGTACGCGGGGCATCCCGCCGGGAGAAGACTCCATCAGCCCCAATCGGCACCCGGATATTCACAATCTCGACGAGTTGCTGGATATGATCCACAGGGTACGCGAAACAACAGGCAAGCCGACGGGCATAAAGTGCGTGCTGGGGCAATCGGAATGGCTGGACGAGTTTTGCCTTAAAATCCATGAACGGGGACTGGAGTACGCGCCTGACTTCTTCACCGTAGACTCTGCCGATGGCGGTACCGGCGCCGCTCCGCAAAGCCTGATCGACTACATGGGTCTACCGGTTAAGCGGAGCCTGCCACTGCTGGTGGACAAATTGAACGAGTATGGACTGAAGAACAGAATAAGAGTTATCTGCTCAGGCAAGATGATAAATCCGGCCGGTGTCGCGGCGGCGCTTTGCATGGGCGCAGATTGCGTGAACTCAGCACGGGGATTTATGTTTGCCCTGGGTTGTATTCAAGCGCTGCAGTGCAACAAGAACACCTGCCCTACTGGTATTACCACACACGATAAAGACCTGCAGCGAGGCCTGGACCCCACGGACAAAGCCCATCGCGTTGCCAGTTATGCCAGCAGTTTGATGCACGAGGTGGGAATCATCTCCCACTCCTGTGGCGTGTCAGAGCCCAGCCTGCTAGGGCGGCAACATGCACAGATAATCAACGAACAGGGTCTGCCCGAAGCAATGAGCGACGTCTACCCTGATGTCGCCACACTCCCCCAGTACCAGGGCAGCGAAGGCTAGGTTATTTGCGCGCCCTCGGGCGTCATGATACTTTTTGGACAGGACGTGGGCGGCACACCGCGCTGTAGCCCAGGGGTAATGGGCGGCAGTGCCGATAGCATACCAATAATGAACGCTACCCCTTTGTCGGGACGTGGGGTCAATTGCATGAGTCACCTCGTTGGGAGAGGTACGACGTCAACCCGGTGTTTCAGGGGGCTACCGCTGTGACGATCACCGGCAAGATAAACACGCTTATAATCGTTGTCGCAGGCCTGAGTGTCATCCTGCTGACCCTGCTTTCTGCACAACAGGAATACTCAGTTTACAGAGAGGACCTGTTACGACAGATCTCCGCGGACGTTGCCAGCCAACCGCAACTCCAGTTGCATGTTTACTATGAAGAAAAGGCGGAGCTGACACGCTCGTTGCAGGGTCTGCTCGCGCTATCACCCGCAGTTCGCTACGCGATCATTCACGATACCGAAGGCACCCCGATGGCGCGGGAAAACCAATTCTGGGCGGCGGGCGATACGATTCCTCGCCTGAGTCGCTTACGGGAAGGAGTTGCCGCCACAGAAGAAAGTACTCGCATCTCTGCGGGCTCGGAGGCGCCGGCTGAGCACGGATTACTGGCACTGTTTACCGGCGGTGAAAAGATCACCAACCTGACAATACCCGTATTTTCCGCCATCAATCCGCTAGAAGAAGCGGTGCCTCGAACAGCATTTGGCCAGGCCTTGACGGACCCCAGCAAGGTTAACAGCCTATTCGTTATCGGATATGTCAATGTAGGAATCAGTAGCACGATGGTGCGCGCTCAGACGCTGTCTACTGTCGGCTATACGTTCCTGATAGGGCTGCTGGTTGTGGGTTTGTTTTGGACCGTGGCACACCTGATAACACGCAGGATCACCCAACCGCTGGCGAAGCTGTCCAAGCTCGCCGATGGCATCTCTTCAGGAAACCTCGATGCCCAGGTCGAGGTCGACGATGCGGGCGAACTGCAGGAGATCGCCAATGTCCTGAACTCCATTATTGGCGGCATTAACACCTACAAAACCAAGATGGATGTCGACCACCAGCTCCTCAGCATGAAAGTCGAGGAACGCACTGCACAACTTTCTAAACGCAACCAGGAGCTCAACGAGGCTGTCGAGCAAGTCACCCAGACCAAGAATCGCCTGCGCGAGCTAGCGTACTTTGATAGCCTGACTTCACTACCCAACCGCAGGCTGTTCACGGAGCAACTCCAGCTCCTGCTGCGTCTGGCAAAACGCAACAAGCAGATACTCGCTCTACTGTTCCTGGATCTCGATAATTTCAAAAGGATCAACGACTCACTGGGTCACAGTGCAGGTGACCAGCTCCTCAAGGAGGTTGCCAACCGGCTCTCCGGCTGTGTTCGTGACTCAGACGTCGTAGCCCACTACGTTGACTCCGAGTCACGGATAGACGTATCGCGCCTGGGCGGTGATGAATTTACTGTGGTCTTGAACCAGGTGGATAGCCCGGAGTCAGCGGGACTCGTTGCCCAGCGTCTCATTGATGCCCTGGTCAAACCCATCTTCATAGACGGCCACGAGCTGGTAGTGACGCCCAGTATCGGGGTAGCGGTTGCCCCAAGGGATTCTGGCGACGTGGAGGGTTTACTGAAAGCCGCCGACACTGCGATGTATCACGCCAAGACTACTGGCAAGAACAACTACCTGTTCTATGAGAGTGATATGGATGCCGCGGGCATGGAACGCTTGCAACTGGAGACGGACCTGCGCAAGGCAATTGAACTGGACCAATTGATACTGCACTACCAACCGCAGGTCGATACGCGCACGGGCACTGTGGTGGGTGCCGAGGCCCTGATTCGCTGGCAACACCCGGAACATGGCCTGATCCCACCCTTCAAATTCATCCCGCTGGCTGAAGAAATGGGGATGATCGGGGCCCTGGGTAAATGGTGTCTCGAGGAGGCCTGTCGACAACTGGTAGAAATCCGTTCGCTGGGACTGGAGTTGCAAAAGATATCGGTTAACGTATCCGCACTACAGTTCACACCGGATTTTCTCGGTCAGGTCAAAGCCGTGTTGGAGGAACAGGGATTGGCTGCAGACTCACTGGAGCTAGAACTGACCGAAGGCATAATGATGGATGACAAGTCCACTACCATTGAAGCCCTGCAGGAACTGAATGCGATGGGCGTAAGACTGTCGATTGACGATTTTGGCACCGGGTACTCGTCACTGAGCTACCTGAGTCGATTCCCACTCGACGAACTCAAAATCGACCGCAGTTTCGTCATCGACATCGACAAAAGCGCAAACGATGCCAGCCTTGTGGTGGCCATCATTGCCATGGCGAGAAGTTTAAATCTGGAATTGGTTGCCGAAGGTGTCGAAACGCCAGAACAGTATCAGTTTCTTACCAAGCACGGTGCGGCCATCATCCAGGGCTTCATGTTCAGTAAGCCAGTCCCTGCTGATGAGTTAAAGCCCCTGCTGATGCCGGCCTTTTACAGTGCCCAGATCCAGGAAGT
>CAZPVJ010000113.1:0-46679 GCA_964590005.1 uncultured Alteromonadaceae bacterium | reverse complement strand
CCTGCAGCAGGTCGACCATCTCCAGGGTCAGGGAGTTCAGGGTAGGCTCTACATTCAGGGTTACCCGCCCTATTTTCCCGGACGCTGCGGCTAGCTCATCAAACAGTACGACCGACATCAGCTGTTCTTCCAGACAGGCTTGCGCTTTTCAAGGAAGGCATTCACGCCCTCGCGCTGATCGTCAGTGCTAAACAGGTCGACAAACTTCTGGCGTTCATAAGGCAGCGCTTCGCCCATGGCGTTATCACGCGCGACGTGGATCAATTCCTTGCAATAGGTGACGGAGATAGGGCTCTGTTCGCCAACCTGCTCGGCAAGCGCCATGGCGCGCTCCAGCGCGGTGCCTGTCGGCACAACCTCTTCGACCAGGCCAATCTTCTCGGCCGTGTCGGCCTTGATACGCTCGCCGCAAAGAATCATTTTCTTGGCCCAGCCCTCGCCGACCAGCCAGGACAGCCGCTGGGTACCACCCGCGCAGGGCAATAAACCCACCTTTGCCTCGGGCAGTGCCATCTGTGCTTGTTCCTCGGCTATCCGGATATCACAAGCAAGGGCCACTTCGAGGCCTCCGCCCATCGCAAAGCCGTTGATTGCCGCAATCGATACGCCCCTAAAGTCAGACAAGCATTCGAAACCCTCACCAAAATAGCGGGACATATCCCTTGCGGTGTCAGGATTGCCATCGGCAAAAAGCTTCAGGTCGGCGCCGGCGGAGAAAAACTTGTCGCCAGCGCCGGTAAGCACCAGGGCAAAGATCGAGCGATCCGCGTTCAGGGCGTTAACCAGTTCCTTCAAAGCCGGCAGGCTTTCGGTATCCCAGGTATTCGCAGCTGGATTGTCGATGGTGATCTGGGCCGTGTGCCCTGATACGGTAACTTTCAATTTATCGGACGTACTTAGACTCATTTTATAACCTCCAATGCGCCGTCCATCAGCAAACGGCGAGAAACAATAACGCGCATGATTTCGTTGGTCCCTTCGAGAATCTGGTGGACCCGGGTGTCACGTACATGCCGTTCCAGTGGGTACTCTTTGATGTAGCCGTAGCCGCCAAATAGCTGCAGGGCGTCATTGCAAATGTTGAAGCCGGCATCCGTGGCGAACCGTTTGGCCATGGCGCAGTAGGTAGTTGCCTGCCCATCGCCATTATCGAGCTTACTCGCGGCCAGTCGAATCATCTGGCGGGCAGCAACCAGCTCGGTGAGCATATCCGCCAACTTGAACTGAGTGGCCTGGAAGTCGGCGATAGCGCTGTTGAACTGCTTGCGCTCTTGCACATAAGCAGTCGCTTCTTCCAGCGCTTGTTGGGCAGTGCCCACACTGCAAGTAGCGATATTGATACGACCACCGTCAAGCCCTTCCATCGCGATGGCAAAGCCCTGCCCTTCCACGCCCAGCCTATTGGCTACGGGCACCCGGACGTTGTCAAAGGTCACCATGCGAGTGGGCTGCGCATTCCAACCCATCTTGTCTTCCTTTTTACCGTAGGAGACACCCTCCGCATCCGCCGGTATTAAAAGCGCAGAAATGCCCTTCGGGCCGGCGTCCCCGGTACGCAACATGACCACCAGAACATCAGTTTCGCCGGCGCCCGAAATAAAGACCTTACTACCGTTAACGATGTAGTCATCGCCATCCTGCGTGGCAGAAGTTCGCAACGAGGCTGCATCAGAGCCAGCACCGGGCTCAGTCAGGCAATACGATGCCAGCTTGCTACCCATCACCAGGTCGGGGCACCACTCGTCAATCACCGATTGAGCGCAATACTTGCCGATCATGCTGGTGGCCATATTGTGAATGGTGAGGAAAGCGGCCGTCGTGGTGCAGCCTTTGGCCAGCTCTTCAACAATCAGGCTGGCATCAAGCCGAGGCAGGGCCAACCCGCCGGCGGCCTCCGGGGTATACATACCCATGAAGCCCAATTCGCCGGCCTGGGCAAGTGCTTCTTTGGGGAAGTGGGCAGTCTCGTCCCACTCCGCCGCTCGCGGGGCGAGGACGCCCTCAGAGAATGCGCGGGCGCTCTCAACGAACGCCTGCTGGTCGTCGCTCAGGGAGAAATCCACTGTCGACTTACTCGAACTTCGCCATCACATCGCCGAAGAGCTCGGCATCACCGGGGATAACCTTGGTCTCGGCCAACGGCTTGGAAACCCATGTCTCGTTGATCAGGTCGCGCCAGGTGATGTTGTTATTCGTTGCGTTGCCACCCCATGAGCCACAACCCAGTGAAAAGGTCTGACGCATGCCGTTCCAGAGGTTGCCGCTATTGGAAGCCGCCTGTGGCTGGTTCACCATAACCCGCGAGGTCTTGGTCGCGTGGGCAAAGGTCATTATGTTGTCGTCGTTGTAGGAGTAGATACCACAGGAATGGCCCTGCCCCTGGTAGGACTGGATGGCATTGGTGAGGCGAATGGAATCCTGAATATCTTTCACCTTGTACAGCGCCATCACTACCGACAATTTCTCGCCAGAGAACGGGTGATCGGGACCCGCGCCTGTTTCGGGGACGATGAGAAACTGCTTACCCTCGGGTAGTTCGATCCCCGCCATACCGGCAATTTTGTAAGCGGGCTGTGCGACGATCGAGGTGTTCAGGTGGCCATCGTGCCAAATCGTGTCCTGCAACTTCTGCTTCTCTTCATCATTGACGACGTAGCCGCCTTCCATTTCAAGCTTGTGAACCAGCTCATCGTAGACGGACTCGAATACCAGTACTGAATTGTCCGACGAACAGGACGCCGCCAGGTCCAGGGTCTTGGATATCCGTATCTTCTCGGCCGTCTCTTCAAGATCAGCACTATCGTCGACCGTAATGCAGGCATTGCCGACGCCCACGCCCAGCGCCGGGGTGCCGCTTGAGTAGGCAGCATGGACCATTGCGCCACCACCGGTGGCAAGTACGCGGTCACACTGGGCCATCAGCTCATTGGTCAGTTCCAGTGAAGGAACCTCAATGGCAATGACCAGGTCAGCGGGAGCACCACAGCGCTCCAGCGCGTCACGCATATAGTCACAGATTTTCTTGTTGGTCAGTTTCGCTCGCGGGTGCGGCGCAACGATGATGGAGTTGCGCCCCTTGATCGCCGAAATACCTTTGATCACCGGCGTTGCCTCTGGATTGGTAGAGGGCGACAGCGCGCCGATAACGCCCACGGGCTTGGCGATTTTGACCAGGTTGCGCTCCGGGTCTTCTTCGATGACGCCGACAGACTTATCGTCGATGATATCCATCAGGGTCGCCCGGGTCTTGCGATGAATCTTGAGATACTTGCCTTCGTAATTGCCCAGCTGCGTCTCGTCTACCGTGAACTGGGCAATCTCTTCTGCCCGGTCCTCGCGCGCCACGGCATAAACCATCGCCCTGATCAGTTCGTCGACCTGCTCCTGGGTGTAGTGGGCAATCTGCTCCTGAGCCTTGCGTGATCGCTCGATCATCGCGGCCATTTCCTGTTGCGGGGTCTGCTCGTCAGACATGGTCTAACTCCTATCATTATTCGTTGGCTAAAAACCGCACAATACTAGCACCGGGGCCGGGTTCCCCACATTGACTAAATTGCGCAATTCATGGACTATATTGCGCCATGAGTTCTCCCTCGAAATGGCCTCTGCCCAGTACCGGAATCCGCTTCATGACGCCGGCATTTATGGTCGAAAAGCTCGCTCGGCACCCGCTTACCAAGGACTGTTACCCCACTGCCATGGGCTTTTACCCTGAGGCCAGGGGGCATTACATGGAACGCCAGCGTCATGACGACAACCTGCTAATATATTGCACTGATGGCACCGGAGAATTGGAGACTGCGAGCTGGCAGGGGCAGATTCAGGCGGGGCAACTCATCCTCCTGCCGCAGGGGCTGGGGCACCTGTACCGATCATCAGACAGTCAGCCCTGGAGCGTTTTCTGGGTGCATTTCCAGGGGGCCAGCACGGGTGTGTTCACCCAGTACCTGGGCTACCGGGAGGGCAAATCGCCCGTGGTCGATGCCGGTGTCTCACCCGCACTGATTGGCGCCTTTACCAGTCTGATGGAGGTCAGGCGGACCGGTTACTCCACCCGGGCCTTCATCAACGCCGCCAACCAGCTACGCCACTTGCTCACCCAGACCGCCCTGGAAATACGCGCCACCCAGGCTCGCGGCAAGCAGGGACTCCACCTGGACCAGGTCCAGGGGTTCATGCTGGAAAACATCGATCAGAACCTGACCCTGGACATGCTGGCCGCCACCGCCAATATGTCCAAATTCCATTTCAGCAATCGCTATAAAAAATTGACCGGTTACTCGCCAGTCAAGCACTTCCTCAACATGAAAATGGAGCATGCCTGCTACCTGCTCGATTCCGGCGACCTCAGTGTGAAGGCGATTGCCAGTCGCCTTGGCTACGACGACCCACTGTATTTTTCACGCATATTCAGCAAAACCATCGGCATGTCGCCGCGTGGCTACCGAGCCTCGATTCGAAAATAAGCGTCAGCTGAGGGCTCACCTGGCCGCGGAAGAGCCAGGGCCGTCAGGCTGTCTGTTGCGTCGATAACAGCGCTAGCGCGGCCATGACGGTGGGATCCATATCCGTCGTTGTGTCCTGGGAACAAGCCGCCAGGCGCTCACGCATCTCCGGCGTCCAAAACCGTCTCAGGTGGTCGGCTGTCCTGACCGCGGCAGTTTCATCGTCTACACCCGCAGACAGGTTGGCTGCAATCTGGGCAGCCATTTTCAACAAATGCCGTTCACGCTGACTGGTCATTGGTCCGGGGCCCTGACCCGCTCCGGGCAGCTATAGACCACCTGGCGATCTTCGCTGACGTGACCTACCAGCGTCAGGCCAGAGGCCTCGGCCTGGGATATCGCCAGGGACGTTGGCGCGGATACCGCCGCCAATAATGCAATATTAGCGCGCGCGCTCTTGGCAACCATCTCGTAGCTCGCCCGGCTGGTTACCAGGATAAATCCCTCTCCTGCGCGGCTGGACTGCAAGGCGCCTATCAACTTGTCGAGGGCGTTATGCCGGCCCACATCTTCACGCAACAACAACACAGCTCCATCGGGATCACAGAATGCTGCACCGTGCACCGAGCCAGTAACATCTTTAAGTGGCTGCAAAGACTCCATCGCTCTGCCCGCACGGGCCAGTGCATCCGGCTTTATCACCAGTTTTGCGCTGACCGCACTGGGCTTCGGGATAGCCTGGGCCAGCGATTCCGCGCCACACAGGCCACACCCGGTCCTACCGGTCAGGTTACGCCGACGTTGCTTGAGACCGGCAAAGGCGCCGCCGGTAATTGTCATTTGCAGCTCTATACCCAACTCCTGGTGGGTGACCTCGATATCAAGAAGTTGCTCGGGCGAATCGATGATCGCCTCGGTAAGACTGAAGCCCAGGGCAAAGTCTTCGAGGTCGGCCGGGGTAGCCATCATTACCACCTGAGAGACCCCGTTGTAGACCATCGCCACGGGGCATTCCTCGACCACCTGGTCAACGTCCCGGGAGGCGCTGCCCCGCTCCCAACTGAGACGGGAAATACTGGCGCTGCCCGCTTTAGATGCGATAGTCATCCATCCCTCGCCTCGGCCAACAGTGACTGCTGGCGGCGATCGAAAGCCTGCTGGCGCTCTTGCCAGGATGAAGGCTGGCTAACTTTAACAGCTTCTACCGCTGTCACTTTGTACTCGGGACAATTGGTGGCCCAGTCAGAATTGTCCGTGGTGACCACGTTGGCGCCCGAAAAAGGGTGATGAAAGGTCGTGTAGAGCACACCCGGTTTCACCCGCTCGGAGAGAGAGGCACGCAGTACGGTACTACCGGCCCGACTGCTGACCCCCACCCAGTCACCCTCCTCGATACCGCGGTCCTCTGCATCGTGGGGGTGAATTTCCAGCCGGTCCTCGTCATGCCACGCAAGATTATCCGTGCGGCGAGTCTGGGCCCCCACATTGTACTGGGTGAGGATTCTCCCGGTGGTCAGCAACAGTGGAAAGCGCCGGTTCGCGCGCTCATCCGTGGGTAGAAACTCCGTGATGGCGAAGTAGCCCTTGCCACGCACAAATTCGTCGACGTGCATGATCTCGGTACCGTCCGGGGCCGATTCGTTGCAAGGCCACTGAAGACTACCCTCCGCGTCAAGGCGACTGTAACTGACGCCGCTGAAGGTGGGTGTAAGACGAGCGATTTCTTCCATGATCTCCGACGGGTGGCGATAGTCCATGGGATACCCCAGGGCATTGGACAGGTCCACGGTAACCTCCCAGTCCTCCTTGCCCGCTAGCGGCGGCATCACCTTGCGCACCGGCGAAATGCGTCGTTCGGCGTTGGTGAACGTGCCGTTCTTCTCCAGAAACGAAGAGCCGGGTAGAAATACATGCGCAAACTTGGCTGTTTCATTCAGGAAGATATCCTGTACTACGAGGCAATCCAGGGCCCCCAGAGCCGCCTCAATGTGCTGCGTATTCGGATCAGACTGGGCCACATCCTCGCCCTGGCAATAGAGCCCGCGAAAACTCCCATCCAGCGCGGCGTCGAACATATTGGGAATTCGCATACCAGGCTCGGGATCCAGGGTGACGCCCCAGTCCTGTTCAAACTGACCACGCACTGAAGGATCAGACAGGTGCCGGTAGCCGGGCAGTTCGTGTGGAAAGGACCCCATGTCGCAGGAACCCTGCACATTATTCTGGCCACGCAGTGGGTTAACACCCACACCCTCCCGGCCCAGGTTACCCGTCAGCATCGCGAGATTGGCGATCCCCATTACCGCGGTCGAGCCCTGGCTGTGCTCAGTAACGCCCAGGCCATAGTAGATCGCCGCATTATCAGCCTGCGCGTAGAGCCGCGCTGCAGCGCGCAGTTGCGCCGGATCTATACCCGTCGCTTCTGCCAACTGCTCCGGCGAGTGCCGCGCATTACCGATGAACTGCAACCAGGCCTCAAAGGCCGGGGCCTCGCAGCGGGCTGCCACAAAACCCCGGTCGTAGCACCCCTCCTCGACAATCACATGCGCCAGTGCATTGAGTACCGCCACATTGGCGCCGGGGTTCACCGGCAGGTGAAAGTCTGCTTTGACATGCGGCCCCTCGACCAGATCGATCTTACGCGGGTCGATCACAATCAGCCGGGCCCCCTCGCGCAGGCGTTTCTTCAAGCGCGAACCGAACACAGGATGCGCCTCGGTAGGATTCGCTCCCATGACCACGATCACATCAGCCTGGGCGACCGAGGCAAACGTCTGTGTTCCCGCTGACTCGCCCAGTGTGGTTTTAAGGCCATAACCCGTTGGCGAATGACAGACCCGGGCGCAGGTATCAACATTGTTGTTGCCAAAGCCGGCACGAACCAGCTTCTGCACCAGGTAGACCTCTTCGTTGCTGCACCGGGAGGACGTGATAGCGCCGATACTGTTGCGCCCGTGCTCGGCTTGAATCGCCTGAAAACGCTGGGCGGTAAACTCAATAGCCTCCTCCCAGGAGACCACCTGCCAGGGCTGGTTTATGTCGCTGCGAATCATCGGCGCGGTAATACGATCCCTGTGGGTGGCGTAACCAAACGCGAACCGGCCCTTCACGCAGGCGTGACCCTCATTGGCCTTACCGTCTTTAAAGGGGGTCATCCTGACCACGGTGTTACCGCGCACTTCCGCCTTGAAGGCACAGCCGACGCCACAGTAGGCACACGTCGTTACCGTGCTGTGCTCGGGAATACCGGTAGCGATAATGCTCTTTTCCATCAGCGTAGCGGTCGGGCAGACATCGACGCAGGCGCCGCAAGACACGCATTCGGAGTCCATAAAGGGCTCACCCTGCCCGGCGCTGACCTTGGCATCAAAACCGCGTCCTTCAATAGTCAGTGCAAAAGTACCCTGCACTTCTTCACACGCGCGCACACAGCGGGAGCAGACTATGCACTTGGACGGATCGAAGCTGAAATAAGGGTTGGATTCATCCTTGCCGGCAGCCAGGTGATTGGCCCCCTCAAGGCCGTAGCGCACCTCGCGCAGACCCAATTCGCCGGCAGTATCCTGCAGTTCGCAATCACCATTGGCGGAACAGGTGAGGCAATCCAGCGGATGATCAGAGATATACAACTCCATCACGTTGCGGCGCAGGGTTTGCAACTCGCTTGTCTGGGTATGTACCTGCATACCCGGGGCAACCAGTGTCGTACAGGAGGCGGGATAGCCTTTCAGACCGTCAATTTCGACGAGGCAAACGCGGCAGGAACCGACTGGCTCCAGCGAATCGGTGGCACACAGTTTGGGGACCTTGATGCCCGCGACTGCCGCGGCATGCATGACCGAACTGCCTGCAGGCACCTCGACCGCAACACCGTCGATTGTTAGCGACACGCTGGCCTGTGCGACTCGGCGCGGTGTGCCAAAATCCTTTTCCGGTTCGTAGAATTGCAGCATCGTGTTACCTCGATTGATCACCGGACTGGGCGCTGCGTCGGCCAAAGTCCTCGGCAAAGTTATCGAGAGCACTGCGCACAGGCGACGGAGTGAGGCCACCCATCGCGCAGAGCGAGCCCTGCTCCATAGTAGCGCAAAGCTCATGCAGCAGGTTCGTGTTCGAGGCCACTGACTCGCCGGCGATGATGCGGTCGATCACCTCCACGCCGCGTACCGCACCGACCCGACAGGGCGTGCATTTACCGCAGGACTCTGCGGCGCAGAAGGCCATGGCAAATCGAGCCTGAGCGCTCATATCAACGGTGTCATCAAATACCACGACCCCGCCGTGTCCGAGCATGGCACCCATCGCCGCAAAGGCCTCGTAATCCAGGGGCGTGTTCCACTGTGATTCGCACAGGTACGCCCCGAGTGGGCCACCTACCTGGATCGCCTTTATCGGTCTGCCGCTGCGGGTGCCCCCGGCATAATCCTCGATTAACTCAGAAAGGCTCAGACCAAACGGCACTTCTACGAGGCCGCCACGCGCGACGTTCCCCGCTAGTTGCAGCGTCAGCGTTCCACGCGAACGCGCTTCACCTATGGCCGCGTAAGCCTCGTGCCCCTCGGCCAGCACCGTGGTCACCGCCGCCAGGGTCAGGACATTGTTTACCACGGTTGGCTGGCCAAACAATCCTGCTACTGCGGGTAACGGGGGTTTGGCACGCACCTCCCCACGCTTGCCCTCAAGACTGCTCAACAAGGATGTCTCCTCGCCGCAAATATAGGCACCCGCGCCCAGTCGAACTTCGAGATCGAATGTCCTGCCGCTCTCGCAGACATTCCCGCCGAGATAGTCGGCCTGCCTGGCCCGCTCGATAGCGACCTGCAATACTTCTTGGGCCCGCGGATATTCCGAACGCAGGTAGATATAGCCGCGGGTGGCGCCGACGGCGAGGCCGGCTATCGTCATTCCCTCGATGAGCTGATACGGGTCCGCTTCCATCAATAAGCGGTCAGCAAATGTTCCCGAGTCGCCTTCATCAGCATTGCAGACAATGTATTTCTGTCCGGCAACGGTATCCAGCGCTGTCTGCCATTTAATGCCGGCGGGGAAAGCTGCGCCACCGCGGCCTCGCAGGCCCGATTCGCGCACCTCATCAACAATCTGTTGCGGGGTCATCTCCAGAGCCCGCTGGAGACCGCGGAAACCATTGAGCTGGCGATAGTTTTCCAGGCACAGCGGATCGCCAATGCCCGCGCGGGAAAAGGTCAGGCGTTGCTGGTTAGCCAGCCAGGGAATGTCTTGCACGCAGCCCAACGACAATGGGTGAATGTTCGAATCCTCGACCATGGCTGATAGCAGCGACTCTGTGTCAGCGACGCCAACGGGGCCAAAAGCCAGGCGTTCACTACCCCGCTCTACCTCGACCAGCGGTTCCAGCCAGAAGGCGCCGCGAGACCCGTTTCGAATCAATTCCAGCTCGATACCCCGGCGACTGGCGGCCGCCTGCAATGCAGTGGCGACCTCGTCAGCCCCGACGGCGAGCGCCGTGGTATCCCTGGGGACATAGCAGCGCAGGGTCATCCTGTATCGGTCTCTTGGATTGCCAGCAGGAGTTGGTCAAAGCGCTGCGAATCCACCCGGCCATGGATCGCATCGTCCAGTCGAAGAGACGGTGAACAAGCGCAGTTGCCCAGGCAATAGACCGCGTCCAACGACACCAGACCGTCCTCAGTGGTCTCGCCAAAGTCGATGCCGAGAGCACCCCGGGCATGCCGCTCCAGCTCACGGCCACCCACCGCCTGGCAGGCTTCTGCGCGACAGATCTGGACCCAATGGCGACCGCCCGGCTGGCTGCGGAAATCATGATAAAAACTGATTACCCCGTGAACCTCTGCGCGCGACAGGCCCAGGGCCGCGGCAATATCCGGGACTGATTCTTCAGGGACGTAACCGAGCTCATCCTGCAGTGCATGCAGCAGGGGCAGGAGCGCGCCCTCCAGTTCGCGGTATCGCGCTATTGCCGCTGTCACTACCTGCTCAGCATTCATAAGCATTTCCCGTGGGAGACCCGGTTCCAGCTTTATGGTACTCCACGTAAAGCCACCCGCAAGGCGTTAGTACAGTACGACCGACCGAATACTCTCGCCCGCATGCATGAGATCAAAAGCCGTGTTGATATCGTCCAGCGGCATGGTGTGGGTAATCAGGTCATCGATATTAATTTTGCCCTCCATGTACCAGTCGACGATACGGGGCACATCGGTGCGGCCACGGGCGCCACCAAAGGCGGTACCTCGCCAGGATCGCCCGGTTACCAACTGGAATGGGCGGGTGGAAATCTCCTGGCCGGCACCCGCTACTCCTATGATGCAACTCTGGCCCCAACCCTTGTGACAACACTCCAGCGCCTGGCGCATCACATTGACGTTGCCGATGCACTCGAAACTGTAGTCAACACCACCGCCGGTTATCTCTACCAGGTGATCCACTACATTCTCATGCTCGGCCGGATTGACGAAGTCAGTCATGCCGAACTTTGTTGCCAGGGCGACTTTCGAGGGATTGAGATCGACCCCGATAATGCGCGTTGCGCCAACCATCTTTGCACCCTGGATAACATTTAGACCGATGCCCCCAAGACCGAAAACCGCGACCGTGGAGCCCGGCTCTACCTTCATGGTAAAGGCGACGGCGCCAATACCGGTGGTCACGCCGCAGCCGATGTAACAGATCTTGTCAAAGGGCGCATCTTCTCTCACCCTGGCCAGCGCAATCTCAGGTACTACCGTGTAATTGGCAAAGGTTGAACACCCCATGTAATGCAGGATGGGTTTACCGTCCAGTGAAAACCGGCTGCTGCCGTCAGGCATCACTCCCCGCCCCTGGGTTTCCCGAACCGACCCACAAAGGTTGGTCTTGGGGTTAAGGCAAAATTCGCAACTGCGGCACTCAGGTATATACAGCGGGACCACGTGATCCCCCGGCTTCAGGCCAGTTACACCGGGCCCTACCTCCACGACCACCCCTGCGCCTTCATGACCAAGAATCGCAGGAAACGCGCCCTCAGGATCATCACCGGAGAGAGTGAATGCGTCGGTGTGGCAAACCCCCGTGGCCTTGATCTCGACCAATACCTCGCCGTCCCTGGGGCCCTCCAGGTCAACGTCAACAATTTCCAGTGGTTTTCCGGCCTCAAAGGCTACTGCAGCCCGTGTCTTCATTTTGACTCCTCAGCGGTTCAGCTATTCCAGGTTGTTCTCTCTCTTACAGTGTAGAAAGGTCCCGGGGAATTTGCTCATTCTTCGTTTAATCTGAAGTGAGGATCGAGAGTAACACAAGGCTGGACGACGGAAAGGACCCTGCCAGTCAGTTTCAGGGGGAACGCGTTACCGGAGAGGTACGACGCTTAACGAGGCTACTCCTGCATGCCGTGATACAGCAGCCTGATCAACAGCCGCACACCGTCATTATCTTTGAGCTCGGGGTAGCGGGGCCCCTCTCGTTTGCCTATGTCGCGGATATCTGCCATCAGCTCGGGATGGAACTGGCAGGTAAAAGAACGGCGAATAGTGTGGGTTTCCCAGTCTTTATAGTAGATACAGGTGGTCGACGCTTCGGTCCAGTGATTCTCGTCGACCTGGGTCTGGGACAGAATCTCTATGGCATAGGGCAAGTTGAGCAACCAGGACAATGGGCTGACCGCAATCTGGTAGCGCAGCGGTACGATCGTGTCATGCAGAAGCTTGTAAGCCCAGTTGGAAAATAACGCCGCCTCCTCGTTGACCTCATCCCCATGGAACATCTCGATACACAGCTCACGCTCCATTTTGAGCATGGTGTCGATGACACCCTCCAGTTCGTCGGCCACCAGCGCATGCGCGTCGTGCAACTCCCCGGGAATGTGGCTGGCCGCGCTTCGCCGCTGATAGGGCATCAAGCGCCGCGTTCCCACCTCGAACTCCTCGTTGGGTGCCACCGCGAATTTCGAATCATGCCAGCCCTCGGCTATTGTCTCGCCGTCCTTGACGACCGGCAGCGCCTCACCGACCTCGGCAATTCGCTTACACACCCTCTGCAGCGACGCCAGGCCCATACCCTGCGGGTCCAGTGGCAGCTGCTTGAGATTGCCAATTTCGCGGACCGCTTTTTTGATCAGGCGGATATGGGAAGCTGCGGCCAACTGATGACCCAGACAAATGAATATCGCGGGGCCGCTACCGGTAGACCGACGCATAAGCAACTCGTCGGTGAGATCAAGGATATCGGTGAGGCTCGCGCTGGAGCCGTCGAAACTGGATGCGTCATGGACCGATGGGTTACCGCCCTGCACTACCGTGGCGATACCGGCACTGAGGACATTGGCCAGCCGCTGCGGATTGGCAACACCACTCTGCCAGACCGGGTAGAGTATGGTGTCCGCATCGGCCACCTGTTGCAGAATATAGGCGATATTCTTGGATGCGCGTACGGCTTCGCCCTGGACATTAATACCGACGTTCTCCCAGGGCTCGATCACCGAGACACTGTTGCGGAAGACTTCCGGCAAGGCCAGGAGCAGATCCAGCTCACCGCGCGAGGAAATCACCTTTTCCAGGGGCGGTGCTACGCCCCATTCGAATAACTGGTGATCGACCAGCATGTCGCGACCGGGAAAAGGGGTCGGCGAGCTCCGATCGTTCAGGAAGTAGCCCAGCAGGGCATGCACGGATTGCGGACTGGTGGCGTGCTGCCCGAGGATACCGGGACGGGTTCGCCACCCGGAACGCTCCAGGGTCAATTCAAGTTTCTCTATCGAGGATTCAGTTGCGGTCTGTGTCATGTGATCTGTTCCGGGTCACTCTCCCCAACCCGGTGCAATAATCGCGCCATTTTCTCCTCCACCGCGAGAGCGCATTGTCCCGCCGCTTGATCGCCCGCGCGGATGACATCACGCCACATTTTGGTGCGCCCGCGCGACAGGCGTGCCCCATTAAGACCCGATTATCCTGGTATTGGTGGGCACTTAACCTGGGCTTGCAGTAGAATTGGCCCTTCATGGAAAGGCTATACATCAATCCCGATTATATGGACCTTGTCGAAAGCGAGGGTCTGGACACTGCACCCGGGTTACTCAGTAAAGAGATAAACGGCGACGCCCTGGAACATGGCAGTGAACGCAGTACCTACAGGCTGGAACTGCAGGGCCACGGTTATTTCCTCAAACAAGTCAGGAAGCGACGCCTGGCCCCGGCGCTGGAGGCTCTTTTGCGCCTGCAGCTACCCCACCATTACGCCTGGCGTGAAATGGTGCACGTGAAAGCGCTGCGCGCCGCCGGCGTCGACGTGATGGAAGTGGTCGCTGCCTGCGAACGAACCACCCTGGGCATACCGGACACCAGCGCCATACTGGTTCGCCAGGTCGACGGCCAGGCACTCGACGAGCGTTTCTTAGCGGCGGACACCGCAGGACAACACGCTATGTTACTGCAATTGGGGCGCTTGGCGGGAAAGCTGCATCTCGCCGGTTTTTTCAGCCCGGTCAGGATGAAGGACATCATAGTTGACAGGCAGGGCCGCTACGTTCTGATTGATCGAGAAACCCGCAACCCGCGATCGCGGGAATTCAGTCAAAAGAGAGGATTGGAAGGCCTGAGGCGATTTTTACATCGGCAGAACAGGGATTACCCTGACTGGCGGCAGCAGGATTCTCTGCAATTTGTGACCGGTTACCTGGAGAGCCTCGGCCCTCGGTGGCATGCCACGCCAGACCAGTTACTGGGCGAAATCCTCTAGGCCGATTATCGAGCTGGCCGTTTTTTCGCCGGCTTTCTTTTTTTCTGTCCAGCAGCAGGCTTTTCCGGTCGCGTAATCTGCAACTGGCGGCCACTTACCCAGACCTTGCGTAAATGGCGAAACAGCTCTTTGGGCATACCTTCGGGCAAGTCGACAAAACTGTGGTCATCGCGAATATCGATATGACCAATATATTCACTGTCTATCTCGGCCTCGTTGGCGATCGCACCCACGATATTGCCCGGCTTCACACCGTGCTCATGGCCGACCTCAATGCGGAATCGTTCCATACCCACGTCGACGGCTTTACGTTCCTGCGAACGTCGGGCGGGACGTTCGGCCTTATCGGCGTTTGAGCGGCTTTTTTTAGCGGCGGCAGAGGGTTCACGCTTGGCTCTTGCACCGCGTTTGTCGCTGGCGGCCGCAGCCGTATTGCCGGTGAGACCCGCCGCCGGTTTTGCTGGCGCTTCGGTCGAGCCCTGTGCCAAAGCCGCCAGGGCCGCCGCCACATCGACCACCGGCACGCCAAACTCGCGCTGATAGTCCATGACCAGATCGCGGTTCGCAGCCAGGTCCATGGTATCCAGGGCCTCCGTAATCCGTAGCTTGAATCGTTGCTCCCGAACGCTGCTGACCTCGTCCGCCGTCGGCAGCATCATCTTTTCAATATTATTGCCGGTAGCTTTCTCTATCGCCCTGAGTAAGCGGCGCTCACGGTTTGCCGCAAACAAAATGGCATCCCCCGTACGCCCTGCCCTGCCGGTACGGCCGATTCGGTGTATATAGGCCTCAACATCGTAAGGGATATCGTAGTTGATCACGTGGCTGATCCGGGCCACGTCCAGACCGCGCGCAGCCACATCGGTCGCTACGACGATATCCAATTCTCCACGCCGCAATCTATCGACGGTCTTTTCACGCTGTTGTTGCGGGATATCGCCATTCAACGCCGCTACCGAGTAACCCCGGGCAGAAAGCTTCTCGGCGAGTTCGACCGTCGAAATCCGGGTTCGAACAAACACGATGATCGCGTCAAAGTCCTCAACCTCGAGAATACGCGTCAGGGCGTCGAGCTTGTTCGCTCCGGCCATCATCCACACCCGTTGGCGGATCGCATCCTGGGCGACCGCGGTCACCTCAATCGTGACTTCCTCGGGCTGCTCCAGGTGGGTCCGCGCTATACGACGTATTGCGTCGGGCATAGTCGCCGAAAACAACGCGATCTGGCGCCCCGGTGGCGTTTGTTCCAGAATCCATTCCACATCATCGATAAAGCCCATACGCAGCATTTCATCGGCCTCATCCAGCACGAGGGTGCGCAAACCCGTCAGGTCCAGCGAACCCCGTCGCATATGGTCCATAACCCTGCCGGGGGTGCCCACGATGACCTGAACGCCGCGCTTGAGCTGGCGTAACTGGGAGCGGTAATCAGAGCCACCATACAATGGCAGGACATGGAACCCCGACAGGTGATGCGCGTACTTCTGGAAAGCCTCGGCCACCTGTATGGCCAACTCCCGCGTAGGCGTCAATACCAGCACCTGCGGCGTTTTCTGGCTCATATCCAGCCGGGCCAGTGCAGGCAACGCAAACGCGGCGGTTTTACCCGTGCCGGTCTGCGCCTGCCCCACAAGATCTGAACCGGTCAGCAGATGCGGAATGGTCTTCGCCTGGATCGCGGACGGGGTTTCATAGCCGACTTCATCCAGTGCACGACGCAAGGCATCAGGCAAATCCAGGTCAGCGAAGCTGGTAATGGCGTTATCTGTAGGCATGGGAATTAACCTGGAGTAGAGGCCCGCAGGCCCCGCAGCGTGGGGGCTGGCGATTATACAGGTCAGCCGGTACTGCGCAATGGCCGCGTGCGCGGATAATCCGCGGTGCGGACATAGCCTGCAGGAGGGGCATGGCTTACAATCACCTCGAACCCGCCAGAGCCAAGCGCAGACCGACGAGATACCGTGGCCACCGTTAAAGACCATCAGCACACGCCAATGATGCAACAGTACCTGGGCATCAAGCGGGAACATCCCCGCGATCTCGTCTTCTACCGGATGGGCGACTTTTATGAACTGTTTTTTGATGATGCCAAACGCGCGGCAGACCTGCTCGACATCACCCTGACCGCACGCGGCAAATCTGCAGGCGAGCCAATTCCAATGTGCGGTGTGCCCTACCACGCGGCCGAGGGCTACCTGGCCCGGCTGGTCAAGGCCGGGGTATCTGTGGCCATCGCCGAGCAAATCGGTGACCCGGCCACCAGCAAGGGGCCGGTGGAGCGCAAGGTTGTGCGGGTGGTCACTCCCGGCACGGTCAGTGACGAAGCCTTGCTGGACGAGCGCGTCGAAAACCTGCTGTTAGCGGTTAGCCGGCACAATGAGTCTTACGGGCTCGCCTACCTCGACCTGGGTAGCGGGCGCTTTAGACTACTGGAAGTGACCGGCGATGAAGCACTCAGCGGGGAGCTGCAGCGCCTCGACCCGGCTGAGACCCTGTACGACGAAACGATCGGACATACCGCCATCACCAGCCGCAGCGGCGCCCGGGCACAGCCAAGCTGGGAGTTTGATCTGGACGGTGCTCGCCGGGCGCTGAACGATCAGTTCCAAACTCATGACCTTAAAGGGTTCGGCTGTGACGACCTGGAGTTGGCGTTAGCCGCGGCCGGCTGTCTACTGCAGTACGTCAAGGATACCCAGCGCAGCCGACTACCCCATATCCGTGCCATCGCGCATGAAAACCGGGCCGAATCGGTCATCCTGGATGCGTCGACACGCAGGAATCTAGAAATCGACATCAACCTGACCGGGGGCGACAGCAATACCCTGTACTCGGTCATGGATTGCGGGATCACCGCCATGGGCAGCCGCATGCTACGCCGCTGGCTGCACCGCCCCCTGACCGATATCGATACACTGCGCGCACGGCAGGAGGCCATCAAGGCGCTGTGCTCCAACTACCACTACGAAACGGTACGCGAGTCGCTCAAACCCGTGGGCGATATGGAAAGGATACTAGCGCGGGTTGCTCTGCGCTCCGCCAGACCACGTGACCTGACGCGCCTGGTGAGTTCATTGGCGGCGCTGCCGCAGCTGCGCAGCGAGCTGTCCGGTTGCAACAGTGACAAGCTGGACCAACTGAGTGAGCAGGCTGGCGACTACCCGGAACTGGTCGAGCTCTTGTTGTCGGCAGTGATTGAAAATCCGCCGGTCGTCATCCGCGAAGGCGGTGTTATCGCCCCCGGCTACGACGCGGAACTGGATGAACTGCGAGCAATCAGCGCCAACGCCGGCGATTACCTGTTGGAGATCGAGCAGCGGGAAAGAGAACAGACCGGCATCTCCACACTCAAGGTCGGTTACAACCGCGTGCACGGCTACTATATCGAGATCAGTCGCACCCAATCAGACCGCGCGCCGGTGGAGTATCTGCGCCGCCAAACGCTGAAGAATGCGGAGCGCTTTATTACACCGGAACTCAAAGAGTTCGAGGACAAGGCCCTGTCCAGCAAAAGCCGGGCACTGGCGAGGGAGAAGGCACTGTACGAGGCCCTGGTGGAAAGGCTGAACGAGGACCTGTTCGCGCTCCAGGATACCGCCGCTGCCGTTTCCGAAATAGATGTCCTGGCCTGCCTTGCGGAACGCGCGGACAGCCTCAGTCTCTGCCAGCCCGAATTTTGCGATGAAGAAGTCTTCGAAATTAGCCAGGGCAGGCACCTGGTTGTCGAGCAAGTGCTCACCGAGCCCTTCATCGCCAACGATGCTCTGCTCAATAGCAAGCGCCGCATGTTGCTGATAACGGGGCCCAACATGGGCGGCAAGTCGACCTATATGCGGCAGAATGCAATCATCGCACTGCTCGCCCACATTGGCAGTTTTGTGCCTGCCAGTGCCGCCCGACTGGCACCGCTGGACCGCATTTTCACCCGAATAGGCTCCTCGGATGACCTCGCCAGTGGCCGCTCGACGTTCATGGTGGAGATGACCGAGACCGCCAACATTCTGCACAACGCGACCCCACGAAGCCTGGTGCTAATGGATGAGGTGGGTCGTGGCACCAGCACCTTCGATGGCCTTAGCCTGGCGTGGGCGGCGGCCGTTCAATTGGCCAGGTCAGTCAAGGCCTTTACCCTGTTCGCCACCCACTACTTCGAACTTACCAGCCTGCCAGAGCAGTGCCCCACCATGGCTAATGTTCACCTTGATGCCACTGAACACCAGGACCATGTTGTGTTTCTGCACAATATCCAGGAGGGCCCGGCCAACCGGAGTTTCGGCTTGCAGGTGGCCAAGCTCGCCGGGATACCCACCCCCGTACTGAAGGCGGCGCAAGAGAAACTGGCGGCCCTGGAACGCGGTGAAAAACATCCGGCTACCGTGCCAGAGACCCAGGGCCAGCCAGACCTGTTCAGCGCCCCACAACCGCATCCTGTCATAGAAGAACTTGCTGAACTCGACATCGACGGGCTGAGCCCACGGGATGCGCTAGCTGCTTTGTATGCACTGAAAGCACGCCTGAGCTGACCCCTTCTCACGCGCCCCACTTGCGGTTAAACTAGCCCACCTTTAATTGAGCCCCAAGAGCGAGAGGCCAACGCGATATGACGTTTATTGTCGGCGAACAATGTATCAAGTGTAAGCACACCGACTGCGTGGAAGTATGCCCGGTAGACTGTTTCTACGAGGGGCCCAATTTTCTGGTCATCCATCCGGACGAATGTATCGACTGTGCCTTGTGTGAGCCCGAGTGCCCGGTTGATGCAATTTATTCAGAGGATGAAATCCCGGAGGACCAGCAGGTATTTCTGGAACTCAATGCCGAACTCGCGGAGGTCTGGCCCAACATCACCGAGATGAAAGAAGCGCCGGCAGATGCTGAGGAGTGGGCGGGTAAACCCGACAAACTGGCGCTGCTGGAGCGGTAGACCCTCCCGTTCAGTACCCTAAAAAAACCCCGCATTTAGCGGGGTTTTTTATGTTGCGGGTTTTGTTGATCAACCAACCGGTGCGGGGGCTACCACAGTGGGTAATTGCCTGAGCAGCATACGCGTACCTGAAGCACCTGAAACCTCTACCTTGCACGACTTCAAACCGGCCGGGATGCTCCATTGCTTACTGTAAGGATAATCCAGTCTCCGCTCGCCGTTTTCACAGACCAGGAACACCGAGTCGACCTTCCCTCCGCGAATATTTTCAAGCGCGAACTGGGGGCGAGCCAGCCAGCCTTCCCATGAACCGGGGCCACCCCGGTAGATGGGTGTCAGCTCTGCCTTGGTCTCCAGGGGTTTGGTCTGGTCAATCTGTATCTCGAATTCCTCATGCCTGAATCGTGAATCGGTGGTGATCATACTGTCAGCGTTCAAGCTCATCATTGAGAAAAGCGTTCTGCTGGCATCCGCCAACATCTGGTTGTCCAGCTGCAGTTCATGGATACGAGCCAATGTTAGCAGGTACTGGTTGGGCTCCAGGTAACCGTTCTTAAAGGCCTTGGAATCGGCCAGCGTCTGGAACTCCACGGCGCGCTTGAGGTGCTGCAGCTCCGCTGCATCGTCCTCCCAATGCGCTGCCAGTTTTGAAGCCAACAACTGCACCTGGACCTCTTCATAGGCGTTGCGTCTTGCCATACCCCTCATCGCCACCGCATTCTCGAACGCGCCGTCGTAATCGCCGGCGGCTATCTGCTGTTGGGCGGCATCATAGTACTGCTTGAATATGGGAGTTAACTGGCGTTCCTCGTCGAGAATCAGCGTAAAAAACACGGGCCCCACGTAGGTCAGCACGGGCTTGCCATTGCGCATTGCCGGCTTATAGCGCATCTGTGATATGTGCGCAGCGATCGCATTGTTGACCGTCTCAACACCGTTGGAGCTGTGTATCTCCAGCTTTTTAACGAGGCCGTCGACATCGATTTCGTAGGTGTATACCAGCCAAACTTCGCCTGACTGCGTTGTATCAAAGTCGGGATACCGTGGCGCGTTCGGATTGAGGTTCTGCGGCGGCTGATACTGGGCGTGGCTGAAAGGCGCCAACAAACAACCCACTACTAACAACACAGCAAGGCTCGCCCCTGGGATCGCAGGTCGATATCCATACCACTGCTGAAACGTCATGTTTCATACCTCTGCTCAACTGAGTTGAAACACTATCATATCATTTCAAGAGAAAATTCGGAGTGGGCGGAATGTAGGTACTAATTCCGCTGAAGGTTTGGGCCTCTGCTACAATATCGCCTATGGAACAAAACAAGAAAGGGTTTCGCCTGGACTGGCGAGTAGCCTTTGGCCTCGCAGTCACCATAATATGGATCAGTACCGGACTGATCTACCTGCTGTCGATCGTCGGTTGGGGCAATTTTGTTCACCTGCCCACCGCGGATATCGGTAGCTTCCTGGAAGGCGCCTTCGCGCCGCTGGCCTTCCTTTGGCTGGTTATCGGCCACTTTATGCAGCAAAAAGAGATTACGGCAAACACCAAGGCCATCAATATTCAGGAGATGAGCGCGCGCCGTCTTGAACTGCATTCGCGCAGGGACAGTTATTTCAAGCTGCTCTCGCTGGTGCAGGATCAACTGGGCTCAATCGCCAGCTTTATGTATGTGTCGGTGTGTGGACCCACAGGTACCGGTGAAATCACGTTTGATGAGTTTTCCGAGCAACGGGCGCAGGCCAGTAGCGGTGACAACGCCTGGTTCATTCGAAAAATGCTTGCACTGGTTGCCGGTGAGCGAGACGACCAGGAAAAAATGCAGGAAATCTTTTACGGCACAGAGATTCGTACCCGTCATTCCGAGAACTTTGTCGCCACATTCGCCAAACTCATCGAGGGAGCCAAGGCAGTAGACACCGACGCCATGGTCACCAATGCCCTGCTTTACGGCTCTGCTGCGGGCATGCTCTACCGGGTTATCCAGCACGTGAACGGCACCGAACCCATGGACCCGATCACCGGCCTGAGCGGCAACTTAAGCGCAGTACAGACATCTCCACTCCCCGACCAGGTAGCGGACTAGGCCGGACTACAGCGCAGCACGGCCTTGCCGGCAATCTCGGCACGCTCAATTTGATGATGCACTTCCACGACGTCAGACAGCGGCGCCGACCAGGCAATCGTTGGACTCAGCTTGCCCTGCGCCAACAGCCCAAACAGCGCCTGCACGTCCTCCCTGAATTCCTCCGGGTGTTTTTCACGTCGCGTCTGAATATTATAAAACGTGGAGGTCTTGCCGTCGGGAATGAGTTTCCATAGCGCGAGCAGGCGCGCGAAACCCCAGAGCAGACTCGGCACACTCTCCTCCCCGGTGCCCACTTGTAAGGCGCCAAAACCGACCAGCAAGCCGCCACGATGCAGGCAGCGATAAGACCTGGCCCAGTTCGCGCCACCAATGGTATCGAATACAACATCGACCCCTTTGCCATCGGTCTCCTGGGCAATTACTGTCTCGAAGTCCTGGTTTTTATAGTCGATCGGAAAGGCACCGTAGCGCCTGACGAGCTCATGCTTGGGCGCGGAGGCTGTTCCGTAAACCGTCAGGCCCATCAATTGGCCCAACTCGAGTAACGCTGTACCCACCGCGCCGCCCGCGGCATGTACCAGGCAGCTCATCCCCGGGGTAAGCGACTTGATCCTGGTGAGCATCTGGTAGGCCGTGGTATAGGACAGAATCATGGCAACGGCCGCTTCCGGATCGAGTCCGTCTGGTGCGCTGATGACACGGTCTGCGGGTACGCAAAGGTATTGCGTGTAGCTACCAATTACCGGCATATCGGCAACTGACTGGCCAACACGCAAAGAGGAGACTCCCTCGCCGAGGGCATCAACAACACCAAACCAATCGTAGCCTGGAACGAATGGCGGCTTCTGTTTTACACCAGGATACTGGCCCTTGCGGATAATCGTATCGGTGAAACCCGTTCCGGCAGTCAATACCCGCACGCGTACCTCGCCGGGTCCGGGTTGCGGTAGTTCAGCGACTTCCTCGACCCGCATTTGCTCCGGGTCCCCGAATTCATTCAATACTACGCGTTGATAAGTCATGCCTTGTCCCCATCATTGGTTCATCTGGCAACGCTCAGTTGCAAGAGCTGGAGAATACCTGCGCATCGAGTTATTGCCAGCGGGCTGTTACATCGACAGGCATCAGTTTAATTTCTCAGGCGGAAACAAAAACGCCCGGCAGTTGCCGGGCGCTTCAGGTGGTTCGAAGAGCACTTATCAACTAAACAGCGACTCCCCGGTAAGGCCCTGAGTTTCCATCATCGTGCGCAACCGTTTGAGCGCTTCTACCTGGATCTGTCTTACCCGCTCGCGAGTCAGACCAATTTCTCGACCAACCTCTTCCAGTGTGCTGCTTTCGTAGCCACGCAACCCAAAGCGTCGGGATACAACTTCGCGCTGCTTGTCGCTGAGTTCTTCAAGCCAGTCCGCAATGCTGTCTTTAATGTCGCTGTCTTGCAACAACTGCGAAGGATCACACACGCGGGTGTCCGCTATAGTGTCCAGCACCGCCTTGTCAGAGTCGGGGCCGACCGGGGTATCCACCGAGGTCACACGCTCGTTTAAGCCAAGCAGCCGTTTTACATCAGCCGCTGGTTTGTCGAGCATATCCGCTATTTCTTCTGCGGTGGGTTCGTGATCCAGCTTCTGTGTCAGCTCGCGAGCGGCACGCAGGTAAACATTCAGTTCCTTAACCACGTGTATCGGTAACCGAATGGTACGCGTCTGGTTCATGATCGCGCGTTCTATCGTCTGCCTGATCCACCAGGTGGCGTACGTCGAAAACCGGAAACCGCGCTCTGGATCGAACTTCTCTACGGCGCGAATCAGCCCAAGGTTACCCTCTTCGATGAGGTCCAGCAGGGTTAAGCCGCGATTAATGTAACGGCGGGATATTTTGACAACAAGTCGGAGATTACTTTCTATCATGCGCTTGCGACCGGACTCATCGCCTGCTATCGCCAGTCGCGAGTAATACTTTTCTTCATCCGCAGTAAGTAACGGCGAGTAGCCAATCTCATTCAAGTACAACTGGGTTGCGTCAAGAGAACGCTCTACTCCACGAGCAGCCTTGGCGCGGGTGAAACGGGCTTCCTCCTCAGCTACCGCCGAGGCGACTTCCACGTCCGGGCTGGCAGGCACCTTATCGACTGCCTTTTTCTTCGCAGCGGTAGCCTTTTTCGTCTTGGTGCTATCGGGTGTCTTTTTCGCGGAAGCCTTGTCAGAAGAGGCTTTGCGGGTACCCCGAGTCCGTTTGGGACTTATTGTTGTTCTATCCACATCCATGGCTATACCTCATTTTTTTCTAGTACGAATACTGAGAGTATTTCTCGCCGGCCGAACAGATTACCCCAAGCTACGGCGAAATTACAAGCTGCCAACTGGAATTTTATAATCGCGCTACTGGCTGGGAAATGCCCCGTCTGAGGCACAGGTGACAGGCCTTTAACGCCTGGGCAATAACCGCATGGGGTCTATGGGTTTACCCTCACGTCGAATTTCAAAGTGGAGCTTAACCGTATCCGTACCCGTGCTACCTTTCGTCGCAATTTTTTGCCCCGCACTAACGCGCTGCCCTTCCGCGACCAGAAGCTGGTCATTATGTCCGTAGGCGCTCAGGTAGACCTCGTTATGTTTGACGATCAACAGCTCACCAAAACCCACAATGCCAGTACCCGCATAAACTACCTTGCCATCGGCTACCGCCACCACACTGTCGCCACGCTTACCCCCGATGTCGATTCCCTTGTGCACACTGGAGGAATACCCTCTCGTAACTCTTCCAGAGGCGGGCCATCGCCAGGCCTTTACCGAACCGCCTGTCCAGGTGTCAGTCTTCTTTGTAACAGATGACGATGACGATTTTGTGACAGGCGGCGATGAAGGCTTTGTGACCGGGGGCGGCGTTTTAACAGTACCACTGGAATGTGCAGGTTTCGTCGCCGGCGGCACGGAGGTCTTGCTGCTCTTGTTCGTCGTGCTGGCCTGGGCTGGCGGCTTGGCAACGGCAACCGGCGCCTGGCGCTCCAGGTCCAGCTTTTGCCCAGGATATATCGTATAGGGTGGACCGATACCATTGGCGGCCGCAAGCTTGCGAAAATCCACACCGTAACGAAATGCAATGGAGTACAGCGTGTCACCGCGCTGGACCGTGTAATAGCGGGTCGACACCGACTCACTGCCCTTGGGATAACGATCCTCAATCGGTGCAGGCGGGTTGCCGCCACAAGCTGCCAGTAAGCCCAGCAACAAAACGCAATACAGGGCTCTCAGCACCTCTCAAGCTCCGGTGGCCGAAGCTGGGGGTCCAATACACTTAGTGACGTCAGAGGGACAAGCCATGCATTTAGTCGGCGACCTCGCGCCCCCATTTGCCGTCGATGATCCAGACGGCGCTGAAGCCCACCACCATCAGGACGACGCAAAGCGCGAGCTGCGGATCCTGGCCTGTTACCGTGAGATATTCTGCGGGAGACACCGGGACCTGCTGAGCCGCCTTTAACTCCCCATGGCGGTCCACTACCCAGCCCAGCACTCGCTTCCACGGCCAGACAACAGCCAGTGAGCCGAACAAAAACCCGGTTAACACCGCCATCGTAGCGCGATGGTAGTGGTGCAAAAGCCAATGCAGTATGCGGGAGAAGCACAGCAGCCCAGCGACCGCACCCGCTCCCAGCACCGCGATAAACCCAATATCAAGGGATTTAACGGCATTCAATACCGTTGCATACATGCCCAGCAAGACCAGAATAAAGCTCCCCGATATACCCGGCAGGATCATCGCGCAAATAGCCACAAAACCAGAAATGAAAACCCCTGCCAGACCCACGTCCATATTGACGACCGGTGACAAGGCAATGGTCAGGGCAAACGCGATACCCGCCAACAGGCAAATCACACGGATGGCGTTCCACTGCCCAACCTGACGCAATAACACCAGTGCCGAGGCCAGAATGAGGCCGAAGAAAAATGCCCACAAGGGTACCGGGTGATTCTCAAGCACCCAGGAGATCAGCCTGGCCAGCGACAGGATACTGGTAGCAATACCGAGGGCCAGGGCCAGCAGGAAATTGCCATTCACGTGCTGCCAGGCTTCCCTGATTCGCCCGCGCAGCACCAGCCGCAGGCACTCCAGGTCGAAGGCACGAATACTGTCAATCAGCGTGTCATAAATGCCGGTAATAAATGCCATTGTGCCGCCGGAAACACCGGGAACGATGTCAGCTGCACCCATCAGCATACCGCGCACAAATACCGCTAGTGGCTTCAACGCCCTTACCTCACCGTGCCGGGACGCAACGGCACGAAACGAACAGCCTCGACAATCTCTGTGGAGAAGCCCTCGGGGTCGCGAGTCACAAGCTGCAAGTGCTGGGCATCACCCCCCACCGGGATCACCAGTCGCCCTCCGGGGGCGAGCTGGCGGAGCAGTTCTTCGGGTATCTGTTCCGGCGCTGCGGCGCTCAGGATGCCATCAAAGGGGCCCTGTGATTCCCAACCCTGCATACCGTCTGCATGTCGCAGGTGCACATTGCGCAACTTGAGGCGACGAATACGCTGGCGCGATTTATCCAACAGTGGCTTGATACGCTCCACGGCATAGACCTCGCCAACGAGCTGCGCCAATACAGCGGTCTGGTAGCCGGAACCGGAACCGATTTCTAGAACCCGTTCACGCGGGCCATCAGCCAATAACAGCTCGGTCATACGCGCAACGATATACGGCTGGGAGAGTGTTTGCTGGTAGCCGATAGGCAGCGCAGTATCCTCATAGGCGCGGTGCGCCATCGCCTCATCCAGGAACAGGTGGCGTGGCGTCGTGCGGATAACATCCAATACCGCCAGGTCCTTGATTCCCTGATCCACCAGGCGTTGGATAAGCCGCTCGCGCGTTCGCTGCGAGGTCATTCCTATGCCGCTGAGGTCGGCGCTATTCACTGCTTATACAACTCCCCTGGTCCCCTTCGCTGTACTGAACCAACTCATCGACGATAGCCGTGGCATAACAACCTGCCCCCAGGCTGAACTCCAGCACAGGGCTGCCATCATCACAAAACCGCCAGCAAAAGTCATCCGGGATGAGCCGCGCGGCACGGTATGCCAAATCAAGGCCCTGGGCCTCAAGAAATGCCTGCACATCGGCGAGCCCGGCCAAGGCCTCCCCCTGCGAGGCATGTGTCTCTGGCGCGGCCACCGGCTGACCTCTACCCCACAGTGGTAGCGCGGGATGAACGTCCCCGGAATGCGCCCTGTCCGCCAGGTCTTCCTCTCCATCCGCCCGAAACAGGCTGCGGCTGCCGGCCAGCGCTACCGCGTCTCCAACCTGCGGCTGTTGCCAGGTGCCCGCAGCCACCCGCTGCGCAAGTAACTCGTTGAAACAGAGTCCCCGCAGGGCTGACAGGTACAAGCTGCGGCGATTGCGCGCTATCCGTCGCCCACCGGAGGACAACCAGCTTCGCGCCTGTGCCAGGGTGGCGCCATTGCGACCAAAGCGCTGCCGACCGAAGTAATTGGGTACACCTGAATGCGCGATAAGCGACAAGCGGGACTCAAGCGAATCCCTGTCACCCTGGAATTCTGCAAGACGCAAACGAAATGCATTGGCGCGATGCACGCCGCGCTTGAGCTTCCTCAGGTGCCGGCCGCTGGCAAGCACCCGCACCTTGCCATCAGTCTCCAGCGCGCCCCAGTCAGGCTCGGGGCGGCCAGCCAACCCGACACTGAGCCATTGACTGGTCTGTGCATTGCGATCCTTGAGGCCCGAGTAGCCGACATCTCTGGCCGGCACGCCGGCTATCCGGGCGACCCGCTTGACCAGGTCCAGGGTGTTCAATTCGCACTTCTGCAGGTGAAGAAAAGCATGCTCCCCCTCACCGGAAAGATCGAAGCCCAAAACTTCCACCACCTGGAAATCTTCGGGCCGCCTCCGCAAAACTGCGGTGCCCTGCGCACTGCCCCAGGCTCGGGGCCAGGCGGGGATCATTCGCCGTCAGCCTCCAACAGCACCACGGCGTGTGCTGCTATGCCCTCTTCCCGACCGGTGAAACCCAGGCCCTCGGTGGTCGTGGCCTTGACGTTTATCCGGCCTACCGCAGCCTCAAGGTCGGTCGCCAGGTTGCTGCACATGGCCTCGACATGTGGCGCCATTCGGGGCGCCTCTGCCACCAGGGTGGCGTCGAGATTAGCCAGTATCCAACCCTGCTCGTGCACCATCGCAACAACTTTGCGCAACAGGACACGGCTGTCTATTCCGGCGTTGGCGGGATCTGTATCGGGAAAGTGGCGGCCGATGTCACCGGCACCCAGGGCGCCCAACAAGGCATCGCATATCGCATGAATCAAAACGTCGCCGTCGGAGTGGGCCAGCAGTCCGCGATCGCAGTCGATTCTAACGCCGCCAAGCACAACGTGATCACCCTCGCCGAAGCGATGTACATCAAAACCATGCCCTATGCGCATTTTTGCAAACCCTGCTCTCTAGGCCTCTCGGCCCATGTTATCCAGGTAGAAGGCCGCCAGGGCCAGGTCGGCAGGCTTCGTCACTTTCAGATTGCCGGGCTCACCGTTGATCAACTGCACCGGGTGCCCGGCCCTTTCCATTGCCGCCGCCTCATCCGTCACCTCCACGGCGTCCTTCGCGGCGGCCTCCAGGGCAGCCATGAGTTCACCGAGACGAAACATCTGCGGGGTCTGGGCCCGCCACAGGGAGGACCGGTCAAGGGTTGCTTTCACGCACCCCTGGCCATCGTCCTGCTTGACGGTGTCCGTTATTGGCAGCGCCAGTATTCCACCCACATTGCTGCTTGCAACCCGCGTGATCAGTTGTTCAACCAGCGCAGTGCGCAAGCCGGGCCGGGCTGCGTCATGCACCAGCACCCAATCGTCCGCGCCGGCACCCAGAGCCTGTAACTCATTGAGGCCTGCCAGCACCGAGTCGCTGCGCTGTGCTCCGCCGGTCACTGCCCGCACCTTCGGGTCAGACATCACGGGGAGTGTCGCTGCCCCGGTATCATCGGCGTGCAGGGCAACAACCACCTTCGCCACTGACGAAGATTGCAGCAGCGACAGCACGCTATGCTCCAGCAGGGTTTTGCCGCCGATCACAAGGTATTGCTTGGGAGTGTCACTGGCCATCCGCGAGCCTACACCGGCAGCGGGGACCACGGCCCAGCATCGGTGCACGCTTACTGACCCTCCACCGACGGCGCTGCTTGCCTGGCGTCGTCTTTATCGACGAACTGATAGAACACCTCGCCCTCTCGAATCAGGCCGAGCTGTTCACGGGCTCGCTGCTCCACACCGTCGTTACCATTTTGCAGGTTAAGCACTTCCCGCTCGAGAACCTCGTTGCGGGCCTTTAAATCGGCATTGATGGCCGTCTGCTCGACAACCTGCCGCTGTAGCCGCTTCATCTCTGCGAGGCTACCCTCCGCGATCCACAATCGATACTGCAGCAAAACCAGTAGCAGGAGCAGAATCGCCAGTAGCCAGCGCAGCATTACGAGCCTAGCGGGAAAATTCCGCGAGCCCGCGATACGGTGCCTGATCGCCCAACTCCGCCTCGATCCGCAGCAGGCGATTGTACTTGGCCACGCGATCGGAGCGACACAGCGAGCCGGTTTTAATCTGCCCAGCCGCCGTAGCGACCGCCAGGTCAGCGATGGTGGTGTCCTCGGTTTCGCCCGAACGGTGTGAAATGACCGCCGTGTAACCAGCGGCCTTGGCCATCGCGATCGCGTCCAGGGTTTCGCTCAGGCTGCCAATCTGGTTGAACTTGATGAGTATGGAATTGGCCACCCCCAACTCTATACCCTGCTTCAGGATCGCGGTATTGGTGACAAACAGATCGTCGCCGACCAACTGCACCGACTCACCGATCTTCTCCGTCAATAACTTCCAGCCGTCCCAGTCGGACTCGTCCAGACCGTCCTCAATGGAGATAATGGGGTGGGCACGGGACAAGTCCGCCAGATAATCTGCGAATTGCTCACTACTGAACTGCTTGCCCTCGCCGGCGAGATCGTAAACACCGTCGCGATAAAACTCAGAGGCCGCGCAATCAAGCGCCAACGTAACGTCCGAGCCCAGCTGGTAACCGGCGTTGGCAATCGCCTCGGCGATCGCCTCCAGGGCCGCCTCGTTGGAAGGCAGGTTGGGCGCGAAACCGCCCTCGTCGCCCACCGCAGTGCTGAGACCACGCCCCGACAGCACCTTTTTCAGGTGGTGGAATATTTCCGCGCCGGTACGCAGGGCCTCGGCGAAGGTCGGCGCCGATACGGGCTGAACCATAAACTCCTGAATATCAACATTGTTGTCGGCATGTTCTCCGCCATTGAGGATATTCATCATGGGAACCGGCATGGTGAATTCGCTGGTGCCATTAATGTCCGCTATATGACGATAAAGCGGGACACTTTTAGCAGCAGCGGCGGCTTTTGCTGCGGCCAGCGAGACTGCCAGGATTGCGTTGGCGCCGAACTTCGCTTTGTTGTCAGTACCATCCGCAGCAATCATTGCGGCATCAAGCGCACGCTGATCGGTCGCGTCGCTGCCCAGCAACAGCTCTCGAATAGGCCCATTGATGTTTCCTACAGCTGCCAGAACACCTTTACCAAGGTACCGGGACGTGTCACCGTCGCGCAGCTCCAGGGCCTCACGAGAGCCTGTAGAGGCGCCTGAAGGCGCGCAGGCTGCACCGATTTCGCCTGAATCCAGGGTAACCTCCGCCATGACAGTGGGGTTACCGCGGGAATCCATGACCTCAAAGGCCTGTATTTCGGCGATATTACTCATTGTTGCACTCCGTTGTTCAGAAGATTAATGAATGACCAGAGGGTCAAAGCCCTTGACCAGGTCATCGAGCGCCTTGATCTGCACCAGCAGGGGCTCGAGCTGAGTCAGAGGTAAGGCACTGGGGCCATCACACAGTGCCTTGTCAGGGTCGGGGTGTGCTTCCAGGAACAGGCCCGCCAGGCCCACGGCCATGCCAGCACGGGCAAGTTCAACCAACTGTCCGCGTCGGCCCCCGGAGGCAGCGCCACCCGGGTCTCGACACTGCAGCGCGTGTGTCACATCAAATGTCATGGGAACGTCGCCGCAGCACTGCTTCATGACACCAAAACCCAGGGTATCTACGACGAGATTATCGTAGCCAAAATTACTGCCGCGCTCACACAGCAGGATCTTGTCATTCCCGCACTCGGCAAATTTCTCGACGATATTCGCCATCTGGCTCGGACTTAAAAACTGCGGCTTCTTAACGTGGATAACCGACTCGGTGGCCGCCATAGCCTCTACCAGATCGGTCTGGCGCGCCAGGAAAGCCGGCAACTGGATAATGTCACATACCGCTGCAACCGGGGCCGCCTGCTCCGGGGTATGCACGTCGGTGATTAGCGGGACACCGCAGCGGGATTTGACGTCGGCCAGGATGGCCAGGCCCTCGTCCAGCCCAGGTCCACGGTAAGAATGAATTGAGGACCGATTGGCCTTATCGAACGATGCCTTGAAAACATAGGGTATTCCCAGTCGACCACACACGTCCTTGAAGTGGTCCGCCGTTTCGAGTGCCAGCTCTCGACTTTCCAGCACATTCAGTCCGCCAATAAGTACAAATGGAGCGCTGTTGTCGAAAGTGATCTCACCGAGGGTAACGCGGGTTTGGGTCACTGGGAGCCTCCCTGACGCACCGGAGCCCGGCTTGCGAAAAACCCGCTGGCATCACGAACTGGCATGTCGCAACGCGGCCTCAATATAACTGGTGAACAGCGGATGGCCTCCGCGCGGGCGCGAGGTGAACTCCGGGTGAAACTGGCAGGCTACGAACCAGGCATGCTCAGGCAATTCAATCATTTCAACGAGGGAATGATCGGCCGACCAGCCACACACGCGAACACCGGCGGCCTGCAGTTGCTCGACATAATTGTTGTTGATTTCGTAGCGGTGACGATGGCGCTCCATTACCGAGTTCTTGCCATAGATTTCCCGAACCCTACTACCCTCTTCGAGGTGGCACTCCTGCGCCCCCAGGCGCATAGTGCCGCCCATATCCGAGGACTCATCCCGCTGCTGCGTGCTGCCATCGGCATTTTGCCATTCGGTAATCAGGGCCACGATGGGGTGCGGGGTAGCCTGCTCCATCTCGGTTGAGTGGGCACCCTCCAGGTCACAGACATTACGCGCATACTCAACCAGCGCCACATGCATACCCAGGCAAATGCCAAGGAAAGGGATATTATTCTCGCGTGCATAGCGAACGGCAGTAATCTTACCCTCCACACCACGGTCGCCAAATCCGCCGGGCACCAGGATTGCGTCCACGCCTTCCAGGGCGCCGGTGCCGTCGCGCTCGATGTCCTCGGCGTCGATATGTTCGATATTGACCTTGGCGGTCGTTTGCAAACCGGCGTGATCCAGGGCCTCGTTCAATGACTTGTAGGCATCCAACAGGTCCATATACTTGCCGACCATGGCCACCCGCACGGTTCCAACGGGCTCGCGAAAATTACGCTCAATGACGTCATCCCACTCTGACAGGTCCGCCGGCGGGCAGTCGATGTTGAAGCGCTCCACCACGAAGTCGTCCAGCCCCTGGTCATGCAGCGCACCCGGGATCCGGTAAATGGTATCGGCGTCCATGAGCGGAATGACCGCCCTCTCCTCGACATTGGTAAAGAGGGAGATCTTCTTGCGCGCGCTCTCCTCGATCTCGACCGAACACCGACACAGCAAGATATCCGGCTGTAAGCCGATCGAGCGTAACTCCTTGACCGAGTGCTGGGTGGGCTTGGTCTTGATTTCGCCAGCGGTCGCGATATAGGGCACCAGGGTCAGGTGCATCAGCAGGGCCCGGTTGGAGCCCATCTCCACCTTCAACTGCCGGGCAGCCTCCAGGAAGGGAAGGCCTTCTATATCGCCGACCGTACCTCCGATTTCAATCACCGCGACATCCGCATCGCCAGCGCCCAGAACCACGCGACGCTTGATCTCGTCGGTGATATGGGGGATGACCTGCACCGTGCCCCCGAGATAATCGCCTCGCCGCTCCTTGCGCAATACCGTGTTATAGACCCTGCCTGTCGTGAAATTATTGCTGCGCTTCATGACGGTGTGTGTGAAACGCTCGTAGTGGCCCAGGTCGAGGTCGGTTTCAGCGCCGTCTTCCGTCACGAACACCTCTCCGTGCTGGAAGGGACTCATAGTGCCGGGGTCTACATTTATATAGGGGTCGAGTTTGAGCAGCGTTACTTTTAGGCCACGGGCTTCCAGGACTGCCGCCAGGGATGCGGCTGCGATCCCTTTACCCAAGGACGAAACCACACCACCCGTGACGAAAAGATAACGCGTCATGAAAAGCCTTTAATTACGCTGTAGTTCTAGACTTGCGAGTTCCGCGCTCAACGGCACAAACGCCGAGGATGGAAGAGCACGAGTCCTGCAAAAAGATGGGAAATCAGGTTAACAGAAAGCCCGTGCCAGCTCAATCTCCCACCCCCGGAGTTTTTCGATCCCAGGCAAGATTCCAATTACTTTCGCCCGCCGGTGCTTGCTCCCTGAACAGGTCGCAGCGGCAAAGGCACAGGTCGGCGACCGCCACGAGTTCATCAGCGGCATACAGAAGGGGGAGCCTGTCCCGCCACCACGGCGGCACCGCCGTCTCCTGCAGGTACTGTTTGAGCGCTACGCTATGCGCCCTGTCGATTGGCTGACAGCGCTCGCCCCCCTCACGCCAGCGAAGAACCAGTCCCTGGCCAGGCTCCAGGGCCAGTCCCGGGCCAGCAGTTGGCACCAGTTGCAGTCGCCCTATACCCGCGAGAGCCAACGGCCGCCCGGGCAGCAGCTCCTCGCTGTCCGGCGGCTGCTCACCCGCAGCGAACGGCAGCAAGTACACCGCGTCCCGAAAACGCTCGATAACATAGCGCCCGGTAGCAAGCCGGGGGTGGCCGGCCGGGTCGCCCTCCTGTAACTGACGGGCAAATTCAACCAGCGGCGCGCTATCGGGCATGGTCAGGCCTAGCGAGTCCAGCCACAGCCGGATAGATTCCTGTAATCGACCGCGATGGTCCAGCAAGCCAGACACCGGCAAGCCCGGATCGCCCCAGTCACTGATGAATCCCAGGGACTGAGCCTGGTCGGCCTGCCATTGCGCGGCAGCTGCTAGATGGTCAATGGCTCGACCGATATTGCCCCGATAACCTGGCCAGCGCTGAGCAATCACCGGCAGAACCTGCTGGCGCAGAAAATTGCGGTCCATACTCACATCCGCGTTAGACGGGTCCTCGACATAGTCCAGGCCAGCCTCCGCGGCATAGTTCTCCAGCTGTCCACGTGTGTAAGACAATAGCGGCCGGTGCAGGACGCCCTGTCCCAGCGGTCGACTGGCCGGCATCGCCGTCAGGCCGCTCAGGCCGGCACCGCGAAGCAGGCGCAGGAACAACGTTTCCACCTGATCGTCGAGATGATGGCCCATAAACAAGACATCAGTGTCCGACACCAAGCCTTCAAAAACCCGATACCGGCCTTCCCGCGCGGCTGCCTCTACACCACGGCCCTCGATATCGATCGTAATCCGGTGCGCCAGCAGTTCGATACCGAGCCTGTCGCAAACGGACTGACAGTGGGCCTGCCATTGGTCTGCACCAGCCTGCAGTCCGTGGTTCACATGCACGGCGCTCAATCCCGGCGCGCCAGGGTGCTCCTGTCGCCAACGGTGTAAGAGGTGTAAAAGAACCGTGGAATCGAGCCCGCCACTAAAGGCCACCAGCCATTGTCCGGCGTCAGTCAGTGACGATAACTGATCCGTGAGGGCCTGCGTTGTTGGAGTGTCGTGGGGCATGCTCGGCTGAACGTCGCCCTTGCCGGGCGTTAATTACCGTAGGACATCAAGCGCTGGTAGCGCTTTTCGAGCAGATCAGCCAGCGGAATTTCCTGCAGGCTGTCGAGTTGCCCAATGATATGCTCCTTGATCCGCTCGGCCATCAGATCGACATCCCGATGGGCGCCCCCCAGGGGTTCAGGAATAGTCGCATCAACGATACCCAGTTCTTGCAGCACACCCGAGGTTACACCCATCGCCTCGGCAGCATCGGGCGCATTCTCAGAGCTTTTCCAGATAATGTTGGCGCAGCCCTCAGGCGAAATAACAAAATAGGTGGCGTACTGCAACATTGCCAGGTGGTCACCCACGCCAATACCCAGCGCACCACCCGAGCTGCCCTCGCCGATCACCACACAAATAATCGGTGTCGACAACCTGGACATGACAGCCAGGTTCTGGGCAATAGACTCGCTGATACCCCGCTCCTCGGAATCGATCCCGGGGTATGCTCCGGGCGTATCGATAAGGGTTATTACCGGCATCCCGAATCGCTCGGCCATCTCCATGAGACGCAGCGCCTTGCGATACCCCTCGGGCTTGGGCATGCCAAAATTGCGCTGCACCTTGTCTTTTACCGCCCTGCCCTTTTCCTGGCCGATGACCATCACCGGGCGACCATCCAGGCGAGCGATACCACCCACAATGGCATTGTCGTCGCCGAAATGGCGATCCCCGTGCAGTTCATCGAATTCGGTAAATACCCGGGGAATGTAATCCAGGCTATAGGGGCGCTGCGGGTGGCGGGCTACCTTGACGATGTCCCAGGCGCTGAGGTTGCTGTAAATCTTCTCGGTGAGCTTGGTGCTCTTGCCGCGCAGCGTTTCTATTTCTTCGCTGATATTGATATCCGCGTCAGAGCCTACCAGCTGTAGCTCTTCGATCTTGACCTCCAGCTCCGCAATGGGCTGTTCGAAATCGAGAAAATTGGGATTCATTGGCGTCAGGGCCCGCTCAGCGTGTCAGGTCGACAGTGTACAAAACTTCGCGGACCGGCCGCAATGCGGCGCCAACTCAGCCCCCAACCAGCGCAATCATCACGCCGGCGGCAACCGCGGAGCCTATAACGCCTGCAACATTGGGGCCCATGGCGTGCATGAGTAGAAAGTTATGAGGGTTGGACTCAAGGCCAACCCGATTACTGACGCGTGCCGCCATGGGTACCGCAGAGACCCCGGCTGAACCGATCAGGGGGTTGATAGGCGTGCTCCCCAAGCGGTTCATCAGCTTCGCGATTAACACGCCGCTCGCGGTGCCAATACCGAAAGCAACAATACCCAGGCCCAGAATACCGAGCGTATTCAGGTCGAGGAATTTGTCGGCCACCAGCTTGGAGCCTACGGATAAACCCAGGAAGATCGTCGTGATATTGATCAGGGCATTCTGCGCTGTATCACTGAGCCGGTCGACCACCCCGCACTCTTTCATCAGGTTACCGAAACAGAACATTCCCAGAAGTGGCGCAGCGTCCGGCAACAGCAGTGCAACAAGGATGAGCAATACCAGGGGGAAAACGATCTTTTCCCGCTGAGAGACCGGGCGCAACTGGACCATCTCGATCTTGCGTTCGTCCTCGGTTGTCAGTGCTCGCATGATCGGGGGTTGGATCATCGGCACCAGGGCCATGTAAGAGTATGCCGCCACGGCTATCGGACCGAGCAGGTCAGGGGCCAGGACACTGGATACATAAATTGCGGTCGGGCCATCAGCGCCACCGATAATGCCGATTGCAGCCGCATCGGCGATACTGAAGTCCATCCAGCCCAGGGATGTCATGCCTACTGCGCCCAGGACGGTTGCGAAAATACCGAACTGGGCAGCCGCACCGAGGAACAATGTCCTTGGGTTGGCCAGCAATGGCCCGAAGTCGGTCATCGCGCCTACCCCCATAAAAATCACCAGGGGTGCGACACCGCTGGCTATAGCCACGGTGTAAAAGTTATACAGCATCCCATTGCCATGGCCGGCATCCTGGGCCAGTGCCTGCACGTTCAGCTGGATCTGGAGATCGGCACCCTGGTAGGCGGCGAGAACCTCAGCGGCGCCCGCCCCACCCTGCATGGCAAGGGCCGTGGCCATTTGCGACAACAATAAAGGATCAGCAGCGTACAGCGCGTTCTCCACCGCCGAATACGCCAGGCCCGCGCCCGGGATATTGGCAAGAATGCCACCAAAACCGATGGGCACCAGCAACAATGGCTCGAAGCCGCGCCGAATGGCGAGGAACAGGAGCGACAGGCCGATCAACACCATAAACGCCTGACCGGGTGTCATCTGTGCCAGGCCGGAGGATCCCCAGAGCTGCAGCAGGTTGTCCATAGCGTTTAGGCCAGTGTCACTAAGGTGTCGCCAACAGCAACCACATCACCCGGCTTGATACTGATGCTGGCGACAGATCCATCGCGCGAGGCGCGCACCTCTGTTTCCATTTTCATCGCTTCGAGAATGACCAGGACATCACCCGCGGCAACGTTATCGCCTGCGGCCACCTCAACCCTGACGATATTGCCGGCCAGGGGCGCAGTCACGGATTCGCCGGCAGCGGGTGCCGCAGCGGCCAGTGGTGCAACGGGTACGGGGGTCGCTGCAGCGGAGGCAGTAATCTGCCCGACTTCTCCACCCTCGCAGACCTCTACTACATATTGCTGGCCATTCACTTTCACCGTATACACACCGGCCTCTTCGCCAGCTGCGGGCGCTGAACTGGGCGCAGGTGCCTTTTCGGGCAAGCCCGGCGCGGGCTCAAAGGCCTCGGGGTCACCGCGGTTTTCCAGGAATTTAAGACCAACCTGTGGAAACAGGGCGTAAGTCAGCACGTCATCGATTTCGCGCTCACCCGTCTCGAGCTTAATACTCTTCTCAGCGCCCAGCGTCCGCAACTCTCCCGTTAGCGTTTCGAGTTCAGCGTCGAGCAAATCTGCTGGTCGACAGTTTATCGGCTCGCCACCCTCCAGTACCCGGGCCTGCAATTCCGCGTTAACCGGCGCAGGCGTAGCGCCATACTCACCCTTCAACACCCCGGCAGTCTCTCGCGAAATGGACTTGTAGCGCTCGCCGGTAAGCACGTTGAGCACCGACTGGGTACCGACGATCTGGGAGGTCGGCGTCACCAGCGGGATATAGCCCAGGTCCTCACGCACCCGGGGAATCTCTGCAAGCACCGCATCCATCTGGTCGGCGGCACCCTGTTCGCGGAGCTGGTTCTCCATGTTGGTCAACATGCCACCAGGGACCTGCGCCACCAGGATTCGAGAGTCAACACCACGCAGTGAGCCCTCGAACTGGGCATACTTTTTGCGCACCTCGCGAAACGCTGCGGCTATTTCCTCAAGTTTGTGGATATCGAGTCCGGTGTCTCGATCGGTCCCCTCAAGTATCGCCACCACCGACTCGGTCGGCGAATGCCCGTAGGTCATCGACATGGAGGATATGGAGGTATCGACATTGTCGATACCCGCCTCGACACACTTCAAAATCGTGGCGGTAGAGAGCCCGGTAGTGGCATGACAGTGCAGCTGGATCGGGATATCACAGGCGGCCTTGAGCCGACTGACAAGTTCGTAGCCCACATAGGGTCGCAACAATCCCGCCATATCCTTGATCGCGATAGAATCGGCACCCATATCCTCAATGCGCTTCCCCTGCTCCACCCAGGATTCAATATCGTGGACCGGGCTCAGGGTGTAGGAGATGGTTCCCTGAGCGTGCCTGCCTACTTGCTTGACCGCCCTCAGCGCCACCTCGATATTGCGCATATCGTTCATCGCATCGAACACGCGAAACACGTCAACACCATTCACCGCGGCGCGTTCCACGAACTTCTCCACAACGTCATCTGCATAGTGACGATAGCCCAGGATATTCTGTCCGCGGAACAGCATCTGTTGCGGCGTCTTGGGCATAACTTTCTTCAGCTCGCGCATACGCTCCCACGGGTCTTCGCCCAGGTAGCGGATACAGGCGTCAAAGGTAGCGCCACCCCAGGATTCCAGCGACCAAAAACCCACCTCGTCGAGCTGCGCAGCGATGGGCAGCATATCGTCCAATCTCAGGCGGGTTGCAAACAGCGACTGATGGGCGTCGCGCAGTACCACATCGGTGATACCCAGCTTGCTTTTAACCTGTTGCGTCATTCAAACAATCTCCGGTTTCTGCGCGGTGGCGACTAGCGGTTTCTGTGCTGGTGGATCGCAGCGGTAATAGCGGCAATAACCTCCGGGCTCGGTGACGCCTGGCCGGTACCGCCACGCACATCGACAGCAGCGGGCTCGGCTTCAGCAAAATAGCGACCTATAACCGCTGACATCAGCGTCGTCATCACGACCAATAAAGAAAGGAAAACGACGACAGTGCCCATACCAAAAAGCATGAGCTCTACACCCTGTGACACGATATCGCCCTGCATGATCCACACTCTCCCAGCCAGGCATTAACCCGGCAGTAATCATAAGTCAGGATAGACTATCGATGCCATTCCCGTAGAGGGTTAGGCTACCGCTGCCTGGTGGTGTTGCACCCGGCAGGTACGCTGCTAACCCAGCTGCAGTGGCGGCACCATCGCCTCGATCAATCTGGGGCCGGGGTCAGCGATAGCGTCTTGCAGTTGCTCAGCGAACGCCTCTGCCGAGCTGGCGCGGCTGGCCGGCACCCCCATACCCTGCGCGATACCGAGAAAATCCAGGTCGGGCGTACCGATATCGAGCGTACTCGCTGCCTTAGGTCCGGGCGTACCGCCGCGGGCGCCGGTACGGCTGAACTCCAACTCCAGGATGCTGTACTTGCGGTTATTGAAAATAACCACGACAACATCCAGTGCCTCACGCGCCATTGTCCAAAGGGACTGAATGGTATACATCGCGCTGCCATCTCCTTCCAGGCAGATGACCTTGCGCTGGGGGCAGGCGATGGCTGCACCGACCGCAGCGGGAAGCCCCCAGCCTATTGCACCACCGGTCAGGTTAAGCCAGTCATGAGACCGCGCGGTCGCCGTCATCGGGAAGCAGGCCATACCCGAGGTGATGCTTTCATCGACGACAATCGCATCCTCTGGCAGGCAATGCGCCAGAACCGCTGCAGCACTGCCGGCATCGAGTACGCCCGCGGGCGCCTCGGCTGGCGCCAGCGGTTGCAATTGCGGCTCGACGCCACTCGCATCCAGGCCCGACAGAAGATCAGCAAGCACCTGGTCGATGTCATCATCAGGGCCAGCCAGACAGAACTCATTGCACTGGGGCGCTGCCATCTTGCTGGGCAGATCGGGATAGGCAAAAAATGAGACCGGTGAGGGTGCGCCCACCAGAATAAGATCCTCTACATCCTTCAGGTAATCTATAGCGAGCTCCGCCAGGTACGGCAGGCGTTCGATAACGCCGGTGCCCGCGCCACGGGATTGGCGAGCGGGAAAAGTTTCGGTCACGATACGGGCGCCAGTGGCCTGGCCAATTTGACTGAGCACGCGACTATGCTCCGCACTGACGTGGCGGCCACCTACCATGATCATACAATTCGAGGAGGACCGGAGGCGCTCGATAGCGTCTTCCACCCTGCTCTGGGAAACAGGCGCTGGAGCCGGTATTTGCACCCGGGTTTCACTGCCTGACGGATTGTCTCCCCAGGACACGTCGGCCGGCAAAACCAGGGTCGCAATCCGACTGCTACCCGCCTGCCGCACTGCCTCGGCACCGTCGATGGCGATCTGAGCTGGCGCCCCGGCAGTACGAACCCAGTCAGATACCGGGCGCGCAATACCCTCTATATCCGAGGTCAGCGGCGCATCGTACTGGACGTGGTAGGTGGCGTGGTCGCCCACGATGTTGACCACCGGAAGCTTACCCTTGCGGGCATTGTGTACATTGGCCAGGGCATTACCCAGACCCGGCCCAAGGTGTAACAGCGTGGACGCGGGCTTACCTGCCATCGCCGCATACCCCGCCGCAGCCCCACTCAGAACACCCTCGAACAAGCAGAGCACGCAGCGCATACCCGCCACTTCATCAAGGGCCGCCACGAAATGCATTTCCGAAGTACCTGGATTGGTGAAGCAGACATCGACCCCATTCTCAACCAGGGTTGCCAGTAAACTCTCCGCGCCGTTCATTGCCGGTGACTCCTCTATTTGCAAATGTACAGGCCACCCATCATAGGCCATCAACAACAGCTTGCCACCCAAGAAGGCATTTACAATCTGTCTGGAGGTTAGCCCGCACTCGTTCGTCTCAAGGTATTGCGCTTATACTGTCCCAACGCGCAATGACTAGACAACCGGACAACGGCGAATGACAGTAACGACACCATCGATAGACCCGGCTCAAGATACCGCCTTTATCGGTCACCCCCGTGGCTTGTTTGTTTGCTTCGCCACCGAGCTGTGGGAGCGTTTCTCCTTTTACGGCATGAAATACCTGCTGCTCCTGTACCTCACCAAGTACCATCTGTTCAGTGACACCAATGGCCTGGAGGTTTTGGGCGGTTATGCGGCAATGGTTTACGCCATGCCCGTAATCGGCGGCCTCCTCGCCGATCGTTACCTGGGTATGCGCAAGGCAGTCATATTTGGTGGCATGCTGCTCGTACTTGGCCACCTCGGCATGGCCTTCGAGGGCGAGCAGGCCAGGACCGTGAACGGCACGGTATTGCGCGATGAGGGCGCCCTGCAGGTCTTCTATTTCTCCCTCGCGCTGATTGTCATCGGGGTAGGTTTTCTCAAACCCAATATATCGACCATTGTGGGTAAGCTGTATGGCGAAAACGACCCGCGACGGGATTCAGGCTTCACCATTTTCTATATGGGGATTAACCTCGGCGCCTTCACCGCGACCCTGCTGTGCGGTTATCTGGGTGAAACGTACGGCTGGTCCTACGGATTTGGGGCCGCTGGTATCGGCATGCTAATTGGCCTCGCTACCTTCATCAACGGCCAGAAACACTTACACGGCCATGCTGAACCCAGTGATCCCGAATTGCTCAGGGAGCGCTCAGCCCTCGGGCTCTCCAGGGAAATGACTATTTATCTCGGCGCCCTGTGCGGTGTGGTGGTCGCCTGGCAAATGCTGCAATTCCACGGTGCTGTCGGCATCGCGCTAAACTCGTTGTCTGTAGCGGTACTCGCTGGCCTGGCCTGGTTTATTACAACCCGTTGCAATGCCGTAGAACGCAGCAGGATGCTGGTGCTGATCATTCTCACTATGTCCACCGTCGTATTTTGGGCATTGTTTGAGCAGAGCGCCGCGTCCATGACCCTGTTTGCAGACCGCGTGATGGACCGTCAGGTCCTGGGCGTCAACTTCACCGCTGCGCAATTTGGCGCGTTGAATTCATTTTTCATTTTCCTCTTCGCCCCGGTGTTCGCCTGGCTATGGACAGTGCTGGGACGGCGCGGGATGGAGCCCAATACGCCGGTAAAATTTGCGCTGGGCATTGCCCAGGCAGGTCTGGGATTTGGGGCGCTGGTCATTGGTGCTTCGATGCCCGACGAAGCCGGGCTGGTCTCCGCCTACTGGATGATTCTGGCTTACCTGCTGCACACCACGGGGGAGCTCTGCCTGTCTCCGGTAGGTCTGTCTGCGGTAACCAAACTGGCGGTACCCAGCGTGGTTGGTGTCATGATGGGCGCGTGGTTCCTGGCCACGGCCTATTCCGAGTTTGTTGCGGTGCAACTGGCCAAATTGGCGGCCATAGAAACCGTGGACGGCGCGGTCACCGACATCGGCACTGCTCTGGCCAGCTATAACGAGCTGTTTACTTCGTTGCTCTGGGTGGGCCTTGGCTTCGCGGCGCTGTTATTGCTGGCATCGCCCATTCTCAAAAAAATGATGCACGGCATAAATTAAGGGCACCCCCGAAGCCTCTATTTGTATTGAACAATACCCTGTGGAACCGCATTCATGACATCTGCATCATTTGCTCGTAACGCCCTGCTTCTTCTGTGCCTGTTTTATCTGTCAGCCTGCTCCCAGGACGCGCCACTTACCTCGACCGATACGAAGGCCGCGAACATACTCCGGTTACCGGCGGAAGCACCAGAGGCGCGGTTACCTGACGGAATAGCGCCGACACATTATCGGCTGCAACTCACCATCGACCCGCGCCAGGAGTATTTCAGCGGATCCACGGAGATCGATATCGACCTGGATGGTGAGACCTCACTGATCTGGCTGCATGGCAAGTCACTGGAGGTATCCAGCGCCTTCGCCGAACTGCCATCAGGAGAGCGCATACCGTTGCAGTGGAAGCAGGAAACGGATAACGGCGTGGCCAGCTTGCGCTCGGCATCGGCGCTTCCGGCAGGCACTGTGACCCTGACACTGGATTACCGCGCACCTTTCGACACCAGCCTCGACGGCCTCTACAAAGTAGTCCAGGGTGAACTTTCTTATGCTTACACCCAATTCGAATCGACCTCGGCCCGCATGGCCTTCCCCTCTTTTGACGAGCCTGCATTCAAGGTGCCGTTTGATATCAGCCTGAGAGTTCCGCAGGACCTGGTATCTATTACCAACACCCCGGTCTTATCAGAGACCACCGAGGATGGCTACAAGAACATTACCTACGCTACGAGTAAGCCCTTGCCGACCTACCTGGTGGCTTTTGCAGTGGGCCCCTTTGACGTAGTTGACTGGCAGGCGATTCCCGCCAATGCATACCGAGACGAACCAATACCCCTGCGCGGTATAACCACGCGCGGCAAAGGGCCGGAAATACGTTACGCCCTGGAGAATACCGAGGCGATAGTGCTGGACATGGAGCACTATTTCGACACCCGTTACCCGTATGCCAAGCTGGATCTTATAGCGGTACCGGATTTTCGCGCAGGTGCAATGGAGAACGCGGGAGCCATTACCTACAGGGAGCAGTTGTTGTTACTTGACGAAAGCAGCTCGGTACGCCAGAAACGGAACTTCCGCATAACACACGCGCACGAACTGGCGCATCAGTGGTTTGGCAACCTGGTTACTCCGGTATGGTGGGATGACATCTGGCTGAATGAATCTTTCGCTACCTGGAACGCCTCAATAATTCTCGACCGACTCTACCCCGATGATAACTACCGCGAGTCCCTGGCCAGCAGCTCTCACTGGGTGATGCGCAGGGATAGCCTGGCCAGCGCTCGCCAGATTCGCGAGCCGATTGTGCGGCACGCCGACATCGGCTCGGCGTTTAACGGGATAACCTACCTCAAGGGTGGTGGCGTACTCACGATGTTTGAAGCCTTCCTGGGACCAGACAACTTCCGTGACGGTATCCGTCAGTACATGAAGGACTTCGCCTTCGGAAATACCACGGCATTTGATTTTATCGAGGCAATCGCAGCGGCAAATCCACACGTAGCCCGTGACGACCTGACCGCCGCTTTCAAAAGTTTCATCGAATTGCCCGGAATGCCGGCGGTGGACCTGCGGTTTGACTGCGATCAATCCACACCGAGGCTGAAGGCGTCCCAGCGACGGTATTTGCCCGCGGGCTCCCAGGGTGACAGCAGCCAAAGCTGGGGCATTCCTTTCTGTGCCGACCTGCGAGTCGGGGACAAGACGAATCAGGTCTGCTCCTTATTGACGGAAACGACGCAGGAAATCTCGCTGACTGGCGAACTATGTCCGCAAACCCTGATGCCCAATAGTGACGGAACGGGTTACTACCGATGGTCGATGACTGCGGAACAATGGCAGGCATTGCTGTCACAGTTCTCCGACCTGACAGCTGCCGAGCAAATATCCATCGCCGACAGCCTGAGTGCCGCGCTCAATGATGGCAGCCTGAACCTGACTGCGTACCTTGAGTCTTTGCCAACATTATTGAGTGCAGATTCCTACCGGGTTGCGATGGCATCCAGTAGCGACATCAACAAGATCAAACATTTTGTTTTGCAGGAGCATCAAAGACCCGCATTCGAACAGCGCCTTCAGCTGCTATACCGGCCCCGCCTGGCTGAGCTTGAGTCATTACCGGCACTAACTGCGGATCAAAGAGAGTTTCGCGCCCGTCTAATGTCCGCGCTGGCCCTGACCGCGCAGGATGCCGCAACCCGGCAGACACTCGCAGAACAAGCCTTCGCATTTACTGGCTTTGGCGGCAATAACGCGCTTAATCCGAAAGCCATAGACGCCAACATCCGCTTGTTGGCCCTGCGGGTAGCGGTGGAGGAAGCGGGTCAGGGCTTTACAGATCTACTGTGGCAGCACTTCCTGACATCTGATGATGCCCTGATGCGCGAGCACTTGCTACGTGCCCTTGCCTGGAGCGAAGACCCCAGGGTCGCCGCCATCATGCGTGATCGCATTCTCTCGCCGGAATTACGTGATAATGAGATTTACAATATTTTCTGGTACCAGATGGCAAGGGAAGCAAACCGTGATGCGATATGGGCCTGGACCCAGGAAAAGCTGGACGAGGTACTCGCGCGTATTCCCGCACAAAATCGCGGCGGGCTCGTGGCGGTGTTCGACGATTTCTGCGATAAAGAGCGTGCCCTATCGGTGGAAACCACTTTTTCACCTATTATAAGCTCACTTGAATCCGGGCCTCGTAACCTGGCCAATACACTGGAAACCATCAACCTGTGTGCAGCCTTCGTAGAATTGCACCAGTCTTCGGCAAAGGAGCTATAACATGGCAAAGGATTTCGACCTCATCGTTTGGGGTGCTTCAGGATTCACCGGCAAACTGGTTGTCGAGTACCTGGTTAAGACTTATGGGGTGACCGGCGAGCTGAAGTGGGCCATTGCCGGAAGAAACCAGGCCAAACTGGAACAGGTACGCAGGGATTACCTGGCTGAGCAGGAACGGCAAAACCTGGCCATATTCACCGCTGACAGTAGCGACCCAGGCAGCTTGAAGACGCTTACCAACCGCGCCTCTGTCATATGCACAACGGTAGGACCTTATGCCATATACGGTACGCCTCTCGTTGAAGCCTGCGCCGAGACGGGCACGCATTACTGTGACCTGACGGGAGAGGTGCAGTGGATGGCCAAAGTTATCCCCCTCTTCCAGGCCAAGGCAGAGGAGAGCGGCGCGCGCATCGTGCACACCTGCGGCTTCGATTCCATCCCGTCAGATATGGGTACTTGGTTCGTGCAAAAAGCCATGATGGATCAGCATGGGGTCTACGGTAACAGGGTCAGTTCCCGCATGGGCCGCAGCAAGGGTGCGGCCAGCGGAGGCACGATAGCGAGCCTGTTGCACGTGCTGGAGGAAGCCGGTCAAGATCCGTCAATAAAGAAAGTACTAGCCGATCCCTACTGCCTCTATCCGGCGGGGTTAGACAAGGGCCTGGATGAAGCTGACCAGACCAGCGCCATTTATGACGCCGATTTTCACCAATGGACCTGCCCGTTCATCATGTCCTCCATCAATTCCCGGGTCGTGAGACGCAGTAACGCGTTAATGGGATTGCCGTGGGGCGAGGATTTTCGTTACTCAGAGTCGCAACTTTGTGAAACTCGCGGGCAGGCGGTACGCAATACCATCGGTATGGGCGCGGGCATGCTTACTATGGCTATCGGGCCGACCCGAAAGCTGGCACAGCGGTTTTTACCAAAGCCGGGAGAGGGTCCTGATCGTGAGACCCGAGAATCCGGCTTTTACGAACTGTTTTTACACGCAGCGCACCCCACAGATAGTAAAAAGGATTTGCGCGCCAAAGTGACCGGCGACATGGATCCCGGCTATGGCTCAACCTCTAAAATGCTGGCTGAAGCCGCGGTGTGCCTGGCTAAGAATGAGCTGGATGTTGGGGGTGGGTTCTGGACCCCGAGTTCGGCCATGGGTGAAAAGTTACTCGACCGGCTGGTCAGCAATGCCGGCTTAACGTTTGACCTGTCGCCCATCCCGTGAATTATCACCGAGTCTGAAGCTGGTAAACCGGCTTGAAAGACCTTACATTTCTCAAAGAACATACGATAAGAAGACAGGGGCGGATAACGCGAGGTGAACAGGTTCAACCTCACGTTCAAGGGCGAGATCCTGCCGGGTTATGATCCCGAGCGGGCGAAGTCCGGCTTTGCAAAATTATTCGCTATCGACGATCCAAAACGCGTCGAACTCTTTTTCAGCGGCAAGCCTGTTGTTCTGCGAAGAAACCTCGAGCGCAAGGAAGCCGCTGACTATTTCCGCAAACTACACGATATTGGCCTCGGTTCGGAGTTGGTCAAAGCTGGCGAAGAACAGTCTCCCCCCAGCCCGCCCGCAAAGGAGCCAGAGCCAGCAACAGAGCCTGAACAAACTGAATCCTCGAAAGCCAGTGCTCGCGGCATGGACAGAGATATTCTGCAGCGGCGAGCGGGTCAGGTAGACCAGAGCTGGGCTGTCCCCTCCCGCCCAGGAAAAACGGGCAGTGAACGAGAGTCCAAGCAGCAGGCCGAGGAAGCAGCTGCTCGCGAGAGGGCGGAAGCCGAGGCCACGCAGCGCGCCGAGGAAGAAGCTGCCCGGAAGAAAGCCGAAGAAGAAGCCCGTAAGAAGGCGGAAGCCGAGGCCAAACAACGCGCCGAGGAAGAAGCCGCCCGAAAAAAAGCTGAAGAAGCCGCGCGTAAGAAGGCGGAAGCCGAGGCCAAGCAGCGCGCCAAAGAAGAAGCTGCCCGGAAGAAAGCTGAAGAAGCCGCGCGGAAGAAGGCGGAAGCCGAGGCCAAACAACGCGCCGAGGAAGAAGCCGCCCGAAAAAAA
>CAZPVJ010000112.1:0-16125 GCA_964590005.1 uncultured Alteromonadaceae bacterium | reverse complement strand
TATGACGTATTGTGCCGAGAGTTTCACCTCCACGATGTTCTCATCCTGGGTCAGCATCACTTCACGGAAACTGGCCGCCCGCACCTTGGTGGTATTGACCTTGGTGACCTCATCAATGAGTGGCGGATTCCATTGCAGGCCCGGCTGAACCGTGTCGTGGTATTTACCAAAACGCAGCACAACACCCCGCTCCTGCTCATCAATCTGGTAAAAGCCCATAAGAGCCCAAACGAGCAAAGCACCGGCAGCAATCACGCCCAACGCAGCGCCAGACAGGCCGCTGCCTCCGCTTGAAGAGCCACCACTGCCGCCAAACAGGCCGCCCAGCTTTTCCTGCAGCTTCTTCAACGCCTCATCGAGATCAGGGGGTCCCTGGTCTCCACCGCCCCAGGGATCCCTGGGTTTGTTGTCGCCGCCACCCGGTTCATTCCAGGCCATAATCAACTCCTAATCGAAAAGTCGCGAAATTCTATCAGATTTTGTTGCAGACAGCGGGTCGCTCCGCCGCCATCAACCGATTCCAGTCGGAGCGCGGCAGGCACACACTCAAGTGCGCGACCCCGTCGTCCCCGTGTTGTTCATGTTGCACAGCGCCCAGTTGGTAGAGCGCCGCACGCAGTTTCCCCTGGTCAGGCTCGAGAGTCAGTTCCTCTCGAACCATATCCTGCCCTACCAATTCCGCAATCGCCTCGAGCAGTAACTCGCTGCCTGCCCCGGTCGCGGCGCTCACCCACACCCGCTCGGGAACGCCCTCGGCATTACGGTCAATACGTGGGCCCTGTTCCAGCAGATCGATCTTGTTGTAGACCCTGAGCTGGGGGATTTTTTCGGCCCCTATCTCGGCAAGCACTTCATCGACCTGGAAGATATTGTCGTCACGCTCATCGGTGGCAGCATCGATAACATGCAGCAGAAGGTCGGCATTGCGTGTTTCTTCCAGGGTCGCCTTGAAGGCCTCCACCAACTTGTGCGGCAAGTGGGCGATAAATCCTACCGTATCAGCCAGCACTACTGAGCCAACATGCTCCAGGTCAAGCCGGCGCAGGGTTGGGTCGAGGGTCGCAAACAACTGGTCTGCCACATACACCTCAGCCTCGGTCATACGATTAAACAGGGTGGACTTGCCGGCATTGGTGTAGCCAACCAATGAAACGGTCGGCACTTCTGCCCGACGACGCGAACGGCGGCCCTGGTCGCGCTGCTTGTGAACCTTATCCAGTCGCGCGGTTATCGACTTGATCCTGACCCGCAACAGACGGCGATCGGTCTCCAGCTGGGTTTCACCCGGCCCGCGCAGGCCGATACCCCCCTTCTGCCGTTCCAGGTGGGTCCAGCCTCGCACCAGTCGGGTGCTCATATGCTGCAGCTGGGCCAACTCGACCTGTAGCTTACCCTCATGAGTTCGTGCCCGCTGGGCAAATATATCCAATATGAGGCCGGTGCGATCCAGCACACGACACTCGAGAGCCTGCTCCAGGTTGCGCTCCTGACTTGGACTGAGCGCGTGGTTGAACATCACGATCTCGGCTTCGTGCAGCCTGACCTCGTCCGCTATCTCTTCTAGCTTGCCACTGCCGACAAACGTGCGGGGGTGCGGCGCTTCGCGAGCCCCCATAACGTAAGCCACGGGATCCCCTCCGGCCGAAATCACCAGTTCCTCGAACTCCCTGGGGTCCTCTCGCTCCGCTTCGCTGGCAAGGTTCAGGTGCACGAGCACTGCTCTCTCACCCGAATCGGGACGCTCAAAAAACAATACTACCTCGGGGCTGGGACGTGCTGTTTATACAACGACTCGCAGAGTCGTCGGAACAAACCTCAGCTATCGTCACCGTCTTCATCCGGTGGATTCTGCATGGGTACACGCACCACACGCGATGGCACCACGGTGGAAATGGCGTGCTTGTATACCATTTGGCTAACTGTATTCTTCAGCAGCACAACGAACTGATCGAAAGATTCGATCTGGCCCTGCAGCTTGATGCCATTAACCAGGTAAATTGAGACGGGTACTCGTTCCTTACGCAGAATATTCAGGTAAGGGTCTTGTAGCGTGTGCCCTTTTGACATAGCTATCTCCTACTAGGCTCAAATCGAGCCGAAAAAAATAAAACTGGCCTCTTACCGTCCCTTACCACAATGGCCCTACAAACATTAGGGACAAACAATGGGCCCTCATTACCACTGTGCTCATTATAGAACATCAGCAGATCTCTACATGGGGGTTTACGCAATGAACTTCAAGAGTAGATCTGACGGATTCGTCATATTTGCGGCGCCCGGAGGGTCAGACAGCGTCGATTCAACAATGTTCCCAGCGTGATCAGTGTAAATCCACTGCAGATCAGGCCATTTACGTAACCAGGTCAGCTGGCGCTTGGCCAGTTGGCGGGTGGCGGCCAGTGCCCGCTCCACCGCCTCTTCAAGGCTGTATTGTCCCTCCAAATGCTGCCACAACTGGCGATAGCCCACGGTCCGCATGGCCGGCAGGTTAAGGTGAAGATCGTTGCGGTTATACAGCTCCGCCACCTCCGCCAGCAGTCCGTCTGCCAGCATTTGCTGAAAACGATGGGCAATACGATCATGCAAATCACGGCGCTCGCGCGGACAAATGGCCACCTGAACAATGCGAAAACGATCGCCGGGCAGCTCCCCGGGCGACCCGGTTTGCCACTGGCTTATCGGCACACCACTGCCGCGATAGACCTCCAGGGCTCGAGCCAGGCGCTGCGAGTGATTGGGGTGAATTCTGGCGGCAGATTCCGGGTCGACTCGCTCCAGCTCCTGGTGCAGCAGTGGCCAACCCGAGGCCTCGGCTTCCCGCTCAATCTGGGCCCTGATATCCGGATCGGCGGCGGGCATCTCGGCCAGCCCCTCCAGGAACGCCTTGAAATACAGCATAGTGCCACCCACAAAGATCGGGGTTTTGCCCCTGGCTGCGATTTCGTCAGCCAGCCGGTTCGCATCTGCAACAAAATCCGCGACTGAATAAACCTCGGACAGATCCCTGATATCGACAAGGTGGTGGGGAAAGTCGGGCTTGGCGGCCCCGATATCGAGACCTCGGTAAACCAGGGCCGAATCCACGCTCACCAGCTCGCTATCCAACGCGCCTGCAAGCGAGATCGCCAGGTTGGTCTTGCCAGATGCGGTAGGACCCATCAGGCACAGCAACAGGGGTTTCGTCATGGGGCTTTTTAGCGGCCGCGAAGGAACAGCTTGTCCAGTTCATCAAGGCCCAGCTGAGTCCACGTGGGGCGCCCGTGATTACACTGGCCCGACCGCTCTGTTTCCTCCATGTCTCGCAGCAGCGCATTCATTTCCGGGATCGTCAGCCGTCGGTTGGCACGCACCGATCCGTGACAGGCCATCGTCGACAGAATTTCGTCCATGTGCGCCTCGATGCGGTCGGTGCTGCCATATTCGATAAGGTCAGAGAGCACATCACGCAGTAACAGCTCTACGTCGGAATCACGCAAGGTCACCGGGATTTCACGGATGAGAAGGCTTTCCTCACCCCCTACCTCAATGGCCAGCCCCAATTGTTCGAACAATCCCCGATGCGCCGTGGCGACCTCTACCTCGCGTTGACTCACTGCTATCGCCTGGGGAACCAGCAAGGGCTGGCTGCGAATGCCCTCTTCTTCGCGCGAGCGCTTGAGCCGTTCATAGGTGATGCGCTCGTGGGCTGCATGCATGTCGACCAGAACCAGGCCCAGCGCATTCTCGGCAAGAATGTAGATACCCTTGAGCTGCGCCAGAGCGTAACCCAGGGGTGGCACGTCTTCCTCAGCGGCTTGCTCGGGAAGCCCCTGCACCTGGCCTGGCGGGTGCACCTGGCCATAACTGCGCACTTGCTCCATCGCCGCGCCAGCGACAGGCCTCAACGCGGGGCGGTAGCCACCGGGTTCAGTCGAGGGCGCACCCCAGGCAAGCCCTCCCTGGTGTGAGAGCTCACCGGTTGCGGTGTTGACAGCCGAGCCGTCCGCCGTGGTCACCACCTGTTCCGGTAATTGATCCGCCGGGCGCACGTCGGCCAGCGCCCGGTGCAAGCTACTGAAAATAAAATTGTGAACGCTGCGACCATCCCTGAAGCGCACTTCATGTTTGGTCGGATGCACATTGACGTCAACCTGGGCCGGATCGACCTCAAGGTAGAGAACGAATGCGGGGTGCCGGCCATGGTAGAGCACATCGCGGTAGGCCTGTTTTACGGCATGGGCAATAAGCCGGTCCCGGATGACTCGCCCGTTAACAAAAAAGTACTGCAGATCAGCCTGGCTACGCGAAAAAGTGGGCAGGCCAACCCAACCCCACAAGCGGAAATCGGGGAGATCCGTCTCGATATAAATCGCCTGCTCTTTGAAGGCGGGGCCACAGACCGATGCCACACGGCGCTGCTTCTCGGCGTCACTGGTACAGGGCTTGAGCGTGTGAATAACCTTGCCGTTATGGCGCAGACTGAAGCCAACATCAAAGCGCGACAGGGCCAGCCGCTTGACCACCTCTTCAAGGTGATTGAACTCGGTTTTCTCCGTGCGAAGGAACTTGCGTCGGGCGGGCGTATTGAAAAACAGGTCGCGCACTTCAACAGTGGTTCCCTGAGGGTGCGGCGCCGGCCTTACCTGGACCTCCATCTCCCGACCTTCGCTAATCGCCATGCAGCCTTCGCTACCCGCGTCATCGCTGTTACTGGTCAGCGCCAGCTTCGACACCGAGCCTATGCTCGCCAGCGCCTCACCGCGAAAGCCGAGACTGCCAACCCGCTCCAGGTCTTCAAGAGAAGCTATCTTGCTGGTGGCATGGCGGGCTAGCGCCAGTGGCAGGTCCTCCGGGTCCATGCCGGCGCCGTTGTCGCGGATACGGATCAGCTTGGAGCCGCCGCTCTCGACATCAATATCGATGCGGGTAGCGCCGGCATCCAGGCTATTTTCGAGCACCTCTTTGACCACCGACGCGGGTCGCTCGACGACTTCGCCAGCGGCAATCTGGTTAGCCAGCCTCGTGCTGAGGCGATGTATACGAGACATGTGCGGTGCCGGGCGTCAGGTTGTGGGGATAGTCAGCTTCTGGCCTACCAGGATACGGGTACCACTGATGCCATTGCGGTCCTTCAAATCATTCACCGAAACGTTAAAACGCTGGGCGATGTCGGACAGTGTATCACCCCGGGCGATCGTGTACTCCAGCCCGCCCTGGCGCTTCTGCCAGGCCAGCAAGGTGCCCTGCGGCGGGTGATCGAGGAAGTAGTCCTTGATGCCCGCGTGAATCATGCGCGCCATTTTCTGCTGGTAGTTGCGGGTGGCAAGTTTACTGGCTTCCTTCGGATTCGAGATGAAGCCGGTTTCGACCAGAATGGAGGGAATATCCGGTGACTTGAGCACCGCGAACCCGGCTTGCTCGACATTTTTCTTGTGCAGGTGGGCAATGGTGTCCATTTTGCGCAAGACCCGGTCGCCCAGTTGCAGGCTGGTATCCAGCGTCGAGGTCATGGACAGATCCGCCAGCACACCGGCCAGTACATCGTCCTTGTCGGACAGACTAACACCACCCACCAGGTCCGCGGCATTCTCTCGCTGAGCGAGGTAGCGCGCGGCGGTACTGGTGGCCCCGCTGGTGGACAGGGCGTACACAGAGGCACCGTTTGCCTCCTTACGCTTGAATGCATCGGCATGCACTGAAACAAACAGATCGGCCTGGCGCTGGCGGGCAAGCTCGCGCCGGCCGCGCAGGCTGATGTAGTAATCCCCGGTGCGAACCAGGGTCGGTTTGAAACCGGAGTCGCGCTCAAACAGCTTGTGCAGCTCCCGGGCAATGGCCAGTACCACATCCTTCTCACGCAAGCGCCTGGGACCCAGCGCGCCCGGGTCCTCGCCGCCATGACCAGCGTCGATTGCAATAATAATGTCGCGTTTGGCCGAGGGCTGCTTCACACTCTTCTTGACGGTCGCGGTACTGCGACCATTCTGGTCGTACAGATCCAGCACCAGCCTGTCACCGGCCTGCTCGTTGGCTTTTAGGGCGAAACTACGCGGGTTAACCTTGGCTGACATCTCAAATACCACACGCAAGTCAGTACCCTCGCGCACCCCAGAGCGCAATTTGGTGATCGGTGTATCGGCTAGCGACAGCTTGCCAAGCTCGGTTTTGAGGCGCGTATCTGAAATATCGACGACGATGCGTGCGGGCTTGTCCAGCACCAGTAACTTGTGACTGGCGGGACCGGTGAGATCGAACACAACGCGGGTGTGATCAGGTGCTCGCCACAGGCGCACGTCATGCACCTCGGCCGATCGCGCGACCACCGCCGCCAGCGCCAAGCCCAGGATCACACAGATCCGGAAAACCCTGTCCATTTCACTCCCGCCCCGCACCGCGTGGTGCTGTCAAGCGTTACCGTTATTGTCGGTCCCGGGGTTCAGGCCTTCCCCTCGAAGACGCCCACTACGTCAGCCCCCGCTGGCGTGTCAGCGCGCAGGCTCACCCTGCGTCCATCACCCTCACGGTCTATGGTAATCACTAAATCCGCGGGGGGCAAAATTCCTTTACCCCGATCTGGCCATTCCACAAGCGCAATGGAGTCTGGCCCGAAATAATCTCGAATACCCATGAACTCGAGTTCCTCGGGGTCACCCAGGCGATAGAGGTCAAAATGGTAGAGCGCACGACTGTCAAACAGGTACGGTTCAACCAGTGTATAGGTGGGGCTTTTCACCGCCCCGGTGTGGCCCAGCGATTGAATTATCCCGCGCGACAGCGTGGTTTTGCCCATACCCAGCTCGCCGCGCAGGTAAACGACCATACCGCCGTCCAGCGCCCCGCCGATACGCCCGCCAAGGCTTACCATGGCGTCTTCGTCAGGGGCGAGTAAGTTTACTGCGCTCATTCAGCCCAACAGCGCACGCAGGGGCGCGATCAGGTCAGAAGCTGCCAGCCCGCGCTGCCCGTCCTCGGCCGCGATATCGGCCGCGGCCCCATGCAGACAGACCCCAAGAGCGGCCGCATCGCCTGCTTCCAGGCCCTGGGCCAACAAGCCCCCTAAAATACCGCTCAAAACATCGCCCATACCGCCTGTGGCCATGCCGGGGTTACCGTAATCACTCAATTTCAGGCCATCCCCGTCGGCTATAAGGCTGCCATTACCCTTCAGGATTGCAACGCCTCCGAAACGCTCCCGCAGCATGCGCGCGGTCGCGAATCGGTCCGCCTGTACCTGTGCAGTATCCAGCGAGAGCAGTCTGGCCGCCTCTCCCGGATGTGGGGTTAGCAGCCAGTTGTCGCGAGCTGTCTGAGCCACCACTCGTCCCTGCGCAAGCAGGTTGAGACCATCGGCATCCAGCACCATGGGTTTGCCACTCTCCGCCGCCACCTGCAGTAACTGTTCCGACCAGTGGGACTGACCCAGCCCGGGGCCCACCACCAGGATATCCGCGGCATCAACGAGTGACATGAGCTCGAGACCCGAGGACACGCCACGCGCCATCAACTCCGGGGTACGGGCAACAATGGCCGGCACATGCTCCGGTTGGGTTGCTACCCGCACCAAGCCGGCACCAGTGCGGAGCGCGGCCTCGCCCGCGAGTGCGGCTGCCCCAGCCATCCCATAATCACCGCCGATTACCAGCACAGTGCCATAGGACCCTTTGTGCGATTGGCCCGGTCGCGCGGGGAATTGCTCAAGCAACGTTGCCAGATCGAGCAGACAAACCTCTGCAGGCACTGATTGGTAAACCTTGTCGGGCACACCCAGGCTGGAAAATTCGATTTCACCTGCACAGTCCGGGCCGGCAGCGGTATAGAGGCCCTGCTTCAAGCCAATAAAACTCACGGTAACGTCGGCGATAACAGCTGAGCCGAGGATTTTGCCAGTATCGGAGCAAAGACCAGAAGGTATATCAACGGCCAGCACCGGTACTGACAGGTCGTTAATCTCGGCAATCGCATCGGCATAAGGCGCACGAACCTCACCGCCCAGACCGGTGCCCAGCATGGCATCTACAACAAGCCCCTCGGATCCCAGCACACCGGGAGAGTAGGTTTGGATATTGACGCCATTATCCAGCGCCTGCGTTCGCGCCAGCGCCGCATCTCCGCGAATTTTCCCCGGGTCACCCAGCTGCCAGACCGTTACTGGAATCCCCCGTTTGTGCGCGATATCAGCCACCAAAAAACCATCGCCACCGTTGTTGCCGGTGCCACACAGGATCTGTACATGCTCCGGGTCTGGCCAAACTGTCACCAGACAATCGAAAGTCGCCTGCGCGGCGCGAGCCATCAGCGTAATACCCGCAATACCGTGCGATTTTATCGCTTCCTGGTCCAGCGCCCGGGTCTGGTCGGCGCTGTACAATCGCTCCATCGGGGAATAGTCCATGTTGATGTGGCTTCCTCGCACTCCGTCGTGGGTCAAACTATGACAGAATTATACGCTCTACGAGGAGCCCGGCGCAGCAGGATGAAGCCTGAGCAGTCAGTACTAGCCGATAAAGAGCTGATCACCCGCATACGTACCTGGGCGGAGGAACTGGGCTTTCAAAGCATTGGCATCAGCGACATCAACCTCGCAGAACACGAAGCCTACCTGCAAAAGTGGCTCAATGCGGGTTATCACGGCAACATGGCTTTTATGGCGAGCCATGGCACCAAACGGTCACGGCCGGAAGAGTTGATCCCCGATACCTGCAGAGTGTTGTCGCTGCGCATGGACTACCTGGCTGACGGTACCCAGCCATTGGAGGTACTGGATGCGCCGGAAAAAGCCTATGTATCGCGCTACGCCCTGGGCCGGGATTACCACAAGCTGATTCGCAAGCGCCTGGCAAAACTCGCGCGCCGGATCGAACAGGAGGCCGGCGGCGGCAACTACCGCGCCTTCGTCGACAGTGCCCCGGTACTGGAGCGAGCCATCGCTGAGCGCACCAGGCTGGGCTGGATCGCCAAGAACACCATGCTGATCAACGAGGAGGCCGGCTCCTGGTTCTTCCTGGGAGAAATTTACACCGACCTACCTCTGCCGCCCGACCCACCGCAAACCTCCAAACACTGCGGCAGCTGCACCGCCTGCCTGGAAATTTGCCCGACGCAGGCTTTTACCGGCCCTTTCCAGCTGGATGCCCGCCGCTGTATTTCCTACCTGACCATCGAGCACAAGGGCAGCATAGACCCACAGCTCCGCCCCTTGATGGGCAACAGGGTTTTTGGCTGCGACGACTGCCAACTGGTCTGCCCGTGGAACAAATTCGCGCAGCCAACCGCGGAAAGCGACTTTCAGCCCCGCCACAAGCTCGCTGACAGCGATCTGGTCGATTTATTCCTCTGGGACGAAGAGACCTGGCTGACCAACACCGAGGGCTCGGCCATCCGGCGTATCGGTTACGAACGCTGGCTGCGTAACCTCGCCGTGGCGCTGGGTAATGCGCCCTCCTCTGACAAGATTATTACCGCATTACAGACACGCAGGGATATATCCTCTGATTTAGTTGCCGAACATGTGAACTGGGCACTGTTTCAGCATGGTATAGAGGCATGAGTTCGCGTACCCTGCCCCATTCCACGGGAAGATAAAGTCGCAAAACCCAACGACGGACACACACATGACGCAATTTGCCGCCAGCACCCACCAGGGTCTCGTGCGGGATCACAATGAAGATTGTTACGACGCCAACCCGGACATGGGCTTATGGCTGGTAGCCGATGGCGTTGGCGGGCACTCCCACGGTGAGGTTGCCTCCGAAATCGTCCGCAGTACTATCAAGGAGCACGTTGCCGCCGGTACCACCCTGGTTGAGGCCATCAAACACGCACACCAGGCAGTGCTAAAGGAGATCCAGTCACGGGATACGGGCAGCAATATGGGGTCCACCGTGGTAGCACTGCGGATGCAGGGTAACGACTATGAAATAGCCTGGGTTGGGGACAGCAGAGCCTACCTTTATGACGGCGCGGTCCGACAGTTAAGTCGAGACCATAATCCCGTCAGTGAACTGGTCGCCAAGGGCATACTCACCCGGGAAGAAGCCGCCAAACACCCCGATCGCCACGTGCTGACCCAGTCACTGGGTGTATCGGAGAACGTGGACTTAAAACCGGATCGCATCACGGGCACGCTGCTAACCGGGCAACAGATCATCTTATGCAGTGATGGTCTATCCGACGAAGTCTCGACCGTGAAAATGGCTGGCATAATGAAGCATCAACACACCAACCAGGCCCAGGTTGAGGCACTGCAAGCTGCTGCCCTGGGGGCGGGTGGTCATGACAACGTGACGATCGTGGTAGTGGGTGCACCTGCAGAAACCGTAATCGAGGAAGCCGGAGAGGACCGACCCGATCTCCAAACAACCCAGGAAATACCTTCTATCGCGGCCGCGGCACGCCCAGTCGGCCACAACGGTAAGATCATACTCTTAACCGGTGTGATGATGGCGCTCGCCATTTGGTGGTTGTTCTAGCCGCCCTGATAGGACGCCACTACCGGCAGTAGCGGGGTCGACAGAAACCCTCGAGCACGGCGTCTTCACATGATGGGATTTGTGCGGTGTCTCCAGCCCAGTCAGTAGGCCAGGCACAAGGGTCAGTCAGACTTGCCGTTTTGTAGATCTTTTTCCAGGTCAACGGCCTGGATAAACGTTGTCTGGTTCATCGCGTCCATCTCGCTGCGTGGCTTGGTAAACGCCTCAGACACCTTGAATATAATATCGTGAAAACGGATCTCATCTTCGTTTCGCAGGGCCTGCCTGCTATCTATCACCCGGCCATTTACCACGGTGCCGTTAGAGGAGCCCAGATCCTCAACATAAAGCTGGTCGTCCACCACTTCGAAGCGCGCGTGCTGGCGAGACACATGGGGACTCACCACAGCGATATCACTTTCCAGGGCACGACCCAGCACAAACGGCCCTCCCAGACCAAAGCTCAAGCCGGCCAGGGGACCCGTCTCAGCAGTCAGGCTCCAGATGTATTCTCCCGGCGTTTCACCTTTGCGAAAATAGGTTCCGACGCCCTCGCGGCGACGATCATTCAATGGCGACACATTAGACAACACACGTCGCTCGACAAAAGAGCTGGTGCGAACAATGCCGTGCTGGGTAATTTGGAAAAACCAGGCCAGTGCAAAGGTTATGGGAAAACCCAGTATCGCCAAATACAGAAAGTTACGGGAACCCACGTCCGGGTCGAAGCCAACCGCGGGGAAAAGAATATCGCCCACCTGCAAGGCACCCCAGCAGACCAGGATGTAAAGTATAAGCGTGCGCACCACTTTGCGCCGCCGCAGCTCGCGCCAAAATGATCCGGTGGATTTTTCCTGTTGTTCCATAGCAGACTCGGCTGAACTCATGTCACTTTTCCTTAAGTGTCATTGCCCGGGAGCTTTGGTTTGCCCGGGCCTCGATCCTTGTAACGGGGAATCAATCCTTGCCCCCGCACGTCCCACCTACGCGTTTCAGTGTACCTAGAAAATTGCCATTGGAAAATGGATTAATCCAATTAAGGCCTCATTTAGTCCGCTCGCAGAAAATGCTCACGGTAATAGCGCATTTCTTCAATCGACTCGCGAATATCATCCAGCGCGAGATGGGCGCCGCTCTTGGTAAACCCAGCTTCAAGCTCAGGTCGCCAGCGCTGCATCAGGATCTTCAGCGTACTCACGTCCAGGTTACGATAGTGAAACCAGGCCTCCAGATCAGGCAGGTGGCGAGCCATAAATCGGCGGTCCTGGCATATCGTATTGCCGCACATGGGTGAGCTGTTGCGAGGCACCCATTGATCCAGAAAGGCGATAGTCTCCTGAGCGGCCCGGTTTTCGTCGTAAGAGCTGGCCTTTACCCGGTCCACCAGACCGGAGCTGTTATGGTGGCTGGTATTCCACTCGTCCATGGCCGCCAGCACTTCGTCAGGCTGGTGGATAGCGATTACCGGGCCCTCCGCCAATGTATTCAAGTCGCTGTCTGTCACGATGCTGGCTATTTCGATAACCACATCAGCATCCGGATCCAATCCAGTCATTTCCAGATCCACCCAGACCAGGTTACTGGCACTCTGCATTAACGGCCTCTCCTTTACTCTCGCGCTGCAGCAGTAGCCAGTGTAGCAAATTGGCTCGACAGTCGAGGTGACTCCCCCAATAATGCTGATATGAGTAAGCGAAAACTCTCCCGGCGACAGGCCTGGCGTGTCAACAAAATTCAGGAAGAGCGCGCCAAAAGAGCGTCCGGACGGCAGGAGCGCGCCGAAGAGGCATTGACCGCGGGCGATCTTGGTCCCGAACAGGAAGGTATGATCACCGCTCACTTCGGCACTCAGGTCGAAGTGGAATCCAGTGATGGCGAGAGCAGGCGCTGCCATATGCGGGCAAACCTCGGGGGCCTGGTTACCGGTGACCGGGTTGTCTGGTGCGATGGAGACCCCACCGGTGTGGTGGTTGCACAGCTGGAGCGACACAGCGAGCTGTGCCGCCCCGATCCCTATGGGTCGCTTAAACCGGTCGCCGCCAATATCGACCAGATTTTTATCGTTATCGCACCCTTTCCCGAGCCCCACAGCAACCTGATCGACCGTTACCTTGTAGCGGCAGAAAGTGTCGGCATAGAACCTGTCTTACTGCTCAATAAGATCGACCTACTTCAGCAGGATGCGGCCCTGCAGGCGCTGCTGGACGACATGCTGGCGGTTTACCCCACCCTGGGATACCGCGTGTTGAGGGCCTCCCGGTTCGACGGCATGGAGACGCTTCACGCCGCTCTGCGCGATAGAACCAGCATTTTTGTCGGCCAGTCCGGGGTGGGCAAATCATCACTGGTTAACGCCTTGCTGCCCGAAGCCGACTTGCGCGTGGGCGCCCTGTCGGAAAACTCACTCAAGGGAACCCATACCACGACCACTGCCCGCCTGTTTCACCTGCCTACCGGCGGCACCTTGATTGATTCACCGGGCATCAGGGAATTCGGGCTCTGGCATATGACCAAGGAGCAGGTTGAACAGGGCTTTGTAGAGTTTCGACCGTTCCTGGGAACCTGCAAGTTCCGAGACTGCCAGCATCAGCAGGAACCTGGGTGCGCGATCCTGCAGGCCCAAGACCAGGGAAAAATTTCACTGGAGCGACTGGACAGTTACCGCAGGATCATTGGATCGCTGGAGGCGCTGTAAAACACAGCTCCCATCTATTTGCCACACAGGCCATCGCCCGCTGCTGGACACCCAGCACTGCAGCACTCGTACAGAGCGAAAATCTACGAGGTTGCCAGGGTGGCTAGCGGCTCACCAAGCCGGGTCGAAGTCCCGGCTACATAGCGGTCATCCCAGTCAATGGATCCCTTGGGGAATAACAGAATGACCGTGGAACCCAACTTGAACCGACCCATCTCCTCGCCCTTGGCAAGGTCTATTGCGGCGGGTAACTGCTGATAATCCAGGGTACAGGGTTCCTTGAGTGGCGGCGCGACCTGACCGGACCAGACAGTTTCAATACCGGCCACCACCATCGCACCCACCAGTACGAGGGCCATTGGCCCTGCCGGCGTGTCAAAATAACAAACAAGTCGCTCGTTACGAGCAAACAAACGCTCGACGTTCTCAGCAGTCACCCCATTCACCGAAAACAGCTTACCTGGTATGTAGGTTGTTGCGGTGAGCTTGCCGGCTATCGGCATATGCACGCGGTGATAATCTCGCGGCGAAAGATAGATCGTTGCGAATTCACCCTCCTGAAAAAGTGCAGCGCGCTCCTCATCACCGCCTAACAACTCGCGGGTTGAAAACCACTGGCCTTTGGCCTGGAAAATTCTTTCCTGTTCAATCTCGCCCAACTGGCTAATCGCACCGTCAGCCGGGCAAACAATATCGGTACCGGCTATGGGCCTGGCGCCGTCGGCGAGGGGACGTGTAAAAAACTCATTGAAGTTGGGATACGCCTCGTGATCCGGCTCGGCGGCTTCACTCATATCCACTTCGAAGTGATCAATAAAGCGGCCAATAACCCAGTTCTTGAGCCATATCGGGTAGCGAACCTCAGCCAGCCAGCCGGTCAGGCGTGACAGCAAATGCTGGGGAACAAGATGTTGGAAAAAGATGAAAAGTCTGTCCATGGGGCGTAGTGTATCGCTTACAAGAGAAAAGTGTTCCTCCCGATATTGTGAAGATTTGGCCACTTATTTTTGCCCTTTTACCTGCGCTGACGCTGGCACAGCAGCCATCCGCCCCCAATCAGCAAGAGATCGCGGCGGAAGCAGAGACTTCCGAGGATATGCTGGGTAACTGGGAACCGCTCGCCCCGGACGAAGAGGAAATTCTCGAGGAGATTCGCGAGGAACATCTCGAGGAAGATATCAACTGGGTCGACGACAGCCACGCCTACGTTACCGACCAGGCGCAGGCACTCACTGAGTGGATGGACGCATTTTTCGGGGATCCGGAATACGACCTCGAGCAAGCGGAATCACTCTTGCGCCTGGAACTGGTCGATGACTGGGAGTCAGACGGGGGCCATGACTTCAAGGCCCGCATCAGGGGCAAATTGCAGCTACCCAGAATCTCCCGGCGGCTGAACCTCGTGTTCAGCGGCCAGGACTCGGACTTCACCGACGAGGCCGACCGGGATGTCGATGACCGGGTAGGCTTACAGTACGAAATTCGGGACGGCGGGCGATCGCGGTTTGATGTCACCATGGGTATCTCGTCCAGCAACCTGCGCCCCGGGGTGAAATACCGAAACGAGGGACCGATCGACGAGCGCCACAGTTACCGCTTCGTCGAGAGAGTGCAATACGAAGACGGCGAGGGCTTCTACTCGATCTCTACCCTGGACCTTAACCGCACTCGCAACGAGGACAGCCAGTGGCGCTGGAGCAACCGCGGGATCTGGGGCGAACAAACTGACGGCGTGGAATGGCGCACACGGCTGGGACTGCGACACCGCTACAACCCGGACGCACGCAGGCCCTTCGCCATCAATTATTTCGGTGCCATCCGCGGCGTGACCCGCCCCGACAGCTTCGTCAAGAACTACCGCCTTGGCTTGACCTGGCGGCGCCAGGTCTACCGGGATTTCCTGTTCATGGAACTGGAGCCCGCCATCAACTATCGCCGCCGCAACCTCGACGAGGATCGCGAGATTGTCTGGGGCTTCGTGGTCCGGCTGGAGATAGCGCTGGAGCGTGACCTGCGTCGGGTGCGCAGGTCACGGGACGCGGAAGATGATTCGGAAATGGAAGCAATGCCCGCCGCAATCGAATGATCACGGCAGGCATCCAGTAAAGCGCTACAGGTTTTCCTCGGCAAAAGCCGCCAACCGCGAACGCACGATGCCGTTTACATGCATGATGCCGGCGTGGGGATAGGCTTTGCTTTTCTCCACCAGGTAGGTCAACCCCGAGGTCAGCGGCGAGATGTACTTGTTATCTATCTGCGCCAGATTGCCCAGGACCAAGATTTTCGAATCCGCTCCCACACGACTGATCACCGACTTAAGCTGGAACTGGGTCAAGCCCTGGCTCTCGTCGATAATGATGTACGCGTTGTTGAACGATCGCCCACGCATGAAATTCAGCGACTTGAACTGGATGTTCGCCCGTTCCTTCACATAGTCGATACTGCCGTGGCAGGACTCATCGGTGCCGTGAAGGATTTCCAGGTTATCGTCGAATGCCGCCAGCCAGGGTGCCATTTTTTCCTCCTCGGTACCTGGCAGAAACCCGATGTCCTCGGCGATAGGCGGTGTCGACCGAGCGACGATCAACTTGCTGTACTTTTTCTGTTCCAGGATGGCGTGAAGACCGTAGGACAGCGCCAATAGTGTCTTGCCCGAGCCCGCGGGGCCAGTCATCACCGTCATATCCACGCTATCGTCATCCAATAGAGCCATTGCCATCGCCTGTTCCAGGTTACGCGGTGCGAGACCCCAGAAACGCCGGTGCATGAGATTGTCTCGACTGTCGCAGCGCAGGTAAACGAACTCCTTATCGACTCTTTTGACAAAGGCGATGAACTCCTGGTCGTCATAAACGAACATATTCGGATAGGCGTCAGGCAGTGACTTACGGGGGATTCGGTGCAGGGTGCAATCTCCCTCCCTGAGAGTATCGACCTCGGAGATAGTCGACCAGAAATCCCCTTCTATGGGCTTGTAGCCAC
>CAZPVJ010000111.1:0-3867 GCA_964590005.1 uncultured Alteromonadaceae bacterium | reverse complement strand
AATTCATGTTAATGCCGGCAAATACCAACGGCAGTGGCTTGAACTGGTTGTCGTAGAGTGAAAGCAGGAACACGAAGCTGTCCATGTGCGATTTGTGAGACCACATGAACAGCAGCAACTGGTCCTTGGAGAGCTCCCTGATGCGTTCCAGGGCTTCCACATTGATATCCAGTTCGGGGTGATAACTGCGGGTGTAGATAAAACGCGCCATCCTGGCGGCGGGCGACAGCCATGAGTCTCGCGGTGTCGCCGCTATTTCGGTGAGGCACTTGCGCGCGTATTTCTCGGCCTGCTCCCGGCTTTTGCCATCACGCTCGGCGACCTGTGAGAGTTCCTCAAGGAAACTCGCCTCCTGCAGCAAGGAGTACGCCTGGTTGGTAGCTTGTTTATCGGGCTGGTCCGTCATGCAACCAGTATAGCTTTGGCTGGCCGGGCAGGCGATCTGATAGGCAAGGCACGATAGCCCCGCCCGCCCAGCGCCTTCAACACGGCCTGCGAATCGCTAGTTGAAGTTGTACCCCAGCGCTATGCCATAGGTACGTGGTTCAATAGCAAACACGTTGGTAAACAGACCCGATGAGGAATCGGTAACATACTGGCCGACAATATGATCATCATCCGCAATATTCTTGATGTACGCGCGCGCATACCAGGAGTTATTCGCCGACGTTAACGTCGCCTGGGCGTTCCAGACATCCCAGGAATCGATTTTGTCGGCGGCGCGATTAAACGAGCGACCGTACATCTCGTCCTGCCAATAGTAGTCGACCCTCAGATCCAGCGAGTGGTCCTGCGGCAGGTAGAACGTGTACTGAGCCCCCAGGCTGAGCGAATACTCGGGAGCATTCTGCAACTGGTTACCATCGAGATCCGCCTCGATACCCCCGATAATCGGAAGACCGGCTGCCTCCAGGGCATTGCAACTCGAAAACTGGGAGCCGGCAATTGCGCCAAAGATCTCAGGGTCGATCAGCGCGACGCAATTGGAGGCATTGGTAATATCCTTGATCAAGGTCACATCCTCGCGGCCCTGGGTAGGATCACGGGTATCTAAGCTCTGGAAATCCTGGACTTCCGCTTTCAGGTAGGCGAAGTTGCCATTCAACAGCCAGTTTTCGTTCGGGGCCCAGGCCAACTCCGCCTCGAGCCCGTAGATCTCGGCGTTGGTGTTTTCGTTGAATGAAGTTCGATTGATGATTTTCGAGACCTGCAGATCTTCATAGTCGTAAAAGAACACGGAGGCATTGGCCTGCAGTGTGCCGTTGAAGAAGATGTTCTTGCTACCGATCTCAAACGCATCAACGAACTCCGGATCGAAGGTCTTCTCGCTATCGGGGAAAATCAACGGGTCGAAAGGCGGGTTGTAACCACCGGGCTTATACCCCCGGGAAAGTGAGACGTAGACAAGGCTGTCTTTGGTCACAGCCCAATCCAAAACCACGCGTCCTGTGTACTCCTGCCACTCCTCGTCATCATTGCGAGAAGCCGTACCGTTGGGCGAATCCTGGCCCAGGGCCTGCGCCTCATTGAATAACAACTGTCTATCGCTGATGGTCTTCTCATCCTGTGAATAACGGGCGCCAACGGTCAGCTTCAGTGTATCGGTGACATCCAGGTACACCTCACCGAAGATCGCCATGGATTCAATGTTGTAGTCGGAGGTTTCGCTTTTAAAGAACGGGGAAACCAGGCCAAAGCCATCGGCCTGGGCGCCGGTAGCGGCCAGGTAGTCAAAACCGGACGCAATCACATAGTATTCGCTGGTCTGGTCGTCATCCAGGTAGAACACGCCACCAAGCCAGTTGAACATACCGTCATAATCCGAGGCCATGCGTATCTCTACGCTGTACTGCTCACTGCTGCCATTGGAATTATCGTAGGCTTCCAGACCACCCACCCGCTCACGAACTCTGCCGGCGATGGAGCCGTTGTCATTGCCGCCCGGTGCCGAGATACCGATCTTGCCGTCGGGAAAGAGCGTCGCATAGGATTCGGGAAACAGCAGCGGGAAGAGCGCCGGAATTTCTATGCCATTCTGGTCATAAGACCAGAGGTAATCCATCTGCGAATCCACCACGGTTTCCTGGTAACCCGCGACAATGTCCAGCGTGTGCCGATCGAAAGCGTGCGAGATATTCAGGGTCACCAGGGTCTCGTCGGAGTAATACTCAGGGTCCTGCTCGGAATAGGTCTTGCGCACGTCGTTAGGGTTGAAGCCTCGCTCGTTGCTACCCAGTTCGAAGATACCCAGCGGCCCAAGAATCGCGTCTGACGCAAGAATATTGGTGAGCTGGGAACTGGGGTTCGGTAAGTCGAAGTCAAGCCCGTCCGGGAGGCATCCCAGCAAGCCGGAGGGGTCATTCGCACACATCGTCTTCTGGCTTCGACTTCGGTTACTGTCCTCTTCGAAGTAGCTGACCATTAAGTCGATGTTTGTGTTGTCGGTGGGTTGGAACGCCAGGGATCCGCGCACTGAATACGTATCCCGGCCATCGACGTCATTGCCGTTGAAAACATTCTCGGTGTAACCGTCCCGCTCAAGCCAGAGGCCGGCCAAGCGGACTGCCACCTGGTCTCCCAGAGGCACATTCACATGCCCCTTCAACTTCTTGTGGTCGTAATCGCCGTACTGGCCTTCGACATTGCCGCTGAAGCTATCAGTACTGGCTCGGGCTGTCGTCATGTTAACGGCACCGCCGGTAGCGTTGCGGCCGTACAGGGTGCCCTGCGGTCCCCGCAGAACTTCAACGGATTGCACGTCATAGTATTCGGTTTCGTAGAGGCGCGGCACGATAAGCGGTACCTCATTGACATGAATACTCACCCCATCATCGCCCGACGCCGCCACCAGGTTCCTGCCAATCCCCCTGATCTGGAAATTGGTAGCGGTGAAGTTGCCCTTGGATACGGTCACATTGGGCGCGGCGAAGCGGATGTCCTGGAAACTGGATATCTGTTTCGCATCCAGGCTTTCCGCGTCAAACGCGGTTACCGCGATCGGGACATCCTGGGCGGACTCGGCCCGTTTCTGGGCCGTCACTATCACCTCTTCCAGTTGGGCGTAAGTCGTGGTGGAAGGGCTGATTAGTACCAGGGCAGCGCACATCGTGCGCAAGGCATTGCGTATACACATGAGCAGTATTTCCCATCATTGTTATATTTATAGGGAAAACAGTAGCACACCCAAGCCCGCTACTCCTTACGAGTGCGGGCGTACCCGGAAAGAGTCGAGAAAATTGAACCAATATTGGTGCCAGGGTTTGATCGGCACGATTGATCGCAACTCGGTTGCATCCCCTGGGTCAGACCACTCAAGCGATCGCTGGTTGCTGCACTGCGCTATACCTTAGATCCTCCAGTAGCATCCTCGAGGCCAACGCGCCGAATATCATCGGGAAAATAATGTACTGGTACTGGGTCCACACCAGTGCCAGCAGCGTATCCCAGACATCACCCGGCATGTTCACGAAACCATCAAAGACCTCAGAGAAACTGAAAATCACTGTGGCGGCTATGGGTTCACCGCAGCCGATCACCACGAGCAGATAACGGTAGGGTGAGCGCTTCGTGTTGAGATGGAAGAAGTAGAAGGTCATTGCCAGGTTAGCAAACGAGAACATTTCCAGCGCAAAAAAGGTGCCGTTGTGATTCACCGTGCGCAGGTCAAGTACACCGAAGGTACCCAGCACCCAGTAGTACATGTGCCAGGGTGACTCACGCATGTAGTCTGTTTGAGCTACCAGGTCATCGAGTGTCTGAATGTTGTCAAACACGAAACGCGAAAACACAAACCAGGGTATCTCCCACTGGACATTGGTAATCGCGTAACAGAGCATCCACACCACCATGAGGTCGTGCCAGAATTCC
>CAZPVJ010000110.1:0-14284 GCA_964590005.1 uncultured Alteromonadaceae bacterium | reverse complement strand
ATGTCGGCGAGCACGACCTTGGCGCCCTCGCTGGCAAGCCGGACGGCGGTTGCCCGGCCAATACCCGATCCTGCGCCGGTAACTAGCGCTACCTTGTTGTTGAATCTCTGCACGGTTTTAGTCCTTCATGGTAAGAATGATTTTGCCCATATGGCTGCCCTCCTGCATGCGGGCCTGGGCGTCTGCAACTTGCTGCAGGGGATAGGTACTGTCGATAACCGGCCTCACGGTGCCATTCTCCAGGTGGGGGTAAACCCGCTCCAGGATCTCCTCGACCATGACGGCTTTCTGCTCGAAGCTCTGCGCCCGCAGGGTTGAGCCCGTTACGGTCAACCGCTTCATCAGCAGTGGCACCAGGTTCAGGTCAGCTTTGAAACCGCGGATAAAAGCGATGTAAACGATTCGCCCCTCCGGTGCTGCGATGTTCAGGTTCTTCTGGACGAAGTCGCCGCCAGCCATGTCGAGAATCACATTGATCTTGTCGCGCATGCCCAGCCCGTCCAGTACAGTTTCGAAGTCCTCGGTCTTGTAGTTTATTGCTCGCTGCGCACCCATGGCCTCCAGCGCGCGGCACTTGTCGTCGCTGCCAGCGGTGGTGTAAACCTCTGCCCCCATGGCGTGGCACAGGGCTATTGCGAATGTGCCTATGCCACTGGCACCGCCGTGAATCAGCACTTTTTCGCCGGCTTGCAGCTGGCATCGCTGGAACAGGTTGTGCCAGACGGTCAGCACTGCCTCCGGGAGGGCGGCGGCCTCTTCCATGCTGTAGCCTTCAGGGACGGGAAAGCTTTGCGACAGCCGGGCGATCGTATAATCGGCATAGCCACCACCGTGGGTCAGCGCGCAGATCGGGTCGCCAGCCTGCCAGCCCCCGGTATCTGGCCCCAGGGCGACAACTTCGCCCGATACTTCCAATCCCAATATGGGAGACGCATCGGGTGGAGGAGGGTACAGTCCTGCGCGCTGCATCAGGTCGGCGCGATTGATGCCAGCCGCGTGCACTTTCACCAGTACTTCGCCCGGGCCTGGTGCTGGTAGCGGTTCCTGTTGAATGGATAGGGACTGATCGTCCGGGTCTACCGCGATGAAGCGCCTCATGGCGGGTAGGTCGGTACTGTCATTCATGGCATTGTTGCCTTAAAGCGGCTATCGGGGGGAGCCATTATAGGGCAGCTGCCGGTGGTGGCGAGGCCGGTTGCAGAGAGCTGCAGTGTTCAGCTTTGATCCCGGCAAATGACCTGCTCGAACATGAGCCGGGCTTCCTCCAGCTTGGCGAATATGGGGTAGCTGCTGTCGATAGCCCAGCTGGTGGTCAGGGTGTTGAGGGTGCCGACAACCATGGTGGCGAGAATTTCGGGAGAGAATTCAGTTTTCGCGTCACCCGCTTCCTGTCCCGCGAGGATCAGGTGGGTAAAGCTGGCAATCGCCGAGTTACCAATTTCACGTTGTTGCTCGGTGTCGTTAGCAAAGGTAGAGGGCGCCAGCAGTATGAGCTGCCGGTCAACGTCTTCGTAGGCGGCAAAATTCGACTCGATATAGTCGATCATTGCCTCCAGTCTCTGCCGGGTGGTACTGAAATTGGCCATAAGCTGCTGCAGCATCGGTTCAGATTGACTGTACAGTCGAGACACCCCCAGGCCGCCCAGCAGTGCGTGTTTATTGGGGAAGTATCCGTAGAACGTGCGGCGTGCAACATCGGCTTCTTCGCAGATCTGCTCGATGGAGGTCTCTTCAATACCCTGTGCCTTGAACAGGTGATAGGCGGCGTCTTCTATCCGGCCACGGATCTCGATTTTGCGCTTTTCCCGGCGACCGATTGGCGCCTCTACTGTGTCCATGAAACTTCCGTAATGCAGGTTGCAATTCCGGTCTCATTAAACTATTTTGTATACAAATGTGCAAGTTTGCGCATTTGGGAATAGATTTAGCTGTATTGAAAACAGCAAGGTGAGTGAGTTTTAGTCATGTCTGAGCGTTTGATCGTGGTGTCGACCGACTGCCATGCCGGTTTGCCTATTGCCGATTACAAACCCTATGTGGAGTCGAAGTATCACGAGATGATGGATGTGGCCGTGCCCATCCAGGTGGAAATGATGGACAAGGCGGAGTCCAGTTTCCTCATCAAGGAAATCAATGATGCCTGGCGTGCCCCGGTCAAGCAGCAGCTCACAGGAGCCTGGGATTACCAGGAACGGTTGAAAATGCTTGCCGGTGATGGCATCGCTGCGGAAATTATTTTCCCGGACGGCATCACTGAGCAGAATACCCCGCCGTTTGGTGCCGGACTGGGCCTGTCTCCCCGCGATGCGGTACCCGAATTGCAGTGGGCCGGTGCCATGGCCCACAACCGCTGGTTGGCGGAATTTTGTGCCAACGATCCCGCGCGTCACATCGGCGTCGCCTCGATCCCCCTGTTATTCGACGTGCAGCAGGCCGTCGATGCGGTGCGCTGGTGCGTGGATAACGGCCTGCGCGCCGTGATGATTCCAACGCTTTGGGGCGAGTACGACCCCTACCATCACACCCGCTATGACCCTTTCTGGGAGGTGTGCCAGGACCTGGGCGTCGTGGTCCATTTTCACTCCGGCCCGGCCCCGCACCCGGAGTACTTTGGCAAGGAATGGCCGGTAGTAGATAGCTCGGAGCAACTGCCCGGTGCGATGGGTGTTTATGTTTCCGAGGTGATGTGGTGGTTGGTGCGACCGCTGACCTTCATGATCTGGGGAGGCGTATTTGAGCGGTTCCCGCGGCTCAAGGCCATGATGGTCGAGGGCGGTACGATGTTCATGCTGCCACCCTGGTTGCGCTTGATGGACCACAATTACACCGATGTGCATTTTTCCGCCAAGCTGGGAGACTTCCGCTCGCACCTGTCGATGGCGCCCAGTGAGTATTTTCGTCGCAATGTCGGCATCGGGGCCTCTTGCGTGCCGCGCGGCGACCTCGACTTGCGCGCGGCGATAGGGACGGATTCCATCATGTGGGGCAGCGATTACCCGCATCCCGAGGGAACCTGGCCCAATACGGCGCAATATTTTGAGGACACCTTCTCCGACTTCCCCGAGGAAGACGGGCGCAAGATCCTCGGCGATAACGCGGTCGCTTTTTATGGGCTTGACCGCGAGCGACTGCAACAGGTGGCGGATGACATCGGCCCCGACACCTCGATTTTTCACTGAAGGCCTCCGGGCTCACTACCTATCGGAGAATTGACATGACGATTGTTGAAGCATGCGAATCCAAGACCAACAGCACACCGGAGTTCCCGATGGGCTGGTACTCGGTATCGCGCAGCCATGAACTGCTGGTCGGCGAGGTAAAGCGCGTCCAGGCGTTTGACCGTGAACTGGCGCTCTACCGAACGCGCTCCGGCGTAGCGGTCGTGCAGGATGCCTTCTGTCCGCACCTGGGGGCCCACCTTGGCGTTGATGGCCGGGTAATCGGGGAATCTATTCAGTGCCCGTTTCACGGTTGGCGCTTTGGTAGCGATGGTGTGTGTACCGAGATTCCCTACTGTGATGAGATACCACCGCGGGCGCGTATTCGCACCTGGGAGACTGCTGAGAAAAATGGCGAGGTGTACATGTGGTTTCATCCGGAGAACACCGGATCCCAGTGGGAACTACCTGATCTGCCAGAGCTCGACGACCCCAACTGGACGGCACCGCGCTATGCGGAATTCGATGTTCCCGCTCACGTACAGGATATTGCGGAAAATTCCTGTGACCCGGTTCATTTTCAGTACGTGCACCGCCAGCCCGACGTTCCGCCTTCGGAAGTCACCATTGATGACGACGGCCGTCATCTCCACCTGCATTCGGATGCGAGTAACGCGGCTATCCCCAGCCAGCTGCATGCCACGGTTTATCAGCCGGGTTTTGCCCTGGTTCGTAATACCTACGGCCCCAACGCCGAGATGGTGGTTTACAACAGTGCCCAGCCAGTGAGCAGGAACGAGACCAAGATGCGCTGGACACTTACCGTTCGACGCGAGATCGAAGACCTGGCGGGCGACGAGGTGATGCGAGGCATCATAGACGGACTGAGCGACGATTACCCGATCTGGGCCAACAAGGTACACAAGCACAAGCCGCTGTTCTGCAAGGGCGATGAAACGCTGGTCAAGTTCCGCAAGTGGGTGCGCCAGTTTTATGTCACCGAGCAGGACAAGAGGGAGATAGCCTGAGCATGAAGGAATTTACCGATAAGGTCGCGGTAATTACCGGAGGCGCCAGTGGCGTTGGGCGATCACTGGCATTTGCCCTGGGCCGTCGAGGAGCTCGTATCGTGATTGGCGATGTCGACAAGCCCGCGATGGAGAAGATCGCCGAAGAACTCGCGGCGGAAAACGTGGAGGCGGTCGTGCAGTTTTGCGATGTCACTTCGGTGGACAGCCTGGTAGCGCTGGCCGATAAAGCCGAGGCGTCCTTCGGTGGCTTGCACCTGGTGTTTGCCAATGCCGGCATCGGCGCTGGCGAAAGTGGCGCGATGTGGGATTACTCCGAGAAAGACTGGCAGTGGTGTATGAATGTGAATGTGTGGGGCGTCATCAACTCTATTCGCGCCTTCATGCCACGCCTGGTGGCCAGGGGCGAGGAGGCGCATTTTGTCGTGACCGGGTCCGGTAATGGCGCCTTCATGGTATTGCCGGATGCGCCAATTTATACCACCAGCAAAGCCGCTGTACATGCAATAACTGAAAACCTGCACTACCAGGTGCAGGCGGCGGGAAGCCCGGTGAAGGTCAGCGCCCTGTTCCCGGGACCGCACGTGGTCGATACAGGCCTGTTCAATTCCGGACGGGTGCGCCCCGAGGAGCTGAAAAAGGACGTCGAGGGCAACGCCTCGGGTATTAACTCCGTCGATGACATGAAAAAAATGGCCGCGGAATACGGGATAGAAATGCAGGTCACGCACCCGGATGAGGTGGCCGACATGGCGGTTGCGGGTTTGGAGCAGGACGCCTTTTGGCTACTGGCCACCACCCCGGAAACCGACGACAAAATACGGCGACGCGCCGACATGATCCTGAACCGGTCAAACCCGGTTCCCGAAATGGTCGGCGCCTGAACCGACCCACACCAGAGTATTGAGCAAACCGTTAAGGAAACCATAATGTCTAATGAAACAGGTGCACCCCAGGGAAACCCGGGGGATATAGTCAACTGGCCGATGCTGAAGATCGTCTATCGGACAGACCCAGCGAAGATTGCGGCGTTGCTACCGCCCGGCATAGAGCCTGGCGCTAACCCCAATGTGAACTTAACCATTTACAACTTTCCGGTTCCCGATGAACCTGAATTCGGTATCGTGACCACCGTTGATGCCGACTATAACGGCACTGCGGGTGAGTACACGCTGGGCTACGGCATCGACCAGGAGTCGGCCATATTCATCAGCCAGGAAACCAACGGCCAGCCCAAATATCCCTGCGAGACTGAGTACTGGCGACTGGGTCCCCAGGTCTACGCCAAGTGTACTCACCAGGGCTATACTTTCGTGGAATTCAAGGGTGCCTCTACGGGCGACAACAAGCCACAGGACGAGTTTGACCAGCACGAGTGGTGGATCAAGTCTTCCCGCGCTGTCAGCGTTGGTGGCCCGGCTACCGGTTTCGATTTTCCGCCGCACGTGGTTCATGTACGCAGCCGTTATGGCACCGCCTGGCGCGAGGAAGTGCAGGGAGAGTTAATTCTGAGGGACAGTCCGTGGGATCCGCTGGCGACAGAGCTCCCCATGCTTGAGCAAATCTCGGCGCATCTCTGGTGGCCCATCTTCCTCGATCGGGAGATCAAGCTGGCGGGTGAGCTGGATGCAGAGGCCTTCCTGCCGTTCGCCGACACCATTTCGGGGTCTCGCTGGCCGGGACAAAACGGTGGTCCCAAGCGCAGTTGACGATCTGTCCGCTTGAACCTTCTGCGGGAGTGGCTGCCGGCATTCGCCGGCATGATCTGTCTTGGGCTAGGGGCCGGCCTGCTGTCGATTTACAGCTTTTTTGTCGACGACCTGTCCAGTGAGTTTGGGGTCGGGCTAGCTGCGATCAACGCCGGGCCGATAGCGCTTCTATTGGTGCCGGGTGTGATTGGCCCCTTGGTGGGCCGGCTTGTCGATCGCTTGCCGGTCCGGCGCATCTTGCTCACTGGCGCCACTATCGCAATGATGGGGTTATGCCTGGCCAGTCAGGCTCCCGCGCTGTGGATGGCGGCATTGTCCTTCCTGGCGTTTGCCCTGGGTGTCTCGCTCTATGGACCGGTGGTGGTCAACGCGATGCTGGTGCGTCGATTCCCGCACCATGAAGCGCGTGCGCTGGCTATCGCCGCCATGGGCATAAGTTTCGCTTCAATGCTGCTACCACCACTGGTCGGTGTGATGCTGTCTGTGATGGATTGGCGCAGCACCTTGCTGTGGCTGGCCCTGGCCCTGTTGATCCTGCTTTGGCTGGTAATAGGGCTTGCCATCGATGCGAGCGAAGGCGCCGTCGCCGGATCGCAACAGGAAGTACCGTCCGACAAGGGCTTTTACCGCTGCGCGCCTTTCTGGTTGATAGGCCTGGGTTTGGCACTGGCCTTCAACGTGACCATCGTATTGTCAATTTGCTACGTCCCCTTTTTTCTTGACCAGGGCTTTTCGGTGGCTGAGGCCGGCTGGTTCCTGGCCGTTGCCGGGCTCGGTGGATTCTTTGGCAAATTGCTGATTGCCTGGTTGGCAGACGCGTTCAAGGCGTTTGCCCGGTGGGTGGCAGTCGGCCTTTTGCTGGTGCAGGGCATAGGGTTACTGTTGCTGTTATCGAGCGACGGCTACAGTACGGTGGTTTTGGCCTTGTTTCTCTTGGGATTTGGCGGGGGAGGGATGATTCCGATTCACCCCTACCTGAACAGCCGTTACTTTGACTCGGCGATAATTGGACGCGTTAACGGCGCCCAGATGCCATTATTCCTGCCCTTCGGCCTGATCGGCGCCCCACTCGCGGGTTACGCGCATGACCAGTTGGGCAGTTACATTTTGGCGCTTCAGGTGTTGGTAGCGGTGCTCGTAGTCGCCGCGCTGTTGATCGCCGCATTACCGCGCTCAGCTATCCCGGGTCCACAGCCCGTCGAGTCAGTCAGCGGGTAGTTCGGGGTGGGTGATCGTCAGCATATATTCGGCAGCCGCTTCCACGTCATAGTCACTGGCGCTCGGATCGCCCCCCTTGGCCGGCATACCCAGATAGCCCTTTTCGGCATGCTCGAAAAGCACGCTTTCCCAGAGCGCCGAACGACCTTCCCAATCCTCCGGTTTATTGGTCTGCGGTGCGCCGGCAATGCCTGTTTCGTGGCAGATCTTGCAGGTCTTTTCGTACATGGCGCGGCCGTCTTTCATGCGTTGCTCGCTGGCGAAGCTGATGCCGGTAACCAGACTCGCCGCAATACCAAGGGTGATCGCTTGGGTCTTCATTGTCTTGCTCCTGTCGGTGCGCGATATCTATTACTTTAGTCCATACTTAAGCCAGTATCCTCCTTCTGCGCCAGGTCGGGCCTTGACGCAGGTCATCCTTGCTACAATATCAGGCCTCTCGTCTGGTCGAGCTTTTGGTCTGCGGCCGCCGAAGGCGTGCCTAAAGGAGTCTGTATAGCGATGGTAAAACCTGTGATCTGGGGCAGCCTGGTTGCCCTTTACCTGCGCTTTGGTTTGGAGCCTACCGGGTGGTTGTTTTACGAGGCCAGCCATGGCCTGGGTGTGGACGCCTTGTACTGGGGTTACTCGGTGTTCAGGGGAGGCGGCTATGCGTTCAGCCTGTGGCCCTACCAGACCATTGCGTGCCTGGGAGCAGGTTTGTTGGTCGCGGTGTTGGTGTGGTGGCGCTCTGGCGATAGAGGAAACCGATGAGAAGAAGAGAGTTTTTGCAGTGCGCTGCTTTGCTGAGCGCGGGCACGTCGATTGCACCGCGTGGCTGGGCCTTGACCAGTGAACAGAGCGCCTTTCTTGCGGCGAGACCGCCCTATATAGACCAGTACACCCCGACGTTGTTCGATGATACCCAGCGAGCTGCGATCAATGCAGCGGCTGAGCAGATCATTCCTCGTACCGATACGCCGGGCGCCGTTGACGCAGGAACGCCACGGTTTATCGAATTGATGGTGCAGGACTGGTTTACTGACACGGAGCGAGCGGATTTCCTGGCCGGGCTAGATGACCTGCAACAGCGCAGTGGCGGCGACTTCGCTGCCCTGGAAAGCACCGACCAGGTGGCAGTGCTGGAAACACTGGAGTCGGAGGCTGAAGATTCGCCCTGGTATGACTTCGGCAACACCCTCAGGGTCTGGGACGATACCGCGCCATTTATCTGCCAGTTGAAGGAGCTGACGGTGCTCGGCTTTAACCTGTCGGAGGTTGGCGCAACCCAGTTTCTCCGTATCAATCCCATGGGCAAGTTCGACGGGGAGTATCCGCTATCCAAGGGTGACGGCGCCTACGACAAGGATACCCTGTTACGTAAACTGGCCCAGGAGTCACCGTCGTGAGCGAATCCCAGTTTGATGCGATTGTTGTGGGTTCGGGTGTTTCCGGGGGATGGGCGGCAAAGGAGCTGACCGAGCGGGGGCTAAAAGTTCTGGTGTTGGAGCGCGGCCGCAACATCCGCCACCAGCGCGACTATCTGGGAGAGCACGCTGAGTCGTGGAAGTTGCCCTTTTACGGCATGCCCGACCGGAAGCGTGACCAGAAAGACTATTTCATTCAGCAAAAATCCTTCGCCTTTGGCGAGCCCACCCTACAGTACTGGAACAATGATCGCCTGAACCCCTACGTACGCAATGATGACAAGCCGTTCAATTGGATGCGTGCGGATGCTGTCGGCGGACGCTCGCTGTTGTGGGGGCGCCAGGTCTATCGCTGGAGTGAACAGGATTTCCGCTCCAATGCGGTGGATGGTAACGGTGTGCCCTGGCCGGTCACTTATCAGGACATCGCTCCCTGGTACAGTCACGTGGAAAAATTTATCGGCGTCAGCGGCGAGGCTGAGGGCTGGTCGCAGCTGCCCGATAGCGAGTTCCTCCCGCCGATGGATTACTACGCCATAGAAAAGACCATCAAAGGTCGCGTCAAAGACAAACTGCCGGAGATTCCCATGACGATGGGGCGGGTCGCGATCCTGACGCAGGAACATAACGGCAGGGCGCCCTGCCACTATTGCGGGCCCTGCCAGCGCGGCTGCTCTACCGGGAGTTACTTCAGCTCCCAGAGCTCCACCTTGCCGGCTGCCACCGCCACCGGGAACCTGACCTTGCTGCCAGACCAGGTGGTGGAAAAGCTGGAACACGATGAGACGGGATCCCGTATAACCTCGGTAAAAACCGTTAACAGCAAAACCGGTGAACGCAGCGAGTACAGCGCAAAGCTCTTTTTCCTCTGCGCATCGACCCTGGGCAGCACCCAGATCATGCTCAATTCCGCCAGTGAGCGACACCCGAAGGGTCTCTCCAACCGCAGTGGGGCGTTGGGCAATTACCTGATGGATCACCTCGCGGTGTCGCACTCGGGTTATTTTGTCGATGACGTGGACAGCTATTACCAGGGCAATCGTCCCAACGGCCTCTACGTGGCGCGATTCCGCAACCTGGGTGAGCAACCCGATGAAGATGCGGCGTTCCTGCGCGGCTATGGTTACCAGGCCATACCGCTGCGCACCGACTGGGAGACGTCCTTCAATAGAAAAGGTTTTGGCGCGGCCTACAAGGATGCCCTGCGCGACCCCGCCCCCTTCTGGGTGTGGGGCATGCGGGCATTCATCGAATGTTTGCCGAACGCCGCTAACCGCGCGTATTTGCACTCAACGAAAACCGATCGCTTCGGGATTCCCCAGTTGGCTACGGAGTTCCAGTGGAGCAATAACGAACTCGAAGCGGTGAAAGACAGCGCCGTGCAGGCGGACAGGATCCTGCGTGCCGCCGGTGCCGTGGCCATCGATGTTTCGGACGGCTCGCGCCTGGACGTGGGTGGCGACGCCATTCACGAGATGGGCACCGCGAGAATGGGTGCTGACCCGGCAACGTCAGTATTGAATGCCAACAATCGCGCCCATGAAATCGATAACCTGTATGTTACCGATGGATCCTTCATGGCGTCTTCGTCCTGTGTGAACCCGTCGTTAACCTACATGGCGTTCACCGCCCGTGCCTGTGACCATGCCGCAACTCGCCTTGGAGAGGGCGAGCTGGGCTGAGTCGTGGTCGGGGGCAGAAGCGTGGATTGTCACGGGTTGCGACTTGTTCATGTGACCCTTCGGGACGCGTTGATAATGACGTGGCCGAAGACAGGAAAACCTGCTAAAACGTAGCGCCTTAATGTGCGTTTGATCCCGGCTGAAGGCCGGATAAGGAAAGCAACAATGCCTATGTTCCTCAGAAAAGCCAAGCATGCGCTGTATATGGCGCTGGTAAAATTTGTCGTAAAGCTTGGCGAGCAGCCAAGTTATATGGTGTACGCCGGCCCCGGCAGTTCCCGCCAGCTCTGCGAGTACCTCGCACGCACGGACGTGGGCAAGGTGCTTGTCGTTACTGACAAACCACTGCGTGATCTCGGGGTGGTGGACCAGGCGGTACAGGGCCTGGTCGATGCGGGAGTCGACATCGCTTTTTACGACGGCGTCTTGCCCAACCCGACCTATGACCAGGTTGCGGAAGGTGTCGCCGTGTTGCGGGCCCATGGTAGCGATGTCGTGGTAGCCGTGGGAGGTGGCTCGGCGATTGATGCCGCCAAGATAATCGCCGCCTCATCGACCAGTGACGAGGACCCCCGTGACTGGGTTGGCTTCGGCAAGGTCAAGCATGAGCTTCCGAAGATCTACGCGATCCCCACCACAGCCGGCACCGGTTCTGAAGCAACCATGGGTGCCGTGATTTCGGATCCCGTCACCCATGAAAAAGGTGTGATCTCCGGTTCAACCCTCCTGCCCGCCGCGGCGGCGCTGGATTCAGAATTGATGCTGGGCCTGCCGGCGCCGATTACCGCCGCCACCGGGATGGACGCCCTGACCCACGCGATCGAGGCGTATATCGGGACATGGGAGCGCGGCACCCGGATCGAACACTCCCGCGCTGCGGTTAAACTGGTGTTCGAAAACCTGGAGGAGGCCTGTAACAACGGCAGCAACAAGGCCGCTCGGGATGCGATGGCCACCGCGGCGTATTACGCGGGCATCGCGATCAACCAGGTCAACGTCGGCAACGTCCACGCCATCGCCCATCAATTAGGCGGCAAGTACGGCATCCCCCACGGGGTCGCGAACTCACTGGCGTTGCCCGGGGTGCTGGAGTTTTGTCGCGAAGAGGCCCAGGCATCGCTGGCGGAGCTGGCGCGTTTGGTGGGCGTTGGCAATGAAGGTGATAGCGAAGATCAGTTGTCACATGCCTTCATCCAGGCGGTCAGGGACTTGCGCACGGCGGTGCACCTGCCAGACCACTCGGAGCAGATCAAGGCCGAGGACTATGATTACCTCGCCGATCTCGCCGTCGCCGAGGGAGAGGGCTACCCCGCACCCCGGTTGCTAGATAAAGACAGCGTTAAAGCGATCCTTACCCAGATTACCGCCTAGTCGTCCCATCTCTCACCGACAAAGGGTTTCACAAGGGGCCTACCAGACACTGACTGGAACCGTATTCCGTATCTGTGCCGTCGCTATCAGGTAGTTCTCCACCTTTGCGGGCTGCAGAGGCTCCGGCTTCCTATGATCGGTAATGTGGATGATCGCTTCTACACGTGCGAGGGCAGGCCGCTGTCACTGGCTCTCAGCTTTCAACCAGTGGCTACAGGCTGTTCAGCCATTCTACGATGTCTCTCATCAAAGCATTGAAGTCCGGGGTAGGGCCCTCTGAGCAGGCAAAGCCATGCCTGGCATTGTCAAAATGGCGATAAGTGACTTCTACGCCTGCATCGGTGCACTTGGCAGCATAATCCGCCCCCTCGTCGCGCAGTGGGTCGTACTCGGCTGTCACCAGCAGCATCGGTGGCAGTGACGCCAGATTGGCTGCCCGGCTAGGCAGTGCCCTCGCTGCCGACATAGCCTGGTGATTATTGCCACCCAGGTAGGTGTCCCAGAAAAAGTACAACCTGCCAGCGGTCAATGATGAGCCCCTGGCTCGTTCCAGGTGTGAGGGATAATGAACCGAGTAGTGGTCGGTTGCCGGATAGATTACGAGCTGACCGGCTACGCGGCTGCGACTGGCAGCATCCAGCTGGAGGCAGGTGCAGGTGGTGAGATTGGCGCCAGCGCTGTCGCCGGCTATGACCAACATGCCGTTGGAGGGCCCGAGAGTATTGATGTTTTCAGCGGCCCATTGTGCCGCGGCCAGGCAGTCGTCGTGAGCGGCGGGAAAACGGTGTTCCGGTGCCAGTCGATAGTCGACAGAGACCACGGTGCAGCCCGTTGTTTCGCTGAGTACCTGGCAAAACGGGTGATGGGTATCAAGGTCACCGATAACCCAGCCACCCCCATGGAAAAAAAGAATGAGGGGACGACGACTTCCCTCTGCCTGGCTGTACATACGGGCCGTTAAGTCGCCGAAATGTGTCGGTAGCTGCAGTGTGCTGTAAGCCACCGGAGCGACCTTGCCGCGCCAATTCCAGGCGTTAATAAGGCGGTAGGCCTTGCGAAAGAGGTAAATGTACAGAGAGTGCCACATTGTTCAAGGCTCCTGTCGCAGCGTGGCGGCGTTAGTCTTCCGCAATCGTCAGTGGAATCTGCTGGTACCAGTCTACCCCTTTGGCGTCGCGCTCGCGGCTAATCCTGCGCCTGCCCAACAAGCAGCTCAAGTGAGCCAGAGTTTCGCCCGTTGCCAGCCCCAGTGATTCCATTTCGATGTTGCGATTGAATAGCGCCGGGAAGCAATCAACGGCACGTCTTGGTTCTTCCAGATAGTCGAACAGGCTGTCCAGGTCGGTTTCGTGCGCTTCAATAAGCTGGGTGAGGCGGGTGTGCAAGCCGTAGAAAGGCGCCTCGTGCGCGGGCAGCACTAACAAATCGTCGGGAAGCATTTCTCGAATGCGCGCACTGGAACGCAGCCACTCCTTCAGCGGGTCACCCTGGGGCTCGGTGGGGAAAACGCTCACGTTGGGTGTAATGCGCGGCAGAATCTGGTCTCCCGAGATAAGCAGCTTCAAGGCCGGGCAGTACAGGGCCGCGTGCTCCGGAGAATGCCCGCTGCCAACGATGACCTGCCAGTAGCGACCACCAATGGTCAGGGTTTCACGGTCGCTTAAGCGACGGAAACTGTCGGGCAATGGCGAGATAGCCCGACCGAACCCGCCGAACTTCCTTTTGTAGACCTCCAGCTGTTCTTCGCTATAACCCGCGGCGCGGTAAAAGTTGATCGCCACATCCGGCGCAGCACGGCCGGTATCGCCGGCCATGGCCCGGCACATGAGGAACTCCTCGCGTGTCATCCACAAGTCACAGCCAAAGCGCTCGATCAGCCAACCGGCCAGGCCTACGTGGTCCGGGTGCAGGTGGGTGCAAATAACCCGTACCACGGGCTTATTTTTCATAAAGCCCGTAAACAGATCTTCCCATAGCGCCTTGGCAGACTTGATGCCCAGACAAGTGTCTACCACTGTCCAGCCGTCGTCATCCTCCAGCAGCCACAGGTTGATGTGGTTGAGCGACATGGGCATGGGGAAGCGCGCCCAATAAACGCCGTCGGCGATCTTTTCAGGTACGCCCGGTTGGGGGTCGATCTTGCGTCCGAACGGGTAGATCAGGTCGCGGTAGTGCTCGGGGCTGTCGGGAAGCATCTACGGATAGCCAAGGTTTTACGGGCCGTCTAGTGTGGGGATTGTAGATTGGCTTGTCCAGCGCCGGGGTTAGTGGAGCCGGGCGCGTTAGCCCGTGGGTGGCACGCCCTGTTGCGAGAAAGGCGAAAAGCCCGGTCAGCCTACGCCGCGTTCATTGCCCTCCCAATACTGTGCACGTACCGCTTTCTTGTCGGGTTTGCCGACGGGCGTCAGCGGAATACCTTCGACAAAGTCGATACTCTTGGGCGACTGCACAGAGCCTTTCGCATCTTTTACCAGGTCCTGCATTGATTGCACGACTTCATCACTGCCTTCGAAGCCCGGCTTCAGGACGACTACCGCTTTCACCGCCTCGCCCCATTGCTCGTCGGGTACTCCGATGACCACAACCTGGCCTACGGCCTCGTGGGTTCCCAGGACGTCTTCGACTTCGCGCGGGAAGACGTTAAACCCGCCGGTCACGATCATGTCTTTGGTGCGATCCACAATGTAGAGAAAACCGTCTTCGTCGAGTCGA
>CAZPVJ010000109.1:0-2621 GCA_964590005.1 uncultured Alteromonadaceae bacterium | reverse complement strand
TTGCAGCCTGGCACGACTCACGCGCGTGGTGAATCCGTCTTCCACTGCTACAGAGTAACTGAAATAAACCCATTGGTTACGCTCAAACCGGGGGTGAACCAGGACGTCCAACAGCCCACCCTGCCCTTCGTTCGCCACTTCCGGCAAACCGCTGACTTCGATCGCGGCCCAGTTACCCGGGGTCACCAGTTTCATCACCCCGGGCTTCTCAGTGAGCAGCAGGCGACCATCGGGAAGGAAGTCCATACCCCATGGCTCCTGCAGCCATTCCATTAGTGTGCGCACTCGAATCTCGGTGCGCTCACCCGGGCCACTGGCAGTGGCTTCGTTTTCCAGCACCGGTTCAATCCGATCCGGCCCCGGATCCTGAATCGTACAAGCGCCAACAGACAGCAGGACAACTCCTACAAGCACTTTTAAGGAAAATCGATGGAATGGGGTCATGCCGGAATCCAGAACATCAGCTGAAACACAGAGGCGCTATCTTACGCCAAAGCCCGCGCTCTGTCAGACGATACGGCGCCCTGCAGACTGTACCGTCAGCTTAATTTAAGGCATGCTGACCCAGTATTCATTTGGCCCGAAGGGCCCACCAGGGAACGGCAAAGCGTGAGCGAACAAGAAAATAACATCACCCTTCTACAAGCCCTGACACCTATTATTTTCCTGGTCACATTACTGGCCTGCTCGGTCTACCTGTTCGGCTCTGACTCCTCCTACGGCGCTAACCAGATTGCCCTGATCATGGCAACGTGTGTCGCCGCCCTGGTCGCCAGAAGCAACGGCATCAGTTGGCGCAAAGCCCAGGAAGGTATCATCCACGGTATCGGTGTCGGTCTTGGGCCCACCCTGATTCTGTTAAGTGTCGGCATGTTGATCGGCACCTGGATCCTGTGCGGTACGGTGCCGGCCATGATTTACTACGGCGTACAAATACTAGACCCCGGTATTTTCTACGCTGCCAGTGCCGCAATTTGCGCCATTGTAGCGGTCAGCATTGGCAGTTCCTGGACAGTGGCAGGCACTCTGGGTATCGGACTGATGGGCATCGCCGGCAGCTTCGACCTGTCGCCCGCCATCACCGCGGGCGCTATCATCTCCGGTGCGTATTTTGGCGACAAGCTGTCCCCCATGTCAGACACCACCAACCTCGCCGCAGCCGCAGCCAGCGTCGACCTGTTTGATCATATCCGGCACATGTTGTGGACCACCATTCCCAGCTTCGTCATTGCCCTGCTGATCTTCGCGCTCATTGGCAGCTCGGAGGGAGCCACCCCCGAGCAGATTCAGTCCTTGCAGGCATCACTCACCAGCGAGTTCAACATCGGCTTGCACTTGTTGTTGCCCCTGGTACTTATGTTGGGCCTTGTGTACAAACGCTTCCCAGCCTTCCCATCCATTGTCATCAGTGCCCTTGCCGGTGCCGTCTTCGCCGTGTTGTTCCAGCCCGAGCAAGTACAGAAACTCGCCGGTAATGCGGGTGAACTGGCCTACGGTTTCGTATTGCTCAAAGGCGTGTGGATAGCCCTGTTCGATGGCTATGTATCCAACAGCGGCGACAAGTTCCTGGATGCCCTGCTCAGCAAGGGCGGCATGAGCTCCATGCTCAACACAGTCTGGCTCATTATCAGCGCACTGGGCTTCGGAGGCGTGCTGGAACGAACCGGCATTCTGGGCTACTTACTGGGCCTGGCCCTGCGCGGCGTGAAAAGCGTTGGTTCATTGATTGTCACCACCGTGTTCACCTGCATTGGCACCAACATTCTAGCGGCAGACCAGTTCATCGCCGTCGCCATACCCGGGCGCATGTACAAGGACGCCTATGGCGAGAAAAACCTGTCGCGACTCAACCTCTCGCGTACCCTGGAAGACTCGGCAACCCTGACCTCCGCCCTCATCCCCTGGAATACCTGCGGCGCTTACATGTCGGCTACGCTGGGCGTTGCCACCTTTACCTACGCACCCTATGCGTTCTTTAACCTGCTATGCCCACTGATCGCAATTGTTTACGGCTTCGCCCATGTCGCACTGAAGCCGGCATCCTACGACCTCGACCAGGACGCCGCGAGCGCTCCAGCCCAGTGACAAAATGGGACTACCCTGGGCCGTTCACCCTCAATCGCCGGGTATGCGCCGATGACATAGACGGACTGGAGCACACCAATAACACGGTGTACGTGAAATGGTGCGAGCAGGTGGCCTGGGCACACTCGGTTTCACTTGGGCTGGACCTGGACGTTTATCGGCAGCTGGACCGCGCCATGGCCATCACCTACAGCGATTACCATTATCTGCAGGCATCGCGTGAGGGCGACGAAATCATCGCCGCAACCTGGATCGTCAATTGGGACAAACGGCTGACCATGCAGCGCCGCTTTCAAATCATTCGGGTCAGTGATGGCGTCACCCTGCTGCGCGGCGGCATGCGCTTTGCCTGCATCGAGATATCCAGCGGCCGCCCCCGCCGCCTGCCCAGGGAGTTTATTGACGGCTACGGTGTGGCGGTGCTTGAACTGGCAGAAGACGAACTGGTCAGCTAACTGCGCGACCAATCAAAGGCCAGCACCTGGCGAATATCTTCACGCGCTGTGGCTCGCATCAGCAAACGATCAATACCCAAC
>CAZPVJ010000108.1:0-10528 GCA_964590005.1 uncultured Alteromonadaceae bacterium | reverse complement strand
CCATAACGAAACCGCGAGGGAAAACTGGCTCTATAGCCCGGACCTGCGTCGGGTGCTGCGCGCACCCTTTAGCGGCTTTGATAATCCTGCACCCAACACTGATGCCCTGCGCTTTGCTGACGAGGGCGATATGTTCAATGGCGCCCCCGGCCTGTTCGATTGGAAGCTGCTGGGCAAGCGGGAAATGTATATCCCCTACAACGCCTATCGTCTCGAAAGCGCGGCCCTGACCCCGGAGGATATCGTCGGTCAGAAGCATATCAATCCCGACCATGTGCGTTACGAGTTACACCGGGTCTGGGTGGTAGAGGGCCTGGTGAAAACCGGCAGCGAGGAGCGCGGCCATGAGTATTCCCGTCGCGTCTTGTACATTGACGAAGACAGCTGGCAAATAGCGGCCGCGGATAATTACGATAGTGATGGGCAGTTGTGGCGGGTATCGGAAGGCCACACAGTAAATTTCTACCAGGTGCCTGTGCCCTGGTACGCACTGCGGGTTTATCATGACCTGCAACAGGAACGTTACCTGGTTCAGGGCCTGGATAACCAGCGCCGTCCACCGGGCTTCGCCAGCGAGATCAATCCCCGCTTGTTCGGTCCCAGCGCGTTGTCATTCTACGTGCGCTGATCGCCTCAAGCGCTCTTCTTCCGCGTACCGGAGGAACGACGCCTGGATCCACGGGGTGGCGTGATACCCGCGGCTACCTCCAGATCTACCAGCGATTCTTCCATGTAGTCTATAAGCCGCTGGACGTGCGGCACCGACTTGCGACAGGCGACAATGCCGAAATCCAGGTTCTTGTGGTTGCTCACGACCGTAAAGTTTACCGCGGCGCCGTCGAACGGAATCGAGACAGGATAAATGCCGTCGAGTCTGGCTCCATTCCAGTAACGCTTTTCCCTTGGACCTGGCACATTGGAGATCACGGTGCTGAAGGCGGGAACCCGGTTACCGATACCGGCAGCCTGGGTTAGTAACATGGGAGCCTGACTGATTGCTGTATAGATCTGGATGTCGCGGGCACCCATTCCCTGCAGTCGCCTTTTGGCGGCATCCATCGACGCCTTTATGGCACTCATCCGCTTCGCGGGGTCGGCTACGTTGGTGGCCAGGTCCACGCAGACCATGCCGACGGCGTTCGCTGAGTCGACGTCGCCCGCCGGGCGCACCGATACTGGCGCCATAGTTTTCAGCGATTGCCGCGGGATAGAACCCTGATCCTTCAGCAGTTTGCGCAGGGCCCCTGCACACATTGCCATAACGGCGTCATTAAGTGTGCCATCGTAGGCCCGGCCTACTTCCCGCACGCGTTCAAAAGGCCAGGATTGCGCGACAAACCGGCGTGCACCGGTAAGCTTGGTACTCAGGATGGATTTGGGAACACGATAAAATGGAATGGTGACATCGCTTTGCTTGCCCGCCCAGATCGTCGCCATTTCAGCCAGGGCCTTGCCCAGGTTCAGGGTCCCGCCAAATTGCTGTTCCAGCATATCGGACACCGAACGCAAATCCCTGTCCTGGATCGATTCGTTGGTTGCCTGCTGTGCCAGCTGTTTTTTATAGGCTTCGTGCGCTTCCAGGGAGAAGGGCGAGACCTTGATGCGGGTCCTGGCATTAGTGGAGTACATGCTGCTTGTCAGCTGCATCGCGCCAACACCGTCGACGGCGCAATGGTGTGCCTTGAAATAAGTGGCGAACTGACGATTCTGCAGCCCTTCGATCAGGTGCATTTCCCAGAGTGGACGGGAGCGATCGAGCAGCGACCCATGCAAGCGGGAGACAAGGGCAAAGAGTTCGAGATAACGCCCTGGCTTCGGCAGCGCCGAGTGACGGACATGGTAGTCCATATCGAGATCCGAGTCCTGTTCCCACTCGATTGAGCCTGCCAGGCCCAAAGGGCCCAGGTGCAGCTTCTCGCCAAATGGCCTGCGCAATTCACCGTCGTGGCGGAGCAATTCCCTGAGATTACTCAGGAAGGTCGTGTCGTCGATCCCCTTGGGCAGGGTGAATAGATTCAGACCCCCGACATGCATGGGCGTCCGGCGTGATTCAAGATACAGGAAAAAAGCATCGGTGATGGGCATGCGTCGCATGGTGTGGTTCCTTAAAAGTATTTAGCTGTGCCAGACGACCAGTTTAAGCCAGCACTTTGGTGTTTTACTAATTCCAGTGTAGTAGAGACTGGTGCGCGTGGCAGGTTTGTTGCGGAACCAGACTTGCTCAGTTCCACACCTGCTTTCTGGTGTACAAAGACGTCTCAATCCCCGGTGCGTAGCCAGCAGTACTCCATGCCGCGAAACTCGGGGGCGAGCTTCTGCTGGAAGCCCTTTTCGGACAGGGCCAGCTTGGGAAATCGTTGTACCAACCCGAGAATCGCTATCTGACCCTCGAGTCTCGCCAGGAAAGCGCCGAGACAGTGGTGTCGACCCCCGCCAAAAGACTGATGCTGAATTTTTACCCGCTCTATATCGAATTGCTCCGGATTCTCATAAACCGCGGGGTCGTGATTTGCGGCTGCGAGAGAGACATGCAGGCATTCACCTTTCGCAATAGGGCAGCCCTTGAAGTGGGTATCCTCGTGAGTGATTCGCGCCGAGTTGAGGACCGGCGAGTCGTAGCGCAGAACCTCTTCGATGGTATCTTCGATCAGTTCGGGCCTGGCCCGCAATGTCTCCAGTTGCTCGGGAAATTCCAGCAGCGCTCGCACCCCGTTGCCGATCATATCGGTTGTGGTCAGGTTACCAGCGAGCAACAACAGCGCACATTGGTCCACAATCTCATCATCGCTCAGCTTGTCACCATCAATCTCGGAGCCGATCAGGCCGGAAATAAGATCGTTCCTGGGATTTTCTCGTCGCTCGGCAATCTGCTGCAACAAAAACTCCGCCATCAGAGAGCGACCCTCTGCGGCGCGTGCGATGGCCTCCTCCGATGCAGCTGGGCTGAATATGGCCTCGGCGCCCATATCTGACCACTGCTTGAAATCGTCCTGCCGCTCTGCGGGGATGCCCATGATTTCCGCGATTACGATGGTGGGTACCGGCCCGGCGTAATCTGCGATCAGGTCAAACTCAGGTCCTTGAATCCGGTCCAATTGGTCGCTCACAACCTGTTCAATGCGTTCGCGCCACTTCTCCACCGCTTTGGGTTTAAATAAGTCGTTGACCAGGCTGCGCAATCGACGATGCCGTGGCTCATCCGCCAGCAACATGCTCAGTTCTTCCGAGGATTCGCCGTTGAAAAAGTGTCGGGCGAAACTGTCCGGCTTGCTCTTGTTCGGGTCAGTCAGGTAGTCGGAGTCCCTCAAAATGGCTTTTACATCCTCGTGAGCGCAGGGGAAGTAGCGATGCATTTCGGTATCGTGGTGCAGCGGGTCCAGGGCGCGCAGGCGCCTGACAACAGGGTAGGGATTCTCCAGGTAGTCAGCGTCAAATGGGGTTAGCTTCAGACCTGTTGGAACATCGGGATCGTTCATTTCACTATTTTCCTTGTTTCAGTCCTCGCACCTTGACCTTGTGGTGCCGAACGGGACAGGATCACGGCTGTTATTATTGGAGCAGTGTAGCTCATGATAAAACGCACGTTCTGGATCTTGCTTGCGGGCATTATATGCCTGCTGGCATTTGATTACGCCAATTCGCCCGTGTTCTGGAAGCGGATGAGTGACACCTTCAGCTCCGCGGGTAAGGGGGCCTACTCTGAGGTTTTTGAACCGCGTGAGCGGGTGCCCGGAAATACCGATCTCTCGCCTATCTTAGTAGTCGACCAGGCACAGCGCACCATCGACGATGCGGCGATACAAGACCTGGTTGCCTATGCTGAATATTACGATTCATTCAGCCTGGTGGTTATACATCGAAACAAGATCCAGTTGGAGTGGTACCGCGATGACCACGACGCCGGAAAACTCACCCAGTCACAGTCGATGCACAAATCCCTGCAAGCGCTGCTGGTTGGGATTGCCATCGAGGAGGGCTTGATCGCCTCGGTCAGTGATCCGATTGGCAAATACCTGCCGGAACTCAGTGAGGACTCGCGCGGTGCTATCACGATAGAGCAATTGCTTCGGATGACCTCCGGGCTGGAGAACTTTGAACCGTCTTTCAATCCCTGGGGTAAAGCTTTCCGCTGGTTGTATGCTAGTGATACCCGCGCTGCCACGCTGGCTTTCCCGCAGCTTACTCCGTCGGGCTCACGCTTTGACTACAATGACCTCAACGCGCAGCTATTGGGTTTGCTGCTGGTCGAAGTCAACGGCATGCGCTATGCACAGTTGCTTTCCGAGAAACTCTGGCAGCCCCTGGGTAATGACAACGCCTATGTTTGGTTGGATCGACCGGACGGCAATGCCATGCATGCCTGTTGCCTGCTGGCAACGACCATGGACTGGGCGAGGGTTGGCCTGTTGATGTTGGGTGAGGGAACCTACCGGGGTAGGACACTGGTCAATGCAGACTGGATGGCGGCGGCGACATCGCGGTCGAAGATCACCCCGCACTATGGCTACCAGATCTGGCTGGCAAATAATGCGCAGCCCAACCCCCGCAAGACCGGCTATCAGCGGAGCGAGCCATTTTTAGCCGAGGATGTTTTCTTCTTTTCCGGCTATGGCGCACAGCGCGTCATGGTGAGCAAGCAAAAAGAGCTGGTAATCGTCAGGACCGGCCCCGCTGCGGGTTACTTCCCGAAGATAGTCGAGGAGTGGGACAACGCCTATCTCTTCAATCGCACGGTGCGCGGGATAAAAGCGCGCTAGCGTCCCTGTTTTTCAGACGGGTGTGATGGTGGAATCCTCACCCACGCTCCAGGGCTTTTTTTACCTGCTGTTCAATGCGCTGCATTGGCAGCACATCGTTTTGCCGGTTGAGTACGAATTCGAGGAAGCGGTCGGCAATCCTGGATAGTTTCTTGCCGGGAATTTTCGCGACATACCACTGGGACATCAACGGGAAGCCGGGTAGCCGCAACTGGGTCAGTCCGTCTTCGCGGGCGTTAGCCAGTACGTAAGCTGACAGGATGCTGATGCCCATATTCTCTACCACCATGAATTTGATCGCCTCGTTGCTCTCGATCACCATGCGTCGCTGGATCCGATGACCACTCGACTCAAGATAGGTTCTAACGGCATTGGCTGTGCCTGAGCCAGCTTCTCGCATGAGGAAGGTTTGATCCGCCAGATTTGACCACTGCAGGCGTTTACGATTTGCCAGGGCATTTTTTACCGACGCGACGACGACCAGGGGATTGGGTAAAAACGGGTAGGATTCGATATCCATATCGTCGGTCGGATCGCTGAAGAAGTAGAGATCATCCAGGTTCTGCTCAAAGCGATCGATGATCTGGGCGCGATTGCCCACCTTGAACTCCACCTCCACACCCGGATACTCCTCGCAGAATGCGCCGATGATGCGCGGCAGGAAATACTTGGCGGTGGTAACCACCGAGACACGCAGGTGACCCGTGTTCAGTCCCTTCAGGTCATCCAGTCGCTCATCGAGGCGGGTGACTACCGATACCAGCTCCCAGCTCGCCGTCACCACCTCCTTCCCGGCTTCCGTCAGGTACAGTTTGCGACCGATGACCTCGTGCAGTGGTATGCCCAGTGTATCGGACAGTTTTTTTACCTGTATGGAGACAGCAGAGTGACTCAGGTGCAATTCCTGGGCGGCTTTGGCGATACTGTTGTGCTCGGCAACTTTCAGGAGAATTTCCAACTGTCGAAACGTACCGAGGCGGGAGAGCAGGCGTGCATCCATAGAATAATAGGTAACTATAAATAAACGTATAGAGAATATAATATATACTATTACTAAATTATGAAATCCCTTACAGTGCCGCCTGTTATCGAATACAGGAGCCTGACATGCGCCCTCACGTAGAACTCGTAGACCAAAAAGACCTGCTCTGGCATATCGCCGAACTCCCCCACGGTGAGGGCGAAGCTAGGCAGCGAAACCTCAGCTATGACGAGGAGAATGGTGCTGCATCACTGCAGGTCGAATTCGTGTCGGACTGGCGACGCGGTGCAGGCTACCACGTCGCCCAAACCGAATGGTTCGTGCTCGAGGGCAATGTCACCATAGGAGACTGCACGCTTGGTAAGGGCGGTTACTGGTGTGCACCGGTCGGTACGCTTACGCCGGCGCTTAGCGCGACTGCGGGCACCAAAATACTCCTGTTCCGAGAGTACAGCGACTGGCGTTTTACCCCGGTTCCCGCGGGCACCCAGTCCCGGGAGGGAGAAGAAGAACTCGTTATCAAGGATTCCGCGAGCATGGATTGGTATGACGTGGAACACCCCGAACATGGCAGCCCCATGGATTTCGAACGCGGAGGAACACCCGTTCCGGGGCTATTCATCAAGCTGCTTTACCGCGACCCAAAGACAGGGTTTTACACGCGTTTGATCAAGGCCAAGCCGGGCTGGCGTGAGCACCCACTTGCCCACCATCCCGTCTATGAGGAGTCTTACTGTCTGGAAGGAGAGTTTGATTACAATTTTGGATTCATGACGGAGGGCCAGTATTTCTTCCGCCCCGCGGGCGTTAGGCATGGTGACTTTACCGCTGGCGAAAAGGAGGGTTGTACCTGGATCCTGCGTTGCGACGGAGACCTGGTGGATTGGTACACGGAAAATGCCTATGTCGAGATGAAGGGCGATCCGGTTAACTGGGGAGAGGGCTTTCCCAATACCGAGCCGCCTGCTTTTATACAGCCGGTTCGATCCCGTTCTACCGGTGAGTGGCGCGATCCCAGCTACCAGTAGACATACCGCAGCCTCGGGTTAGACAGCAAGCTGTCTGGCCCGAGTAAGCGCTACTCTCGCAACTCGAAGTTACCTGTCGCCTCTTCCCAGGCGCGGCGAAGCACAAATGACCTGTCCAATCCCAGTGATATACCGAACCAGGTAATGGGTTCATAGCCCACGTCAGCGGTAAGCTCAGGGCTGCCCAAAGCCTGATCGACGGACAGGCCCTGGTCTGCAGAGCGCAAGCCAATCTCTGCCAGTTGCTGTATAAACGACTGGAATTGGCGCAGTCCGCTCGCGTCAGTCACCGGGCCGTGGCCAGGAATGACGGTATCAAAGTCCAGCGTATCGATGACGGTTTCTATACTGGCAGGCCACGCCTGAACAGAGCCCCCCGCCTCGAGATCGATATTGGGATAGTGGCCATTGAAGTGCAGGTCTCCCATATGGACCGCTCTGTCCTCCTCAAACAATACCACCAGGTCGCCATCGGTATGGCCCAGGCCAGGGTGCAGTACGGTCAAGTTTTTTGAGCCCAGCGCGACACGCGTCTTGTGAGTAAACGTCTCGTTGGGTAACAGTGGCTCAGCGCCGGCAAAGTGCCCCATGTCGGTTTGCTGCAGGTGCCAGAGCGTCCGTTCGGTCGCTAACACCCGGGTTCCAACGGGAAAAGCCGGATTACCGTGAGTGTGATCCAGGTGGTAGTGAGAGTTGATTATCATCACGACCTCCTCGCCGGCCAGCTCAGAGGCCTTCTCTCTGATTGCATCCCCCTGGGTCGTGAAGGTCATGCTGTCGACAATCACGGCACCTTCACCCGTTCTGAGTACTGCGACATTCCCGCCCACGCCAAAAATGACATGCAGGTCGGGGGTAATTTTTTCCGAGCTCAGTGAGACGATGCTTGAATAAACGTAGCCGGCTCCGGCCAGTGCCAGGCATACCAGCACTGCAAGAATGGTAAACAGCTTTTTCATGGGGTTTCTCTCCGTCCGCCCACTGTCGCCACATCAGGCTTTAACTCATCGTGCCACAGACTCGTGGAGAGTCCCAGCGTCGGTGCCCGTACTGTGAGAAGACTCTGGTATTGATGCTGGATTACGCTACACTGCGCCGCTCTCGTGTTCTGAACATTGATTTTGATGAAGCTTTTAAGATTCCCACTGACCGTGGTCTTTGCCCTGATGCTTGGTGGCTGCTTCCAGGTGCAGCTTGATGGCACGGTAGCTGGTAGTGACGTGACCATAGCCCCGCTGCGACAGCCCAATAATATTGTCGTTACTGGTACGTCTACCGCGCCTGAATACTGGTCCCAATTCCTGGGCGACGATAAGTGGCAGCAGCAGTCAGGCCTTGTACAGCTACTATTGACAGGCTTTACCGCCCTCAAGACAGACGCTATTGACCCCGAAGCGCTGTACCTGGTGAAAGCCAGTGGCGGTGATGACTACGATGTGAACCGGCAAAAAGCCCTGGGCGATATTCCTGGGATGGTGCAGGGCGCCTGGCATGTCATTGTTCCGGGTCAGCGAATCCTGGATGGCAATGTAAAGGTCTCGGTGCTGACCGAAGCATTGTATTTGCAGGTAAAGCCCTGGATCGATCAATGGACCGACGAGGAGTTACTGGAACGACTCGATGCCGCCGCCCAGCTGACAGTGGGCGACGTCGACCGAAGCGGCGGTGTTGACTACGCGGACGTGATCGCCTGGAGCCGAATTCTGGATGCCAGGTCTTACCGCGGCGATCTGTCGGCACTTAACGCACTGGCGGAATCGATAAGAGCTGGGCAGCCTATCGCCAATCGCACCGAACTGGCGAAAGCGGTCCTCGGTTCGCAAACGGTAGTGATGTCATTTGACGTGGGCGACGTGGTCCTGGAGACCTATAACTGGGAATCGCCCATCACCGTGGCCAACTTCCTGCGTTATGTCGAGGAGGGCTTCTACGACGAAATGCTGGTACACCGGGCCATCAACAACTTTATGATTCAAGCGGGGCTGCTCGATTATCTGGGCGTCGATGAAGATGGTCTTATTCAGTATGCCCTGCAAACGCCGCGCGCCCCCATCGTGAATGAATCCAATAATGGGCTATCCAATACCCGGGGTGCAGTGGCCATGGCCAGGACCAGTGACCCGGACAGTGCCGCGGCACAGTGGTTCATTAACCAGGTCGATAACAGCTTCCTGGATTATGGCTCCAGCCAGAACCCCGATGGTTATGCGGTATTTGCCAGGGTAGTCGGCGGTATCAGTGTGGTCGACCAGATCGCGGGCGAACCGACAGTGCGATTGAGTGGCATAGGCAATGATGTCCCCGCGCGAGGCGTACTGCTCGAGAAGGTAGAGGTCAGGGACGCGCAGGAGTAATACGATGGGGCAATCCAGGCAGGCACTTTTTTACTTCGATTACATTTCGCCCTATGCGTATTTGATGTGGCATAAGCTCAATGCTGCCGACTCTGCATTGTCTGAGCGGCTTGAACTGAGTTGCAGGCCCATCCTGTTTGCCGGGCTACTCAATCACTGGGGCCAAAAGGGTCCCGCGGAGATAGAAGGCAAGCGGGTGCATACCTACAGGCAGGTCCATTGGTTGGCCGAGCAGTCAGGAATTCCTTTCAGAATGCCAGATGCACATCCCTTCAATCCGCTTTCTGCCCTGCGCCTCACGATCGCTGCCGGTAATACAGCTGAGGCTGTAAGCAGTATCTTCGACAGTATCTGGGCCCAGGGGCACAGACCGGATGACCCCGACGGGTTTGCTGCCATTGTCGATGGGTTGGGATTCGAAGGTGGCGCCCCGGCCGCCGCGGAGGCCATCACCCGGCCAGAAGTCAAACATGGCTTGCAGAACAATGGAGAAGAAGCTCTCAGTCAGAAAGTGTTTGGCGTCCCGACCGTAGTGTTGGATGGAGAGCTTTTCTGGGGTGTGGACAGCTGCGATATGCTGGCACATTTTTTGGACCGCCCCGATTACTTTCGGAGCGAGGAGATGCGCAGAATTCATAACATCCAGCCTTCAGCATCGCGCACCGGATGACCGACCAGCTGGTACTCCCTTTGCTTCGCACTAAACAATAAGCCTTGAAGTTGATTTCAGCGGTGCACAAGCCAGAGCTCGTTAGTACGGGGAATGCGGACTTGCAGGACGCTATCGTTGGGATACCTCAGTTAGGGGGTGGCCAGTAATCGACGTCCGGGAAATGTGTCTTCCACGCGATTTCCGTTGCTGATGATGGCCTGTCCATTGACGAGGACATGCACAATACCGGTGGCCTCCTGGTAAGGGTCGCGGTAGGTGGCGTTGTCGATAACTTTTCCGGCATCAAACACCGTGATATCGGCATCCATGCCCGCCTGGATGCGGCCCTTATTCCTAAAGGCGGGCGCAAAGGACTCTAAACGTCGGGCCGGTAACAGCGTCATCTTGGCGATGGCCTCCTCGATGGAAAGGAGATTCTCCTCGCGCACATACCTGCCGAGTACTTTGCTGAACGCACCGTTGTGCGGCGCGACTTTCTTTTCTTTGGACTCCATGGGTAGCAGGTCACTCACAATGATAACGCCCGGTGCCTGCACAGCCTGGCGCGTCCACGCTTCCTCCAGGTAATGATGGATGACCTGTCCCTCGGGGTAGGCCTCGCGGTACTCCTCCCACATGGCCTTGTCGAAACGCTCACCTGTCGCTGCCCACTCGACATCCTCGTAGCTGATGTTGAAGATTGTCTGCCAATCGCGGCCGAAAACCGCGGACGAGATCAATGCGGAACCGGCATT
>CAZPVJ010000107.1:0-7273 GCA_964590005.1 uncultured Alteromonadaceae bacterium | reverse complement strand
TGTGGTTTTGAGCGACAGGAATATTGAAGCTGGTAGCCAGGCGGCTGCCAGGTATGGTGCCAGCTTCTTTCATCATGACGTTCGCGAAGAAGACCAGTGGAGCGATCTGATCGAGCAGGTTATTGCAGATCATGGAAGGCTCGATGTTTTGGTCAACAACGCCGGAATTTTCCATAGTAGCAAGGTGGATGAGACTTCGCTGGCGTCTTTTCGGGACGTGATCGACATCAATCTCACAGGTTGCTTTCTGGGCTGTAAGCATGGCGTTATTGCTATGAAGCGTAATTCGGGCGGCAGCGGTGGTTCAATTATCAACTTGTCTTCGATAGCAGCTTTAGGAGGCCAGGTAGGCAGTGCGGCTTATGGATCTTCGAAGGCAGGGGTGGCTTTGTTGACAAAAACTGTAGCCGTTGAAAACGGAGCATCCGGAATTAGATGCAATTCAATACACCCGGGGATAATGCAAACGCCGATGTTTGAATCGATTATGGCAGACATTGGTGAGAATGCTGTCGCAATGCAGGCACACATAAAGCAACGAACTCCCATGGCAAGCTTGGGTGGTGCCGATGACATTGGAGAGATGGTGGTGTTTCTTGCCAGTGCCGAGAGCAAATACATTACGGGCGCGGAAATGGTCGTTGATGGCGGCGTCACCGCGGGACTGCCTTTCTAGACGCCACCTCTCTGACCCTGGAGCCAGGTATCGCCTGGACGCGAGAACCGGTCTGCTTTTTTCGGAGGCACAACAAGGAAGTTAACAAGTGAATCAGCATGAATCGATGGAGCTTCGTTGGGTTCTCGTGAGACACTGTATTTGGCAAAAAAATCTGGCGCTGAAAAATGAGGCTGAAGAGAAAGTGCCATTACCCGTTGATTAGGCATGACAAATAGTTGCGATGCAGCGTTTTAGTACACAGTTTATCTTATCTCGCGACTATCTTGCTGAATGTTTTGATCAGTCCTTGCCTCATGGGAAAAATGCCAGTCCCAGTTATCTATTTCCAGCAATGTTGTTTGTTGCTGGTGCCGGATTGCTGTTGTTGATCGAGCAACCCAAGGCTCCAGGTGTTGTTTTAATCGCACTTGCTGCGCTGGAGCTGATTCATATTCGATTTCGACGAGCGTGGTGGTTGGCCCGGCAGATGTGGGCTAGGAGCGCTAACAGCGAAGTGAGTTTGACCATAGATTCGGATGGGATACAAACCCGAAACCCTTATACGCAAACATCGCTGCAGTGGGCAGATATTGAGCGTGTTGTTGAAACCGACCTTGGCCTCATTCTGGTAGCGAAATCTGGAGGTCAACAATACCTGTCTAAATCAGTACTTCCTGTTGACGTGATTGGTGAGATCGTCAGCCGATATACGGACTGACTGTCAGGTTAATCTCACTTGCACTCGCGATGTCGGAACTACAACGCGTTAAGTGCGCGGCAACTTGAGTATTCTAACTAGCTGCTATTGAGCGCTGGCTCGAACCAATAAGGCCATAGAGGCTAGTGGTACCGTCAAGGTCGCCTCTCTGACATACCGCGTGGCCAACGGGCAGGCACTGGATGATCTTCGTACTTGGTAGTCGTTGCTTAACCTGTAGGTACTGTTTAGAAGTGCTACCCTTTTCTGAGAGCGTCACTTGCGTTCCTGAACGGATTTTCACTAACGTAACAGAAGGTTAGAGCGATGAGTCAATTCAAATTGAGTGGCAAGACAGCAATCGTCACCGGTGCAAATGGGGGCATCGGGCGCGGCATCGCACTGGCACTTGCCGAGGCAGGAGCCAATATTTGCCTCGCGGGACGTAACAATCAGAAGAACGAAAAGGTAAGGGCCGAGATCGAAGGCTTAGGCAAACCTGTCATAGCTCAATCGTGTGACGTAAACGATGATGCGTCAATAGCCGAGACTATTGAAGCCACGGTCGATGCCTTTGGTAGCCTGGAAATTCTGGTCAATAACGCTGGAATTGTGTCTCTCAATAGTCCTGAGGCGGTGACTGATGCGGAGTGGATGTCGGTTGTCGACACCAACCTTAATAGCGTTTTCAGATTCTCACGTGCCGCCCATAAAGAGCTGGTGAAGACGGGCGGCGGCAAGATAATAAACATCGGCTCCATGTACTCTATCTTCGGAAGCCCACTCGCCGCGAGCTATGCGGCGAGCAAGGGTGCTGTAGTGCAACTATCGAAATCGCTTGCCGTGGCCTGGGCTGAAGACAATATTCAGGTTAATGCGATCCTGCCGGGCTGGATCGAGACGGACATGACGGCGCCCATCGAGGCAGATATGGCGGACATGCACGCTGCGATTATTGCACGCACACCCGCGGGACGCTTTGGGCGCCCTGAGGAGATCGGTGGTACGGCAGTTTACCTGGCCTCTAGCGCCTCCGATTTTGTTACCGGCCAATCTATTCCGGTGTGCGGGGGCTATAGTGTGGCCTAGTACCGGGCATCCATAAGTCTGTCGGTTCGGATGTTCCATGTTTTAATCTCGCAGTTGCATTTGATTGTTGTGGTCAGGGGGCTCGGAGGTATGCGCAACCATGTTTGAGTACATGTCCAGTTGGCTTGGCATCACCATTCTGGTTTTAAGTTCGGCTGTTTTTGGCCTTAGGTCCTACGACGTTTTCGCGAAAGTTTGGCCAGTTACTACGGGAAGGTACTGTACTGATGGCTGGATTACCTGGTCAGAATTCGTATCGCCATCTCTCGTGTTGCTAAGGGAGGCAACATCACGCGTGCCGAACGAGGGGCTGATCAGCTACGCTTATAGAGTGAATAACGAACAGCACAATGGGACTATCCCAATTACCCCTAAGCTCACTCAGGAAGAGGTGGATAAGTCACTCTATAAAGGCGCCAAAGTAAAGGTTTATTACTCACCCAGGATACCCACTTATTCCTACGCGAGAAAACCGCCTTCTCAGGCGATCATAGCAGGGTCGATAGTAGCTAAATGGTTTGTCGTTCCAGTAGCTGTTATCAATGGGCTTGCTTTTTTTGTATGGTTTCTAGCAACCGCATGACTTTTCAATGCAAGCTGCCAGCCGTCAGCGAATGCCCGGACATTAAGTGCGGACCCTACCACAGCTCGATGCTGTGAAGGCGCGAAGGATCGGAGGCTGTGTGACTTGTGTGGCGTTGTCACAAAGCAACCGACTGTAACTGGGGAAATTTGATCATCCAATAAAGTGAACTAATATTAACTTTTTTGAGCGGTAAAACAGTTCTCGTTATACGGAGATCACGAGATGAAAAAACTAGTCCTTCTAATCGCACTTTTGTATTTGGGTTCACCTGCGAATGGGGAGGAAGTTATCCCTCCTGACGCCCCGAAACATCCCCATGAAATTTCCACGCACGGTGATGTCCGTATCGACGATTACTACTGGATGCGTGAGCGTGACAATCCAAAAGTGATTGGTTACCTCGAAGCTGAGAACGCGTACACCGCCGTTGCAATGTCGGATACCAATGAACTACAGGAACAGTTGTTTGACGAGATGGTGGCGCGGCTGGATCCGGCTGAGGAATCGGTACCCTTCGAACTCAATGGCTACTGGTACTACCAACGCTACGAGGAGGGACTTGACTATCCGATCTACTGTCGTCGTAAAGGCTCGATGAATGCGCCCGAGGAGGTCGTTGTCGATGCAAACGAACTGGCTGAGGGACACAACTTCTTTTCTTTGCGCGGATTGACCATAAGTAGTGACAATCAGATGGCGGCTTTTGCCGTCGACACCATCGGGCGCAGACAGTATGCAATCCTGTTCAGGGACCTCGAGAGTGGCAAGTTTATTGAGAGCGGCATCGTCGACGTTACCTCGAATCTCGTCTGGGCGGAGGGCAGTCGGGTGCTGTTTTACACAGCGCAGGATCCAGATACATTGCGTTGGCACCAGGTGTGGCGCCACGAACTTGAAAAAGCTGATGACGACGAGCTGGTGTTTCATGAGGAAGATGAGCAATTCTATGTCTATATAACCAAGACGAAGTCCCGCAAGTTTCTCGCCATAGCATCCATGCAAAACGTTACAACAGAATTCCATGTTCTCCCCGCAGACAATCCAATGGGCGATTGGCAGGTGTTCGAGGCGCGCGAGCACGGTCATGAGTACGAACTCGATCATGCGAAAGATCGCTGGGTGATTCGCAGCAACTGGGAGGCCAAAAACTTTCGGCTTATGGAAGTGTCAGGGAATGAAACCTCGCGTTCTGCGTGGCAGGAACTTGTTCCCCACCGCAAAGACGTGTTGCTCGAGTCCTTTGAGCTTTTCAAGGACTACTTGGTGGTCGCAGAACGACAAAACGGACTGCCACAACTCGTGGTGATTCCGACTACGGGAAGCTCCTACGAAATTTCCTTTGACGATCCGACCTACTCGGCGTTTATGACCGACAATCTAGAGATCGATACTGCGACCCTGCGATTCAACTACACTTCGCTAACCACGCCCATGACCACTTACGATTTCGATTTGGAAACCGGCGAGCGTGAATTGAAAAAGCAGATTCGCGTGCTAGGCAGCTTTGATTCAGCTGACTACGCCAGCGAGTACCTGTACGCCAGGGCTCGAGACGGCAAAGCCATTCCGATCTCACTTGTATACCGGAAGGATAAGTTGAATCGTGGCGCAAATCCGCTGTTGCTTTACAGCTACGGGTCATATGGCGCTAGTTCCTGGGCGGCCTTTAACAGTGAGAGAGTCAGTCTGCTGGACCGTGGGTTCGCATGGGCCATTGCTCATGTCCGCGGTGGCCAGGAACTGGGACGCGACTGGTACGAGGATGGCAAGCTTCTCAATAAGAGGAACACGTTTACAGATTTCATCGATAGCGCGCATTTCCTGAAACAGTCGAAGTGGGCTGATCCTGATCGCACCTACGGCATGGGAGGCAGCGCCGGTGGCTTGCTAATTGGCTCGGCAGTTAACATGGCCCCGGATGAGTTCCATGGCGCCATTGCTGCGGTGCCCTTCGTCGATGTCGTCACTACCATGCTGGATGACAGCATTCCATTGACGACCTACGAGTGGGACGAGTGGGGAGATCCACGCGATCGACAGTACTACGACTACATGCTTAGCTACTCACCATACGATCAGGTTCGTGCGCAGGACTACCCCAATCTGTTGGTCACTTCTGGTCTACATGATAGCCAGGTACAGTACTGGGAGCCGGCAAAGTGGATGGCGAAACTCCGCGATTTGAATACCGGCGACAATCTCCTCCTTCTGCACACAAACATGGAAGCCGGTCACGGTGGCGCGTCAGGGCGCTTGAAACGACACAGAGAAACAGCTCGCCATTTTGCCTTCCTCCTTTCGCTAGCGGGACTAGATGACCAATGATCGAATGAGCATGCGCAATATTAGGTGTGGTAAAAAGTGATGCTGTCTCGCTGAACTTACTGAATCCTGTCCGCCGCTGCTGCGAAGTGCTTGCCTAGGGCAACTGTGATGGTGTGAGGGTAGCGCCCGCGACTAATGGAGGGTGCTGCCAAGCCCAAGTACAGCAAATGGACCAGGCTGCGGTCACAAAATTTACATTCTCTGTCCAACTTAGGGCAAATGCCCCTCTTAGGGGAAATCGCACATCTCCCTCTTCAGGGTCGAGTGAGGCCGCAAAACGTCCGCTTTCGCCTAGAAGCGGTCGATTTGGCTATACTGGCCTTAGGTGCCGTTTCTGGCTCAGAATAATAAAACGATGGGTGTCGTATGAATGAATATGAACTGGCGGACTACACCACGTCTGTTATGGGAAACTTCCTGACCGCTATTAGCATTTACTTTACGGTGGCAACTGCCTATGTGATAGCGGCTTTTTCCGCGGGCGCGAGGCTTTCAAAACTTCAGATCATCATCGTCAATGTTAGTTTCACTATTGCGGCTGGCATAATGGGTGCGCTATCCATCATTATATTCGACCGGTTCTTCGAACTTGCGATGCACAGTCGAGGTACGGCTTTATCGACGACAACCTTGATCGACTTCACATTACCAATATCATTCCTCGTGATTGCCATTTACCTGGGATGCCTTGCGTTCATGTGGAATATTCGGTCAGATCAAAGTGACGGATAGCACGTCGATTCGGCACAGTGTTCGCTAACGCTGGCCCCTTCTAGAAGTGTTACCGAGCGAAAGTTCCTCGAATACCCACACCCGATTGCTCTCTGAAATAGTCGCCTTTGAGGTGAAAGCGGACACTTCTGGTCTCGGACCTCATCCAGGGCCTAAAAGGTCTCCTTTCGCCTATTAACAGGCTTTTGGTCTAGACTGGCCCCGAACACCGTTTTTACCCACTACTGTTGAGTACAAGTTGGAGCTGCTAAGGGAAGCAAGTTAATGGAATCACATGACGCGAGATGTGCCTGTAACGCTATAAGCTATAGATTTACTGGGGATCCCTATGCTGTTTATTTATGCCACTGCACAAGATGTCAGTCTCGAACCGGGTCGGCTTTTGGCATGTCGATGCACGTTCTCAGTGATAGCCTTGAGATTCTGGAAGGAGAGCCTGCTTCAGTGAAAGATAGAACTGGCAGTCCAATAATTGAGTACTGTGAAAGATGCAGAACAATGCTTTTCTTGAAAACTTCACTGGTGTACGCAGATGCACCAGTCACGTGCATATTTCCTGGTTGCTTTGAGGATAAATCATGGTTTAAACCAATCGCAAATGTATGGGTTCGCAGTGCACAGCCCTGGGTGACGATCGACAAAAACCTGAAGTGTTTTGAAAAGCAACCGGACAGTTGGCAGGAACTTTATTCGTAGCCGAATATTCAGTCAGCGTATTGATGCAAATCCAGCGCAGCCCGATCTTGCTACTTAAAAGACGGATTTCGAACCAAATCTTGCATCCGATTTCGTCTCCTTTGAGGTGATAGCGGACATCTAGCCCTCCTGGACCCATTCAGGCGGTAAAGGTCCGCTTTCGTCTATTGTCGAATGATCTTTTCTATGGGGAGCAGGTAAGCTCTGACTCGTTCGAATCCACCCTAATGTTACCGTTCGGATCGGTGTAGAACCTAGCGTCTCTGCGGTAAAAAAGATGAGTCCTATTGTCCGCTTTCCCTACTGGGACAACTAATGTGGTTATCAGGCGACGCTTAATCTCTACATGTCCGGATTCATTTGGATAACCCACATCGTTATTTATTGTGTTCCAGTAATACTCAGCTTGAGGATTCTGGTAGTTACCCACGGCGCGGTAAATTGTACCGCTCGACTGCCCAATTCCAATGGTGTTAACGATCTGCTCTCT
>CAZPVJ010000106.1:0-9417 GCA_964590005.1 uncultured Alteromonadaceae bacterium | reverse complement strand
GTAGCCACGACTCAGTACAATCCTTGAAGCCAACGACAGAGCGCTCGCACGCCTGCTTCGACTCGTCCTGTATCACATTGGCCTGCTATCAACCCTGACCCTCCGTCGAAATCTACATAGGCGAGCCGTGCCGTAAGACTGATCTCTGGCATGCCCAGGGCCGAACCCGGTAGCAACGATACGCCCGTTTGCTCCAGCAGGGTCTGCGTGAGTTGTCGCGAAGTGCTGATACCACGAGAAGCCAACGCGACTCTATGGTCTTCAAAGTCAGGGAACAGGTAGTACCCGCCCTCCGGCGGATGAACCAATACTCCCGCTTCCTGCAACCTGAGCGCACACCAGCCCCCCAGTTCAGCCAGCGTCCCGCGTTGATGTTGCAGAAATCGTTCCGCCGCTGCATTCATTGAATAGGCCGATACCGCAGCGTGCTGAATAGGTGCCGATGCGCAGGAGTAGGTTTCGGAGCAAACCCCAATAATCCGCTGGAAATACTGCTCACCCAATTGCCACGGTACGTGCATAACCCCAAGACGCCAGCCGCCGGCGCCACACCACTTGGAAAGTCCGGTGGTTACTATCGTCCCCTCGGGATAATAATCCGCCAGGGAGCCATGGCTTCCCTGATGATGCAGCAATCCATAAATTTCATCCGACACCACAATGACATGATGGCGGCGTAATACCTCAGCCAATGCGGCAAGCTCCTGGCTGGTATAAGAAAGTCCATCCGGGTTCCCCGGATAATTCAATATCAACACCAACGGCCTTTCGGTATCCGCTCGCGCCATACAAAAGCGTTCCAGGGCCTCAGGTAACAAACGCCACCTTTGGTCGAAGGTGGTTTCCAGGCGAAAGACTCGATGTCCAGCGAGCTGTGCCTGTGGCTCATAGGACACCCAACTCGGGGAGACCAGGGCGATATCTGCAGTTTCGATCGCCGCCATCACGCAATACAAGAGGATTTTGCTGCCTGCACCTATCACAACACGGTCAGCATGCCAGGGAGCGCCCTGCCTTGAATGAAACGCTGCGACGGCCTGGCGCAAGGCCAGCAGGCCCTGTACTTCTATGTATTCCTTTCGATGCGCCGCCTCGCGTAATGCAGTCACGATATGCTCAGGCACGGGGAAGGGACTTTGGCCAAAGCCGAACTGGTACACGGTTTGACCCTGTTTAAGACGGTCATTACAAATCTGGTTGGCCAGGAGCGTTTCGGAATATTGCGTATCTCGGAGGTTGTTACTCAACCTATAGGCCAGTGCGTCCATGATCAATCAGTCCAGTTCGATGTTTCATGCACTATCTAACTGCTCTACCCTGTTTTCCATGCTTATTGATTAATGAAAATATATTTTCATAATATGGTTAATCGCCCTCACCAAAGTGCCCATCCATTAATCACATGATCGGGTCATACAATGAAATCAGACACAGTATCTTTTCCTCCCGCGTCGTTCACAGAACTGCGGAAAGTCCCAATATTGATGGCGCGCGGCGAGCTGAAACTGGTCATGGGCAAACAAAGCTATAAAGCGCTGGGCCGGATGATGGACGATCCGGAGTTGGTTGCGATGAACAATATCTCGACGCTGGCCACGGCACTGTCCGTGAGTCCAGCTACCTTAACCCGGTTATCGAAGCTGTTAGGCTTTTCCGGCTTCCCGGCATTGCAGGCAGTATTCAGACAGCACCTGGTAACGCCTGATCGCTTCTACAGTTCTCAAGCGAAACAGCTGGCCAGCGGCTCAAGCCCGGTGGGTATCGACATCCTGACTACCCTGGCGGAGGAATCGCAAAGCAACATCAGCAAGGCATTACTGCACATTGAACCAAAGAGCATCAACACGGCCGTAGCCTGGTTGACCCAGGGAGTTCGGGTACACATCTTTGGCTACAGGCAATCAGCCGCGGTCGCATCCTTCATGAGCTACGGACTTAGCATGATAAGAAGCTCGGTGACTCAACTGGGGGTTAATGGGCACGGCCTTTCGGTAAGCTTGTCACAGATAAATCGACAAGACATCGCCATTTTCATCGGTACATCGCCCTATAGCCGCGAGACCGTTGCCGCTGCGCGTCTAGCGCGTCGTCAGCAAGCCAGGGTCATTACCATCACCGATTCACATGTATCGCCGCTTGCTCAATGGTCAGACGTTAACCTGGTTATTCCCACCCAATCCCACTTCTACAGTAACAGTTTCACTGCGGTCATCTACATCGTAGAGGGACTGTTAACGCTTACGGCACAGGCGCTGGGCAAAAGGGCAATCAATAACCTGGAGGCTCGGGAGTCGATGATCAGCGAGCTCAATGATCGGTTTTAAAGGGGGGAATACGGCCCTCGAAGCCAGGCTCTCCCGGATCAGTATTGCCCGACTAACAAAACCCGGAGACTGGTGCTAGTCTTTACCAAGGAACAGCTGCGGGGAAGGCAGCGTGAAAAAAATAATAACCGCTCTTAAGGAACTGGAGAGCACCCGCTCTTTCTGGGCGCTGTGCATCATGGTCAGTGCCGGCCTGGGTATCGGTCTTTACACTTTCTACTATGCGGAAGGGTTGTCTTACATGAGCGACGACCCGGAAGTCTGTATCAATTGCCATATCATGCAGCCGCAATACGATTCCTGGCTTAAGTCCAGCCACCACAGCGTGGCGGGCTGCGTGGACTGCCACCTGCCGCACGACTTTGTGGGTAAATACCTGGCCAAGGGCGCCAACGGCTGGTCGCACTCGGTGGCATTTACGCTGCAAAACTTCCATGAGCCTATCCAGATTACGCCAAAAAATGCGGCGATTCTGCAGCAAACCTGTATCAACTGCCACGACGCATTGGTGCACGAGCTGGCGGCCGGCGCAGTTGCGGCCAATCCCCAAGCGGTGCAGTGCGTTCACTGTCATTCGGGTGTCGGCCATGGCGATCAATTCAATATCGGCGGTCCTGAGACCGACTACGAGAAATCGCTGAGTGTTATGTCACAAACAGCACTAACGGGGGAATAAGCATGAACGGAGTAACACGTCAGAGCGGAATCAGCATCGTACTGGTGCTGGTCATGCTGTTGGTGATCGCCGCTACAGCGGGTGTAACCGCACTACTGGTGAACATCTTCGAGCGAAAATCCGAAGCCCGACAGCCCTACGAGCGCATGGTCGAGGTCACCGAAGATACTACCGATGCAGCGCAATGGGGCATCAACTGGCCCCGCCAATATGATTCGTATTTGAAAACAGCGATTCCCACTGCGACACGATTCGGGGGACATGGCGGCAGTGAAGCCCTGCCCGGCCAGAAGTCAGAGATGTTCCCCTGGCTGACACGCATGTTCCAGGGCTATGCCTTCGCTATCGACTACAGAGATCGCCGCGGGCACGCTCACATGCTGGATGACCAGGAAAATACCGAGCGACTGAGTGTGCCCCAATCCGGGTCGTGCCTGCATTGTCACGCCTCTATCATGCCCCTGTACCGGGAGCTAGGCGATGGTGACGCCATCGCCGGTTTCGAAAAGACGTACGCATATTCTTATGAGGACCTGAACGAAAAGCTCCACGACATGGGTCATGCCGGCCCCGTGAGCTGTGTTGACTGTCACGACCCCGACACCATGGCACTGCGGGTCACTCGCCCGGGGTTCATCCAGGGGATTCAAGCGCTGGCCGAGGGCAGTGCCGAGGTGCCACATTTGCCATCTATTGAGCAATGGCGAACGGGTAGCCGAACGCAGTCTTACGACCCCAACAAAGACGCCAGCCGCAATGAAATGCGCTCCTACGTCTGCGGCCAGTGTCACGTGGAGTACTACTGCGCCTCTGGCATGCCGCTGACATTTCCCTGGGGCCAGGGCATGACTGCGGATAACACCGAGGCCTTCTGGAACAATACCACCTTTGCTGATGGCAGCCGCTTCTTCGACTTCAAGCACAAAGAGACCGGTGCGGAAGTCCTGAAAGCCCAGCATCCCGAGTTTGAACTCTGGAGTCAGGGCATACACGCCCGCAGCGGGGTCGCCTGCGCCGACTGTCACATGCCGTACATGAGAGAGGGCGCCAGCAAGGTGTCAGATCACTGGGTACGCAGTCCCTTACTTAACGTCGCCAGAGCCTGCCAGACCTGCCACAACTATTCGGAGTCCGAGATTCTCGCCCGGGTTGATGGCATTCAGCAAAAGAACCACGACCTACTACAGCGCGGCGGCGCTGCCATAATCGACCTGATTGATGCGGTTGTCACCGCCCAGGCCGCCGGCGCGACGGCAGAGGATTTGACCGAAGCTTTGGAGCTGCAGCGCCAGGCACAGTGGCGACTGGATTTTATCGCCGCCGAGAACTCCATGGGTTTCCACGCGCCCCAGGAGGCTGCTCGGGTACTGGGCGAGGCCGCCGACATGGCACGACAGGGCCAGGTGGCGGCATTGAAAGCAACACCCGCGCAGGCCGCCAACACCGATGCCAAATCCGAGGAGGGCAACCTGGCGATGCAGTAAATACCGGCAAAAAAGGTACTACTGGGAAGACGCGGCTGGGGGTTAGTCTGCGCTGGGTGGGATTGTCTCCCTCTACTGAACTTTGCGGAATGTCATGAGATGCTGTTTTGGCAGCACGTCTGATACCTCGATCATTTCAAGACCGATGGCACCCATCTCCTTCTGGGCCTGCTCCAGCGTCATGGTGTGCAAGGGCTTTATGCCGATGGTTGGGTCCTCGCCGCGGTATTCCACCAGAATCACCCTACCAGCCGGTGCGAGCGAAGCCACCACCGCGTCCATGACTTCTCGAGGGCAGGAAAACTCGTGGTAGGCATCTACCAACAGGACCACATTGACCTCAATGCCTTCAAGGTTCGGGTCGCACTCTGCAGCGAGCCGAGGCTCCACATTGGTCGCGCCGCCCCTATCAATACGGTCCCGGACGATGGTTAGCATCTCGGGCTGTATATCTATCGCCAATACACGCCCTTTGGGTACCTGTTGGGCCATGGGAAAGCTGAAGTAACCGGTACCCGCACCAAGATCGACAACGGTATCCTCGGGGCTTAGTTGCAGTGCCTGTAAAAGTAGATCAGTTCGTTCTTCCTGCACTCGCTGCGGCCGCTCCAACCAGCCTGCTCCCAAATGGCCCATTACATGACTGATCTCCCGGCCCATGTACACCTTGCCGATGCCATCGCGGCTGGCACGGCGCACTTCGTAATAATCCGGTAATGCAGTGACATCACCCTGAGCGAAGCCCGGCCCTCCGGGGAAAGCGCATAGCGCCAGCAACATCAGCACCAGCCAATAGCTGGACGGCGAACTATTCCGCACGACGTTACCGGGTATCGTCGCAACCCGGTCTCGCCATTGAGTATTCTTCTTCATAGCCAGTTTACGGTCAGAACGGCGTTGCGGATTGCTGTCGCTGCCAGGTTACGCAGCAATGATGTTAGGCCAGATGAGTGACTACATCTGCGTCGCGCCCTGCAATGGCCGACTAAATGACACACACCAGAGGAGCTTCTGGGTATACTCCCCTTCTTTTACAGCAAGATCGGTCGCTATCAAGATGCAGCAGGACGTACTTTTCACTTCTTTCACCAAGGTAAAACCCGAGTGGATTGATTTCAACGGGCATATGAACATGGGCTACTACCTCGTGGCCTTCGATCATGTTGCTACCGATCAATTCTACGATTCGATGAACATCGGCGTTGAGCACAAGACCGCATTGGGGAAGACCACGTTTACCCTGGGCGCCAATATCGATTTCATTCAGGAGGTGCATGAGGACGACCCACTTAGGATCACCAGTCAACTCGTCGATTATGATCACAAGCGCCTCCACTATCTGCACAGCATGTACCACGCAACCGACGGGTTTCTCGCCGCCACTAACGAGTGCCTTGGTATGTACATCGATCTTGAAACACGCCGAAGCACGGCATTCAGCGAGACGCAGATGACCCGGTTCGAACAGGAACTGGACCGGGGCCGCCAGGTACCAGTGCCCGAGGCTTTCGGTCGCAAACTGGGTATCAGGCGCTAACAGTGCGGTAGAAGAGAGCCCGATCCGGGCGCGTATTTGGAGCATCCGGCAAGCACCAAAGGACGCGGTGGTGATGGACTCCCGCGAAGACTCAAGCTAATGCGGGACAATCAAAACCGGTAGTTAACCGAGGTGATAAACGCCTCCCGGGAACCCCAGATTCCGTTGTATTCAGCGGTCCAGGCCCAGCGCTTGGAAATGTCCCAGTTGAATCCGATCACACCATTCCAGCGATCATCGTTTTTCTGTTCGATGGTGTAATCGATACTGAGGTCTACGCCCGGCACATCCACCGAGCCCTCCACCTCCAACTCAGCCTTGAGGTAATTACCCCCGACAAAGGCGGATATCGTCCCCGGAGCCCCCAGGTTGAAAGAGCGGCCCACGCGTGGCGTGACCGTGTAGGCCAGACCCTCTGTTTCGGTGGTATCCATATCCGCGTAGGTAAAGTTAAACGGAATGGTCACGAAATAGTTTTCCCAGCCCCCAGCGAACATCATGCCGACACCGTAAGTTGTACCGCTGAAAGGCGCCCGGATGGGCAATTCAAATTCCCGATCCTGCAATAGCCTGCACAGTGGATTGAAACCAGGACGGGAGCAATCCTCACCCAGTTGGTCAAGCATGCCGTTGCCATCGAGAAACACGCTCATGGGGGCCTCGCCATCGATATCGCCGACGAGGAAAGACACATTCATGAAAGGGAAAAGCCATGCGTCCAGTATCAACTGCACTGAGTCGCTCTCGGCCCGTGCGTCCTCAAATCGAACGAAATCGTAGGACTCCTTGGGCCCGCCGCTGAAACCCACGTCGAGCTGGTCGAGGCTCATATCCTGGTCCACGCCGGCGTAGTTAAGGCGCAGACCAAAGGGCAGTGGCAAATCATAGCCGAGGTCAATCACCTCCTGGGCAAGAAAAGGTAAGGGCCGATCCCATTTTCTGGGCGCACCCTCGACCTGTTCACCGGGGCTATCAAAGCCGGTGTTGGGTACTGCGACCGCGCTCAACCCGGTGTCGGTAAGTTCATCATTAACTGTTGGCTTGATAACCCGGGTGGTCAGAACAGCACCTGCGCCCTGCTCTGCCATCAGGTACCAGGATAATGTCTCGCTGCGGTTTCTCGCAGAACGCCCAGCACCGCTGCTGCCAATATTGGTTTCGGCATTCAGGGAGGGAAGGGTCTTGCCACGACGGAAGTCATCGAGCGTTTGCGCATCGTGAAAGACAACCAGCACAGAAGAACGTGTCGCCCCCAGCCCGGCACCAAGGTCCAGCCTGCGCAGGTCCATGTAAGTGATGCTGTTATCTCGCGCATCGTGCAACTCGCCAAGGCCAGTACCGGCTCCCGCGATCACAAGGTTAGCGCCACTCAACTGACCGGCGAAGAACCCTGCCCCGTGCTCAAGTTCAGTTTCTACCGCCGGGTAGAGCTCACCAGCCCGTGTAATGATATCTGCCGTTGCCTCTGCCAGCGCCTGGCGGGTACGCTCCGCTTCCTCCGGGCTTAAACTGCTACATGCGGACGCAAAGAGACAAGCGACGACCAAGACAAAACGCCGCATTGCTATTATCCAGTCATCGCCAAACGATACACGCAATTCAGTCGGACCTTCCAGGGGTTTGCCTTGTCAGTCACCTGCTACCGGTCGGGCCTCGTACATGTTGTAGACCAACAGGCCGGTAGAGAGGTCTACCTCCCCCGCCGAAACCGCCTGTATTCCATTCAACCAGGCATATTTTTCCGAACCCGTTTCAAAGGTGGGGGCCACCGCAATCAGTCCTGTTTCGGCGTTCATACGCCCCGTGTATTCGACGTAGATTAGTTCGCCATCATCCGTTTTCAGCGTTAGACGAACGTCCAGTGCGGCCAACTTACCGTCCTCACTGAAGGTAGCCCAGTCAGCCGCATCATTGGTGGCGAGCTCAGCGTTGATTCTATCGCCGGTCATCTTTACCGCCGGCACATCGATCACCACCCGGGAACCCTTCGGGCCACCGCCCACGGTAACCGGCTCTCCCAGTTGCGCCTCTATTCTGCCAAGGGGGTGAAGTTCAATTTGGGCCATTTTAGCTCACCTTTATTCGTTTTGTGGGGTAACGACAGTAGCGCGTAGGGCACAGCTGGTCCAGCGCTCTATTGCCTAGAATAACTTTCAGGACAATTTGCTAACTCACCCGATTCACCAGCGAATAAAAATCCCTCCAGAACATCTAATCGCAGGATCAACAACGAAAGACACCCTATTCGCCAATGGCTCACACCCCATTTGCCCCCTTAAGTACGGCAGGTTATGTTGGGCGAAATTATTTGTTGTTCGAGTATGCTCCATGCACTTTTTGAGGCAATTGTTTCTCGGTTTCCTGTGCCTGTCACTGCTAATGCCCGCGATGGCGCTGGCTACCGAGTTAAGCCTGGCGATCAATCACGGCCGTGTCATTGATCCTGAAAGCGGCCTGGATGCCATTCGCCATGTTGGGATTCGAGGTGACGAAATCGCTGTTATTTCAGAACAGCCGCTAACAGCTGATCAAGAAATCGACGCAACAGGCCTGGTGGTAGCGCCGGGATTTATCGACCTGCACACCCACTCCCCCACGCTTCTTGGCCAGTATTACCAGGCCTTTGATGGCGTCACCACGGCACTGGAACTCGAAGCGGGACACTACCCGCTACAGGGCTATGGCGGCCAGATAAAAGAAGAGCCGATGATCAATTTCGGCGCGTCGGCCGGTTACGTGAGCATGAGGGTGTTCGAGAAGAATGGCTTGCGCATGCCTGACTCGCCGGGAGCGCCACGACCGGTTGGGTTTAAAGGCTGGAAAACAGCGATCATGTTTTTCCTGACCGACATGGAAACCGCACTTGCTGCCTCCCTCTTTGAACCGGCGACTGAGGAGGAGTTGGCCAACCTGCAAGCGCTGCTAAAGACCGACCTGGACGCCGGTGCACTCGGCGTCGGGTTGGCACTGGATTACTTCAGCGACGCGATTCAATCAGCGGAGATGAAGATGATTTTCGCCACGGCGGCCGCTTACGAGGTACCCGTGTTTGTTCATGTGCGTCGTGGCATCGATGGCGACACCACGGGGTTGGAGGAGGTTATCTCGCTGGCCCGCACCCACAACACCTCAGTGCACATCTGCCATATCAGCCACAATGCGGTCAGCAACCTCGACCGGTTTCTGCAACTCATTGAGGAAGCCCAGGCATCGGGTTTGGATATCACCACCGAGGTACTGCCCTACAACGCCGGGTCCGCGTTAATATCGTCCGCGGTTTTCGGCCGCGATTGGCAGACAATCTTCAACATCAGCTACGAAGATGTCGAGTGGGCAGCGACAGGTGAGCGTTTCGACAAGGCCATGTGGGAGGAGTACCGCGAGGCCTACCCCGAG
>CAZPVJ010000105.1:0-11531 GCA_964590005.1 uncultured Alteromonadaceae bacterium | reverse complement strand
CTAACACTCTACCGGGTCAGGTAGGCGATCAGGTCTTCGAGCTCACTGTCGCTGTTCAACTGCGGCACGATCGAGCGCATGCTTTTGGAGCGAGTGGTGCCTGTCTGTCCATCTCCCCGCCAGCCCTTGCGGTAGGCGTCCCACTGCCGTGAGATGTAGGCCGCACCGAGGATACGCAGGTTCGCCGAGTAAAGTGGGGGCACACCTTCACCATTGACACCGTGGCAGGCGAGGCAGTGGTCCGCATACAGGCGTTGCCCGTTCTCGGCATTGCCCGGCGCAGGCTCGGTTCTTCGCGGATCCAGGCCCGCCAGGTGCGCCGCCAGCTTGTGGATGTCCTGGTCAGTCAGGGGCATCGCGTTCGCGGCCATGACCTGCCCGTGCACGTCGTCCGGGTGTGTGCCCCTGGCGCCTGAGCGGTAGTTGTGGAGTTGTTCGGCAAGGTACGCTGCGTTCTGCCCGGCCAATGGGGGCGCAAAGAGAACCTCCATACCCTGGGCGCGGTCTCCGTGGCAGGACGCACAGGGTGCATACAGTGCGCTATCGGCTAGGGCTGGGGTCGCGTGGCTGAAGGCACCAAGCAGAATCAGACTTGTTAGCAACCGCTTCATAACTACTTTCCCGCCGTTACTTGGGTTTGCTGGATTTTCTCGACCAAGGCGGCTCGAGTGCCCTTAACATCCACCAACGGCGTTTTCCGAAGCTGACTAACCTCTGCCGCGGTGTACGGTTGGAAGTCCTCCGGCAGCTCATCCTGGCTGAAAATAAACAGCATCCAGTTGATCACCGCTGCAAGGCGTTCACTGTCCAGGTCGGATTGGGCGGAGCCAGGCACCTGCACCAGGAATTCCCGCCCGCCCGCGACGTGGAGGAATTTGCCAAGGTAGCCATTAATATTGGGCACATCTCGCAGTGGGAAACCTTGTCCCTGGGGCAGGTGGCAACCCTGGCAGTTCATCATGTAATCGAACTGCACCTGGCTGGTGGCATGGGAGAAAGGCGTCAGCAACAGTGTTGCGGCGGCGATGAGCAGGTGGGCGATCTTCATGTCAGCCGTCCTTGACGCCAATCACGACAGACAGGGAGCAATGGTAGGGCACGTCTGCCTGGCTGCCGGAACACCAGTTAAGGTTGTTCGAGTTCTGCGGGCGGTAGATGGGCGTATCGCCTTCATCACGCTGGCAGATACAGTTGCCGCAGGCGCTCATGCCGCAGCAATCGTTGTAGGAGATGACATAGTCCTTGCCGTCCTCCGGGTTGCGACATGTGCCGATCCAGGTGATGTCTGACACTACTGTTCCCGGCGGGCAACTCGTGGCCGAGCCTCCACAACAGCCACAGAGGAAACCATCGATCGCGCAGTGGCGCCAGTAGTTGCAGTCATTGGGATCACCGCTCTCGGGTATGTTTCGAGCCTCCTGCGCAAACGCGCCGTTGCGGAACACAGGCATCAGCGGGTACACACCGGCACCCATGAGCAGCAGCCCCAGCGTACGCAAAAAGCTGCGGCGCGAGGTGGAACGGGCCTGCCGGCGCGTGGCCGACTCGGCGAGCTTATCCAGCCAGTCGATCAACATGGTGGCTCCCTTTCATCGATGCGTCGTAGGCTTCAAACAGGCTTTCCACGTGTTCGCGATTGTTGATCAGGCCGTGCGCGGCGACCTGGCCGTCCGGCGCGATCAGTACACCATAGGGCAGTTTGCTGATCTGGTAGGCGATACCGATCTCCTGGGATAGCAGGTAGGGGTAGTCGTGCAGGTCGTGCTCTGCAATCACCTCGCGATGCTCAGCTTCATGGCCGTCACTTGAAAAAACGAGTCGCAGCCAGTCGCTCTCCTGCTGGCCGATTTTCTTCAACACCGGCAGCAGTAGCTTGCACACCGGGCAGCTGGATGACATGAAGAACAGCAGGGTTGCACGGCCATCGGCGCTTTCTCCGCCAACGCTGGCCATACCACCGGTTAGGCTGGTCTCTCGGAAGAAGGGCGACGCCTGGCCGATCTCGAGTGCTTTGCCCAGTGACAGGGCGCCCACCGGCTTTATACGCTCATGTAGCACGCCAATTTGCCGGGAGAGAGCATATAGCATCACTAATAGCCCCAGGATGGCGAGCCAGCTGACCACGTTGGAAATGACGAGAGCCTCCGTCATGACAATACCTCTCGATAGTTTGTTGCGTTTGAAATCAGTGTATTGGTTGTCACATACAACAGGACTGCAGCCATACCGCCGATTGTGACAACCGCGTAATCGAAGGCACCGAGGTGGCGCTGTGCATCGGGAAGCAGCAACAGCAGGGCGGTGCCGGCCAGGGCAAGGTTCCTATAGACCAGGGCAATGGAAATGGACTGGCGCGACGAGCCAAACTGGCAGCCGCAATCGAGTGAGAGATTGCCGCGCCGTATGTTGGCGAACATCGCAGCCCCGTAAAGGCTCAACAATGCGGCGACGCCAACCGCTGAGAGCTTTGCGGCAGGCAGGTGGAGGCCGATTCCGAGAAGCATTTCCAGCAGGGGAACAAGCCTGGAACAAGTGCGCAAGGCAAACCCGGGGAGTACTCCATAGGCAGTGAGGACCTGCAAGAACTCTTCTGGATGCCTCAGCTTATCCAGGGCGCTCGTGACCAGAAGAAGGCACAGGCTGATGGAAACTATATTGATGAATACCGGGTCAATCATCGCGTTCACCAGGTCTTGATGTAAAAAACAAAGCCGCCATTCGGCACCAGGTCCGAGTGGAACAGCTTGCGGCCGCTTTTTGCGTCATAAGCGCTCGCCCTCTGTCGCGTCATTTCCAGGAGCATGGCCTCGCCATCCATGAAGTAGACCCACATTGCAAACAGGTCAGGGATCAGGAAGTGAAAGTCCAGCGTGTAGAGCCGCGGGGTGCTGTCCTGCGTTACGGCGATGCCTGAGCTGCCGCCCAGGCCATCCAGTTCGATCTCGCGCGCTTTCTGCTGCGTTTTGACGTCATAGACCCAGACATGGGTGCCGGGCTCTTCGAAGGTCTCCGGTGCCCCCTGGTGCATCAGCACAAACAGTTCACCGCGCTCGGCATGGGTCGCCGTGTGCTGGAAGCCACTGATAATCCATTCATCTTCGCGTTCAGACTGCGTGGTCAGGGACCAGGTGTTGAGCAGCTCGATACGATCGCCGTCCATGAGGATGGCGTAAACATTGTTCTGGCGTGATACGAAGTACCAGGTGTTTCCAATGCGCGAGGCCGAGATCGTCAGGAAATCGTTAACCGGGTCAAACAGCGGTTGCGAGCGTGTCCTCGAAACGACCCGGCCGTCATCGCCGATCTTGATCTGCATGAAGCCGCCGTTGCCGCAAATGGAATAGAAATCGCGGTTACCCGCAGCGTAAAGCACGGAACAACCCGGGGTTTCTATCTCCTCCACGAACATCGCCTTATCCAGGTCGACGATGGAAATCGATTGCGCGGGGGTGTAGTTGACGACCAACAGGTACCTCTCGTCCTCCGTCAATACCGCCAGCCCGTCGTTCCTGACCGCGTTCATGCGCTTGCCAGGAATTTCGATCTCCCCTTTGACATTGAGGGTGATTGCATCGCGCATCACCACCACGTCGGTGCGCTCGCCACGCGTGCCCCGGCTGAAGTAGGTCTCTACCGTGACGATCTCATCGCGCTTGTGCGCATTGACGAGGCTATTGAACCAGAAGCCGGTAGACACCTGGCCCAGGCGCTTGCCGGTCTCGCTGAACAGGTAGGCCTGCCCGTCGGCGAAGCTGGGTGCCCGGTTACCGCTGATCCAGAACCATTCCTCGCCCTGGTTATCCGGAAGGGTTTCAACGGTGGCGACTTCCGGGGTAAAGGCATTTGCGGCACTCACGAGCCAGAAGCAAATCATGGTTACCGTGAGCTTCAAGCGTTGCATGCGGTCTCCTCCATGCCGGGTGTGCTCATACTAGGCGTGCTCCGCGAGCGTTTTCCAGGGCGTGGCCTGCTCGAGTTCCAGGGCCAGTTCCAACAACATTTTGTCTTCACCGAAACCGGCGGCAAATTGCACCCCGACAGGTAAACCATTGGCGCAGGTCGCCAGTGGCAGGGTAATCGCCGGGGCGCCCGAAATGTTCTGGTACTTTGTGAATGGCAGGAACACCCTGATTCTCTCCAAATGCACCGCTCCGGGAACGTCGGGGCCAAAGTAGCCGATCTTCGGCGTTGGTGTACCCAGTGTAGGCGTTAACAGCACATCGTGTTCCGCGAGCAGTTGGTCGTACTGCGCGGCAAAGCGTTTGAGTCGTCTGAATGCCAGGGGCATCCTGTGCAGGTTTTTCCAGTTGTGCCGCACCAGGAACCCGGCCCAGTCCTGCAGTTTGGCATGCTCGAAGGAACGACCGACGATCGTTTTGCCGAAGTACCGTAACGAAAAGGCGATGTGCGACCAGAGTATCCAGAAGTCCTCGTCGAAGGCAGCGTAGAACGGGTTGTAGATCGTGTTGACCTCGTGGCCGAGCGCCGCGCATGTGCCGGCAGCCTGGTGAGCGGCGGCCACATTCTGGCTGTCGCAGGCCACGCCCTGGCAGTTTTCAGTGAGCACCGCGATTTTCAGGCGTTTGTTTCCCGGCGTGAATACCGGGCCCAGCGGCGGCAGGGTCCCCAAACTGCTGGTCTGCTCGACGGCTGCATAGAACGCTACCGTATCGCGTACAGTTCGGGTGACGACGCCCTCGTGGAAGATGTTGGCCGGGAAGTAGCCAGGCACGTCCTTGCCGGCCAAACGACCCCTGGTTGGCTTCAGACCGACCAGCCCACAACACGATGCCGGGATGCGAATTGAACCGGCGCCGTCATTGGCATGTGCGATCGGCACAACGCCGGCGGCAACGAGTGCTGCGGACCCACCGGAAGAGCCGCCGGTGGAATAATCCGTATTCCAGGGGTTGCGGGTTGCCCCGAATCGTTCGCTCTCAGTGGTGCCCTTCAGGCCGAACTCCGGCGTGGTGCTGGTGCCTATGGACAGCAGGCCTGTCGCTTCGATCTGCCGGGTGATCGGGGATGAGTCGTCGCTGACCTCACCGGGCAGTGCATGCGAACCCAGGTGCATTGGCAGGCCCTGCACCTGCTCCGTATCCTTGATAAAGGTTGGAACACCTGAAAGCGGGCCACGCAGATCGAGCCCGGCCCTCGACAGGGCACGATCAAAGTCAGTGGAGGCGATAGCATTCAGTCGGTCATTGACGGCTTTAGCCCGCTCAATTGACGCGGCGACCATCTCGCCGGGAGTGAGCTGCCTGTTCACTACCATCTCCGCCAGCCCGACGGCATCGTGCGCAGACAGGGCGTCCTCGCAGAATGCGCTTACTGGCTCAGGGTTGTGCTGCGTGGTTTGCACGTTGATCGATCGCCTTCAGCAAGCCTAGAAGGCGTACTGGATCTCCAGCCCATACATCCTCGGCTCATTCCGACTATAGACCCTGGCTGTCGAGGCAAGCCCTTCATACACGGCGTTAGCCACTTCAATATAGTCGTCGTCGCGGTAACTCTCATCCGTCAGGTTGGTGCCCCAGATCGACACAGTCCATTGCTCCGAGGCGCTGATGTAGCTGATCCTGCCGGCCAACAGGTCATAGCTGCCGGATTCAAGGTCGCTTTCCCGGTAATCGATGCCGTTGCCGCCCAGGCTCTCCGTCGTTGCATTGCTAATGCGATGGGAGTCGGAGTACTTGTAGGAGAGGTTGAACCTCAGTTCGCCAAGGCTCGCCATTGGCACAACGTAGTCCAGGCCCAGGGTGCCGGCCCAGTCCGGCGCCCTAAGCATCGCCTGGCCGTCGACCACCGAGAGTTCCGTCCCCGCGGGTCCGGTGACCGGCACGTCCTCGGTGAACTCTCCGTCCAGGTAAGTGAGCGTGCCCGAGAGGGAGAGGCCCTCGGCGAGCAGCCAGTTCATCTCCAGTTCGACACCCTGTACCTCGGCATCGCCCGCCAGGTTTACCGCGGCCAGTGACCCGGGCGCGGCGGCCTGGAACTGGTAATCCTGGTAGTCATTGAAGAACAGCGCCGCGTTAAGGGTCAGCGCGTTGTCCAGCAGGGCGAACTTGCCACCCAGCTCGTAGCTGGTGCTTTCCTCCTGTTCAAAGGCCAGTTGTGGATCCGAAAACGGGCTGATCTCTGTGTTGAACCCTCCGGACTTATAGCCCTGGCTGACGCTGGCATAGACCATTGAATCATCGTCCAGCAGATAGTCGATCACCAGCCGCCCGGAGATGTTGTCCCAGTCGTCATCGGCCTCGGCCTCGAAGCCCGTCAGGGGAATAATTCCGTTGGCAATGTCGGGATAGAAAATATCCGGCGCGGCCTGGGCAACGTCGGCCCACTCAATCGACTTTTCGTCGTAGGAGTAGCGCGCACCCACGGTGAGGTTGATGCGTTCCGTAAGGCTGAAGATGACATCAGTAAACAGGGCGTAACTGTCAGTTTCCGCTTCGCTTTCCAGCAACACATCCCCTAAATCCCCCAGTCCGATGCCCACCGTGGCGAACAGCGGCAGCGCATAATTGATGGACTGGTTACTGGTGTCCTTGAAGTAGTTCAGGCCAACGAACCAGTCGATGGAGTCTGTGGCGCCGCTGAGTCGAAACTCCTGGTTGATCGATTCGAATTCGTAGGATTCGGTACCAATGTACCCGGGGAAGTACTCAAACACTCCCGGGGCGAGGGAAAACAGGCCGCCGGGCATGGCGGCGAGGCTGTAATCGGAGTCCCTGTAAGAGGTCAGCGAGCTGAACTGCACGTCATCACTGATATCCCACTGCAGCACCACGCTGGCGCCGAACGTGTCGGAGGTCATGTGCGAATTGAAACCGACAATCTCACCGTCTCTCAGCAGGCGACCGCTTGCGCCCGCCTTGTTCCCATCGGGATCGTGCGTGGTTGCGAAACCGGCGCCTGGAATCAGCGTCCCGGTCTCCTCGACCAGCAGCCCACCGCGTGTGCCGTCATCATCGGCATGGTCCAGGGACAGCGACGCGGTGAAGCTGTCGGTGGCGATCCATTGAAGTCGCGTGCGGACCGAGTATCCGTCGAGTTCGTAGAGATTATCGGCGCCGGGCAAATCGGTATCGGTCTGCCAGCCATCCCGGGAGATGTAGGAGAAGCTGCTGCGTGAAAGCAGGTTATCCGACAAGGGGTAGTTCAGCACGCCCTCGGCGGAGTACAGGCTCTCCGAGCCAACGCCGCCACCGATATAACCTTCAATCTCCTCGGTGGGCTCATGAGTTCGGATGTTGACGGCGCCGGCGGCGGCGTTGCGCCCGAATAGCGTGCCTTGGGGGCCGCGCAGCACCTCGACCTGGGCGACGTCGACCAGCCGGGCGATGGCATTCAGGTTACGCTGGTAGATGCCGTCCAGGTAGACCGCGGTGCTGGCTTCCACCCCCACCCCGAGTATGGCGGTCGTTACCCCGCGAATACCGATTTCAGCGTTCACCTGGGCCTGGGTGTCCCCGAGGTGCAGCCCGCTGGAGATCCTGCTGAGATCTGATATCGAGGTGGCGCCAGCCTGCTTCAGTTGGTCAGTGCCGATGGCCTGGACAGCGATCGGCACCTCCTGCAGGCTTTGTTCGCGCTTCTGTGCTGTGACCAGCACTTCCTCCAGCACCGCCTGGCTGATCGCCAGCGGCGTCTGCATGATGAGTGGTACCCCGAGTGCCCATGCCAGGGCTTCGTGGCGTCGAGTTCGATTGCCAGTCAATGTCATGTGTGTCCCCCTAGCGCCTGCTTTCTCGGCGAAAACGGCGTTGCCATCACTGATGTGTGGTTATGCTGATTAGTAGTGTTTCCCCACGCTGAAGAGTAAGGAGAGTAGGGTCACGCGGCATCGCCCTTTCAGACATAGAATTGTCATTTTCAGACAGACTAACTAGACTCCAGCTCACCGAGTCAGTGTTTGTAGCGCCTCCCGGAGGAAAGGTTTATGCAGGGCCGCAGCAGATTCACGAAGCGAACCATGAAGCCCGGTTGGTTGCTGCGATTCCTTGCAGATCAGGGGCTCGAAAAGCAGGCGATCGCCAGGGTGCTCGAGCTACATCCCGATGATGTCGTGGACGAGCAGGGGAATATGCCTCTCGACACGTACCTGGACCTATTCGAGTGGACAGCCAGTGAGTTCGACCGGCCTCACCTGGGGATCGAGTTAGCGGCTGACGAAAACCAGGATGACTACGGGGTTCTGACCTTTCTTGCGTCGAGCGCGGGGACGGTGGCGGAAGGTTTCCAGCTTATTGTGCGTTACGAGGGCATCCTGCAGCAGGGCGCCGCCATGCGCGCCATCGAACATGACGAGGCCGTGGAACTGCGCTACACGGTCAATACCGGCCACACCGATGCAACCCGACAGGACGTGGAATTTACACTGGCGTCCATGCTTGCCGGGGCGAGAACCATGGCGGGTGCGTCTGTCGTACCGTTAAAAACCTGCTTTTGCCACCAAGCGACAGAACCCAGCGCGGACTATGTCCGGTTCTTCGGTGACAACGTTGAGTTCCAGCAGGCTCATAATGGCATCTGGATGGACTATGAGCTGTGGCTACGGCCCATCGAAAGTGCCAACCCGGCGCTGCTGGAGATCTTGAAGGCCCAGGCAGATCACTTATTGTCTGAATTGGAAGAGACCGGCAACTTTCTCGAGCACATCAACTTCCTGATCGGCTCGAACCTGGGTTCAGAAGCCTTCAGCATCGAGTTGTTGGCTGAGCACCTGAACATGACCAGCCGGACCCTGCACCGAAGAATCGAGGACCACGGCACCAACTTCCGAACCCTGCGCCTGCAGCACATGATGACCGCAGCGCGTAAAGCCCTGCGAGACTCCGAGGCCAGCATCTCGGATATCGCGCAGCAGCTTGGCTATGCCGACTCCAGTGGCTTCGTTCGCGTTTTCAAGCGCCTTCAGGGGCAGACACCCACCGCCTATCGCAGGCGAAGCTCCCATTGAGGGAAACTTCTTCAATGCGGCCTTTATATCCGATCAGAAATGTGGGCCCCCTCCTCTAGCTGGAAGGCTGCTGCCGCACGAGGCAGAGGCCAGATTGGGTTCTCCCAGGTTAGACAAATCGCGCCAGCGATTTGAACCGCGCCAAAGGCAAGCATTGTTGTTTGAGTCTCTGCCTCACTGGACAGTGACTTCGCAACATAGACCCACAATCAAGCTGCAGGGATAATGCTCGTTAATCCCTAATGGCCAGTAAACCTATGAAATCAATCGCTAAGCTGCTGGGCGTGGTTGTCACCCTGCAATGTACTTTTTCATTTGCCGCACCCCGCGAGTCGGTTGCATTGGTACTGGCCGGCGGCGGCGCACGGGGTATTGCCCACGTTGGGGCTATCGCCGCCCTCGAGGAAATGCAGGTGCCCGTCTCGGCAGTAGCCGGTACCAGCATGGGCGCACTGGTCGGTGGCTTGTATGCCACCGGTATGGACCCCGAGGAGCTGAAGCTGGTGGTCGACAATATGGATTGGGATCTGGCCTTTCAGGACTCCGTGGATCGCGATGCCCTGCCCCCCCGACGAAAAAGCGACGACTACGATTACCCCAGCTCGATTTCTGTCGCGTTCAAGGATGGCAGCTTCTCGATTCCCCTGGGCCTGGTGCAGGGCCAACAAGTGAGGCAGATGATCAAGGATCTGGTGAGAAAATCAGAGCACATCCGCGACTTCGATGACTTACCCATACCCTACCGCGCCGTCGCCACGGATATCGAAACCGGTGAGGCTTATATCTTCGATGGTGGCGACATGGTCACCGCTATGCGCGCGAGCATGTCACTCCCGGCACTACTCGCACCGGTGGAATACGATGGTCGACTGCTGGTGGACGGCGGGTTGGCTATGAACATTCCGGTGGAGGTTGGTCGCAGCATGGGTGCAGAACGCCTGGTTGTGGTAGACATCGGGACGCCGCTTCGCACCCGCGACGAGATTACCAGCGTACTGGGCGTTACCGACCAGATGCTGAACTTTCTCACCCGGCGGAATTCACTGGAGCAGCTGGCATTACTGGGCGAGGGAGATGTGCTCGTCAATCCAGATCTCAGCGGTATCGGCATGCTCGACTTCCAGTCCTCGGAAGCGATCTATCAGCAGGGCTATGACGCCACCATGGCGCTGCGAGAAGAACTGGCCCCGCTGGCATTGGACGACAGGGCCTGGCAGGTCCACCTGGCGAACCGACAATTGGTTGCGCCGGAAGAACCAACCATCGATCACATCGCCATCGTTAACAACAGTGCCGTCAGGGACGACCTTATCCGTGTGCGACTGCAACAGGAACTCGGGCAACCCCTTGACCGGAAACAACTAGGGCGAGACCTGGATCAGGTTTACGCGCTGGATCACTGGGAGATCATTGACTACGAAGTGACGGCGGACCCTGCGGTGGGGGATGTTCTGCAGGTAAATGCACAGGCCAAGTCATGGGGCAATGACAGGCTGAAATTCGGTTTGAACCTGGTCACTGACCTCGAGGGCAGTAGCGACATCAACATCGGTGCAAGTTACCTGGTGAAAGGGCTCACCGACCTGGGAGGGGAGCTCTACGCCCGCGGGCAGGTCGGCGATACCATTCTTTTAGGAGCAGAGTTTTACCAACCGCTTGACGTCTACTCGAACTTTTTCGTCGTGCCCTCTATAGGCTACCGCGATTATGATGCAACCACTCTCGGGCCGGAGTTCGATTTAAACGAGGCGGCAGGCAACTGGCGAGTGCGGCGCTTGGCAGCACAGTTGGACGGGGGTGCCAACCTGTTTGCCAGCACTCAGGCGCGGTTCGGCCTTTTCTACAATATCGGTGAATTCCAACCCGACGTGGAAATCGGCGGCGATCTTCCGGATGACAACTTCAAGGAAGGAGGTGTCATGGCCAGCCTGCGGTTCGACAGGCTGGACAATCCCTTCTTCCCAACCCGCGGTCTTTTCTTTTACGGTGAGTACGAAGTGATGCGCGAGGCGATGGGCAGCGATAACGACTTCGAGCGCTGGCAGGCTATCGGGCAGGCCGCATTTACCTTTGGTGGAGACGACCGCAATACAGTGATATTCACCGGCAAGACAGGTCAGTCCCTGGATGCAGCCAATGAACCGCAGAATTACTTCCAGCTGGGCGGGCTGTTCAATCTTTCCGGTCTTAGCCAGAACTACTTCTCTGGCAGGCAAATGGCATTTGCCATGGCGCAATACCAGCGAAAGCTGTCTCGCGACTCGGTACTGCCCTTCAATATGCCCGCCTATGTCGGCGCATCTATCGAGGGCGGTCAACTATGGTCAGATCGCTCTGATATCAGCAGTGGGGACTTTATCAATGCCGGGAGCATTTACCTGGCGCTGGATTCCCCTATCGGTCCGCTATATATAGCCTACGGCCGCTCTGAGGACGCCCAGGATGCACTGTATCTTTCCCTGGGTTGGCCCTTCCTTAGCAATCAGAGGCGCCTTGGGCGATAACTCTGGTGTAAGCTAGCGTACACGCGCTTCTTAACGCCGGCGTTTCACGATGATTTTTTCTTCCC
>CAZPVJ010000104.1:0-2870 GCA_964590005.1 uncultured Alteromonadaceae bacterium | reverse complement strand
CGAAAAAGGTGGGCCATTTTAGTACGGCTGGCGCAGGCGCGCACCTCCGAATATCGCGAAATTGTATCGAGCTGCCCCTGTCACATTGGGGCTGCTACAATGCCGGGCACAATCGGGGATTCAGGAATTTGTTGTGGTAATTATGATGCGGAGTCTGCTCGCAGGGTTGATGAAGGTGCTTTCAAGGGCCTCGCTCGCGGTGTTTCTCAGTGTGGGGATGATTTTGGCCCCGCAGCTCTTGCCGACGAGTGCATGGGCGGAGGTCGTCCGTGATCTTTACTCGGCGCGGGTGCCGATCGAGAACCAGAGCAGCAGCGCGCTGGCCAGTGCGTCCCAGGATGCGCTCGCTGAGGTATTGGTAAAGGTCTCTGGTAGTGAAGAGGCCCTGCGTCACCCTGACGTGGTGGCAGCGCTACCCAAGGCTCGCAGTCATGTCCAGCAGTACGCATTTTCCCGCGATGAAAGCGGCGACGGCGCGCTTTTTGCGCGCTTTGAATTTGAAAGTTCTTATGTGAAGCGTTTACTGACCCAGGCGCGCTTGCCCCTTTGGACGGCAAATCGACCTCGGGTAATCGTGTGGATGGCGGTCGACGTTCAGGGGCAGCGGCAGTTTGTGAGTCTCGCTGAAACGCCAGAACTGGCGGCGCAGCTGGTCGGTGAATTCGAACGTCGTGGGTTGCCGGTGCAGCTACCACTGTTTGACCTGAGCGACGCGACAGCGATTGCGGTGGATGATGTCTGGGAGCAGCGCGGTCCCGTTATTCAGTCGGCCTCTGCGCGCTATGACGCGGAAAACATCCTGGTGGGCCGCGGCGTCGTTGTCTCCAGCGGTGCCTGGACCGGCGATTGGAGCTACATCTATGGCAAACATCGACTGGATCGAAGCAGCAATGCCCCGGGCGCAACTGGCTTTATGCAGGATGGGGTTAACCTGGCGGCAGAGGAAATGGCTTCGCGCTATGCCGTCGCTGCCACCGGGGTGGCGGATGACCGGGTGCTGGTTGTGGTCACCGGCGTGAATGATTTTGCCGCCTATAGCGCCATCGTGAACTGGCTGGAAAGTTTGGAGCTGATTGAACACGCCAACGTCCAGTCCATCGTAGGCGAGCGGGTCGAATTCGGCCTTGATGCTGCGGCTGACGCGGAGCAATTGAGCTCCATCATCGAGCTGAATGATAGATTGCTGCCGGTTGAATCCCTGCCAGGGGAGTTGGTCTACCAGTGGCGCAACTAGAACCTGGCGAACCAGCGGAGATCTATCGCTGGCCAATAGCGCTGGGTGTGGCCGTAGTGGGCGGCTTTATGCTGTATATGCTGCAGCCCATACTTTCCCCCTTTGTGCTCGGGGGCTTGATCGCCTACCTGGGCGATCCCCTGGTGGATCGGTTGGAAGAGCGCGGCGTCGGCCGCACATTGGGTGTAGCTATCGTGTTTGTGCTGTTCAGCGCGATTCTTACCCTGGCTCTACTGTTCGCGTTGCCCATGTTGCTCCACCAATTGGACGCATTGATCAGCAAGATCCCCGACATTTATCGCTGGTTTACCCAGGAGGCCGTTCCCTGGGTGCAGCAGCGCCTGGATTTGCCGGACAAGCGCCTCCCCATGGTGGATTGGTCCGGTCAGTTGGCAGATAACTGGCAGTCCGTGGGCAAATTTACCGCCCAATCGCTCAAGCGCATTACCGGTTCCGGCGCAAATCTGATGCTGGGTCTGGCGAATTTGGCCCTGGTGCCCGTGGTGGCTTTTTATCTCATGCGCGACTGGAATCTGTTGTTGCGCAAGGCGCTGGGCATGTTCCCCATGGCCTGGCAGGAGCGTACCTCGGCGTTGGCAGCGGAGGCCGACGAGGTGGTCGGCGCCTTTCTTCGCGGGCAGTTCCTGGTGATGTGCGCCCTGGGCGCTATCTACTCCGCGGGGCTATGGCTTGTGGGTTTACAGCTGGCTATGTTGTTGGGCGTGATCGCCGGCCTGGCCAGTATTGTTCCCTATCTGGGGTTTATGGTCGGCGTTGTCGCCTCCTTGATAGCGGCCTATGCCCAGTTTCAGGATTGGACCATGCTGTTATGGGTAGTACTGGTGTTTGGCGTCGGCCAGGCGGTTGAGAGCATGTTGCTCACGCCTATCCTGGTAGGTGACCGTATTGGCCTGCACCCGGTCGCGGTTATTTTTGCGCTCATGGCCGGTGGCCAGATCGCCGGTTTCGTCGGTGTTGTACTGGCGTTACCGGTGGCAGCTGTGATTATGGTTTTCCTGCGTCACGCGGTAGATCACTATCGCTCCAGCGAGTTGTACGGGGGAGACTAAGGTGGTCCATTCAGGTCAGCAGCTGCCTTTATTGGTGCAGCTGCGCGACGATGCGACGTTGGAGAACTTTCTCGCTTTTCCCGCGACCGAGGCCCTGTTGAGCGGCGTGCGCGCCCAGTGCCAGGGAGAGGGGGAGTCGGTTGTTTTCCTCCATGGCGGAACCGGCACAGGTAAATCCCACCTCTTGCAGGCCGCCGGTCACCTCGCGGGCGACAATGCCTTGTATCTACCTCTGCGTGAGCTGATGGTCTATCCGCCTGAGGAGGTGCTGGCGGGCGTCGAAACTCTTGGTCTTGTGGCGCTGGATGATCTGGACGTAGTGTTGGGGCAGGAAGCCTGGGAGCTAGCCCTGTTTGGTCTTTATAACCGTGCCAGGGAATGGGGCTGTCGTCTGCTGATTGCCGCCAATGGTGCGCCCCGAACGCTGGGCGTCAGTCTTGCAGATTTACGTTCTCGCCTCAGTTGGGGCGTGGTTTACCAGCTTGCCGCCGCGACGGACGAACAGAAGCGGGCCATTCTTCAATTTCGCGCGTCCAGGCGCGGGTTACATCTTTCCGAGGAAGTGG
>CAZPVJ010000103.1:0-6153 GCA_964590005.1 uncultured Alteromonadaceae bacterium | reverse complement strand
AGATGCACATCTCTATCACCGTGAAGGTAGCTCCATAGGCTCACCGGGCTGGCAGCGATCCGCCTCCAGTTTCGCGGATGGTCATTTGTACCGTAGTCGGCTGATCTTTATGCGCAAGTATCGGCGTTCCTGTCTCCCGCTGTGCTATTTGACGGCGATGCTCGATGTAGCCAAGCAGCTTCTCCGTGGGCAAAGCGGCAATGCGCGCGCAGTGATTTCTGCGCTTCTGGGCCGACCGGCACCGCCTGTGCCCCTCTAATGGGTATCGCTCTTTCACCCTCTGTGCAGCGGCGCACAGGCCTGGTACTCAGCTTGCGCTGGTTGATCGCCCTGTTGTTGTTTGTGGCTATCTTCGCCGGCTTCCAGGGCGGGCGCTACTACCTCGCCAATCGTCTTCAGGAGCTGGGCATTTTTGCCGCTCTAGCGCTGTTTTGCCTGGGTGCATGGCGAAGCTTTTTTCTCCTCTCTTATCGGGAGTGGCGTCGCTGGGCGCTCTGGCCGATAGCACTGGTATTGGGTGTTATGGGGGTCAGTGCGCTGGTGTTCAGCCTTAACTACGCCGGAAGCATGCTTTACAGCTTCTTTTCGGCCCGAGAGTTTCTATTGGCGTTCCTGGGTCCGGGGGTGTACCTGTTGTGTCGCTGCGGACACCCGCTGGGGGATGTTCACCGGGTAATTTGGTTCGCGCTCCTGGCACTGATGATTAATTATCTTTTCTTTTACTTAACCCTGGATTTACGCGCGGCTTTTTTTTCCAGCGATCATACCATCAGCAATCTGGTGACCTACGATGAGTGGCGAGGCTTTCGCCTCAAGCCGCCGCTGTTCGCGATTATGGTGGCGCTGGTAGCGGCGGTTGCGCTGCTGTTTCAGCGGCGTGGCCTTCAGTCCAGGCTATTCGCTTTAGTTGTTCTCGCGGTAGGTGGGTACATATGGAGTATTGTCCTGTTTCGTTCAACGCTTGCCACACTTGTGCTCGCGGTGCTCATTTATCCGGTGTTTCTCGCCCACCGCAACCGATTACCGTTGATGGTGGTGTCGCTGCCCGTGATGATTCTGCTGTTGCCAGCGCTGGCGTTTCTGTCGTTTGAGTATTTTCTCAATGCCGATGGCGGCGGTATCAGGGCAAAGGCTTTTGCCCTGGTATTGGATCACGCCCCCCGGCACTTGCTGTTGGGCGCAGGTGAGGACAGCGCATATGGACAGTCCTACCAGGATATTGTGGCCCCTTATTTCTATCCTTCAGATCTTGGTCTGGCGGGCACGGCCTACAAGTATGGCCTGGTGGGGCTGGGGCTGTATCTCTTTATGCACGCAAAGATATGGGTAAGCCTCTGGCGCGCCAATATGCTTGAGAGGGTTGTGCGGCGCAGAGTGGACCCTCTGATATGGGGGATGCTGATATTCATGACGGCTCAAACGTTCAACCTGATGCTGAATCCAGGCCTCGCCTACGCCCAGGGTATCACCCTTGGCTCGCTATCACTGGCCCTGGCTTCGCTCGCATTGGCAGGGGGAGAGAAACCAAAAGCGGATTGCATTGCAATATGAGTTGCATTATGCAATAAATGGTGAGGCGCTTAATCCATACTCGCATTCGGCATGTCGGTCTGGGTCGCGATATCAAATAACTATATATGTTTCAGTGAGTTATAGATGTACTGTGCCTCGCAATGCAAAATGCGATTTCTGGCATAAGTATTGAAACAAGCTTAAGTATGTTTAAAGCACGGCCACTTTATGGCCGCTTACCAGGAGTAATAACGGCATGAGCGATGCACCCAGGGTACTGATGGTTGAGGATAGCGCCTCACTGGCAGAGGTCTACAAGGCATACCTTGCCGACACTGATTACCAGGTGGTTTCTGTGGAAACCCTGGGAAGAGCTCATGCCACATTGGGCGCTTATCGCCCGGACATTGTATTGCTGGATATCGAACTGCCGGATGGCAATGGCATGGATTTCCTCGCAGAACTGGAAGGTCGGGAAGATGCTCCCCAGGTCATCGTTATGACCGCCCACGGGACTTCAGATATGGCGGTGAACGCTATACAGCTGGGTGCTTTTGACTTCCTGACCAAGCCTTTTGACGCGGCCCGGCTTAAAGTGACGCTGGATAACGCGGCATCCCAGCTGCGGTTGGGGAAGCGGGTCAACCAGTTGGCAAGCCTCGAGCGAGATCACTTTGGCAGCTTTATCGGCAAGTCGCTGGCGATGCAGTCCGTGTACAAGACCATTGACTCGCTGGCGGCAAGCGATGCCACCGGGTTTATCGTTGGTGAGAGTGGTACCGGCAAAGAGCTGGCGGCTGAGGCGATTCACCAGTACAGCAGCCGGAGCGGCAATGAGTTCATAGCGATTAACTGCGGCGCCATTCCCGGCGAGCTAATGGAGAGTGAGCTGTTCGGCCATGTGAAAGGCGCATTCACTGGCGCCAGTGCTAATCGAGAGGGTGCCGCCAGTATTGCCAATGGGGGCACATTATTCCTTGATGAAATATGCGAGATGAGCCTGGAATTACAGAAGAAGCTGTTGCGCTTCATTCAGACAGGGACCTTTCGTAAGGTCGGCAGCAACCAGCTGGAGCAGGTCGATGTCAGGTTTGTCTGTGCGACCAATCGAGATCCCCTGGAAGAGGTGAGAGAGGGGCGGTTTCGCGAGGACCTGTTCTATCGCCTGCACGTTGTACCCGTGCGCATGCCCCCTCTGCGCGAACGCGGGCAGGATGTCACAATGATTGCGCAACATTTCCTTGAGCAGTTCAGCGAAAGAGAAGGTAAATCGTTTTCGGGGTTTAGCGCGGCTGCCGAAACGGCGATCAGTCGATACGCATGGCCCGGTAATGTTCGCCAGCTGCAAAATGCGATGCACCAGCTGGTAGTTCTGCATGAGGGAGCAGTGGTTGAGGAGGGTATGCTTCCCATGGAGGTGACATCAGGGCACATAGACCCGCGAGAGAATGTGACGCAGCCACCTGGAGAGGGACGCACTCTGGCGGCGCATATTACGCGTCGCGAGCAGATTGAGCCTCTGTGGTTAACCGAGAAAAGCGCCATAGAGGGTGCCATAGAGCTTTGTGGCGGTAATGTTAATCAGGCCGCGGGGTTGCTGGAAGTGGCGCCATCTACTTTGTACCGCAAATTACAGGGCTGGAAGAAACTCCAGGCTTGACAGTCAACTGATCGAGGAGAAAAAAATGTACGGGCTTATCAACAGTGCTTTGCAGAACATGGTGCGTGACAAATTCGGCGAGGAAAAATGGCTCGAGGTCCTTGAGCGATCCGGGGTGCCCGAGGACTCGTTCCTGACGATGCGCAGCTACGATGATGCGATTACCTACCAATTGGCGGGCGCGGCCTCAGAGGTCCTCGGAGCGCCGGTGGAGGCCTGTCTTGAGATGTTTGGCGAGTACTGGGTGCAGGAGACTGCCAGCAAGTCCTATGGCACATTAATGGACGCATCTGGCGATACCATGGTTGAATTCTTGCAGAATATGAACGCACTTCACGACCGAATAACGGGCACCTTTCTGAATTATGTTCCGCCCGAGTTTACTGTCGAAGAGATCGAAGCCCCGCGCTACAAAATTCATTACATGAGTAAGCGAAAGGGCCTGACCCCGTTTGTTGACGGCCTTCTCAAAGGCCTGGCGCTGCGGTTTGGTTCAGAGTTGGAAATACACAGCCGTGACGACGTTGAGGCGGGAGAGGGTACTCATACTATTTACGAGGTCAGTGTCAGGTGACGCCTGAAATGAACTCAGTCGAGGCGGCGTACTTCAAATCGCTGCTTGACCTGTTTTCCGTGGTCTTTGTACTCGATCGGGATCTCAACGTAGTCTTTTCCAGCGACACATTACTGCGCCATGTGCCTGAACTCGAGTCGCAGCCTGTGATTTTCAATGTATTCGAACTGTCACGTCCGAGATCGTTAAAAACCTATGATGACATGGTGGAGAAAGTCGGATCACTGTTCCTGTTGACCGCTCTGAAGGGCCATTTCGCCGTTCGCGGTCAGTTTATACGCGGTACCGAGAACGAACGCGATTACCTGGTGTTTTGTGGCGCACCCTGGCTGCAGTGGATTAACACCAACTTGCCCGATGTTAAGCTGGGAATTAGTGATTTTTCAGCCCAGGATGTGCAGCTGGATCAATTGGTGTACATGGCTACTGAGAGCAACATGGTGGCGGATCTTGAACGCTTAAACAGCGAGTTGCTCAAAGCAAAAGTGGAGGTAGATAAGGCCCAGGCTGCGCGCAACGCCTTCTTTGCGCAAATGAGTCATGAAATGCGTACGCCGTTGAACGGTGTAGTCAGTGCGCTCACGCTGATGCAGGAGGAGGGCCTGCAGGGGCGCGCTGCCGATATGTTGGCACTGGCGCAAAAATCGTCCCGGAACATGCTGCAGGTCATCAACTATGTGCTGGACATCTCAAAGCTGGAAGCCATGGATGTCGAGGGCGACCAGGTAGAGTTCGACTTGCAGGAACTGGTTGACTCAGTGGTGGAAATTACCCGACCCCGAGCACTCGAAAAGCAACTTGACCTGCGGGTCAGCAATAATGCTGTCATGGCATCCGTATACCTGGGAAATGCCACCGCACTTCGTCAGGTGTTGCTAAACCTGGTCGTAAACGCAGTTAAATTCACTGATGCAGGTAGTGTTTCAATTGATATCGATAGCGGTCGCTCCGATGGCATGAGCGTGCGCATCGAAGTGGCGGACACTGGAATCGGCATTCCACCGGAAGAACAATCGGTGGTTTTCGAACCTTTCTCCACGGTCGTCGGCAGCGGCAATACGGTATTGGGCGATAGCACCGGCCTTGGATTGGATATTGCCAAGCGCAGCGTTGAAGCCATGGGCGGGAGTATCGGTCTGGTGTCTTCACCCGGTGCTGGTTCCAGGTTCTGGATAGAGCTCCCGCTAGCGGCGCTTGAGAGCGATTCGATAGACAATCGGGCTGCTTTAGAGCAGGTTGCTCGCGCGGAATTTAGGGGACCCGTGTTGCTGGTCGATGACAACGAGACCAATCTCACCTTGATGCGCATGATTCTCGAATCGATGGGTGCAAATGTTACCCCCGCTTCATCGGGCGAAGAGGCGGTGGAGTTGGCGATAGCAAATGACTTTCGCCTGGTGTTAATGGACATCAGCATGCCTGGCATCGACGGCTTCGAGGCTACTCGCCGTATTCGCGCCTTTAAGTCATCGGGTGCGTTGCCTGTCGTCGCGCTGACCGCATTTACCGGGAGCCAGGAACAGACACAAAGTCATGATGTGGGTATGGACGGCTACCTGACCAAGCCGGTTGAGCCAGGTGCGCTCGCTCAGGTGTTGTCAAAATATCTGCTGTCTTCGGAGCCGGATGAGTCCTCCGGAACCAATGACAACAGCGCGGAGGGCTCTGCGGTAGATATGGGTGTTGTCCAGCAGTTGAAAGCGCAGATTGGCATTGCCAATCTGGTGTCAGTGATTGATAAGTTTAGCGACGAGTCGGAGCGCCGCTGGCTATCCCTCGAAAAAGCGTCCAGCCATGGTGAGCTTGCCCGCGAGGCGCACACGCTGGCCAGCACTTGCCGCAGTTTCGGCCTGCCGCAGGTCGCTGATGAGCTATCTGAAATAGAAGAAAGCGCCAAAACTAAAGCAGTAGTCCTGCCGATTTCCGACGCATCCGGTTTGTCAGAGCGGCTTGTGACACAGGTAGCGGAGCTGAGAACGGTCGTTGCCGCTTTAGCAGAGGATTAGTCTGCTAAACCCAGGGCGCGCGTCAGCGATCAATGCTCAGGCTGGCATTGCTGGCAGAAGTAAAGGCGCCGGCTGCCGACTTCACGCCTAACGATGCTGCTGCCGCAGTGATAGCACGGAGAGTCCTCTCGACCGAAAACATAAAACCTTCTCCATTCCCTGGCCAGGCCCTGTCGCTGCAAAGCCCTGGACAAAGCGGGTGCCAGCGTTATCCCGCCGGTATCGTAGCTTCTTTTACTGATTTTCAGCGTGCTGCGGGCCAGTCGACCGAGCTCACCTTTGGACAGCGCCTCAGGGCGCATCTCATGGTGCAGCCGAGCGTCGTGAAGCACTTCCGAGCGCAGGTAGTTGCCGTTGCCTGCCAGAAAGGCTTGATCCAGGTACAGAGTTGCCAGTTCTTT
>CAZPVJ010000102.1:0-3405 GCA_964590005.1 uncultured Alteromonadaceae bacterium | reverse complement strand
CTCCGACTGCTATCTATTGCAGCGATTCTATTTTTGACCAGCGCCTGCTCAGAAGAGGTACCTGAGGCGGCTTCCTCAAAACCAGCGGCAGCACCTGCAGAATCAGCGGTGCCCTTACCCGATGTTGAGTGGCGTAAACACGGGCTCACTGACGCAGAAGACCGGTTCAGTACACTGAGCGACATCAATGCTGACAATATCAGTGAGCTGGGGCTGGCGTGGTATTTCGACTACCCCACAAACCGTGGCCTGGAAGCGACCCCGTTGATCATTGATGGTGTTATCTACACCACCGGATCATGGAGCATGGTCTATGCCCACGACGCTTTGAGCGGAGAACTGCTCTGGTTTTATGATCCACAAGCACCCCGGGACTGGGCCGTGAAGATGTGCTGCGACGTGGTCAACCGCGGTGTTGCCTACCAGGACGGCAAGCTGTTTTTTGGCACCATCGACGGGCGCCTCATCAGCCTTAACGCCAAGGATGGCAGCGTTCGCTGGTCAGTACAAACCACCGATCGCGAACGCCCCTACTCTATTACCGGCGCGCCGCGTCTGGTGAAAGACAAGGTCATCATAGGCAACGGCGGCGGTGAATTTGGCGTACGCGGCTATGTCAGCGCTTACGAGCAAGCGAGCGGCGAGATGGCCTGGCGATTTTATACTGTGCCGGGTAATCCCGAAGAAGGCCTCGAAAGTGAGGCGCTGGAGCGCGCTGTTGAGACCTGGGGTGGCGGCGAATGGTGGGAAGTGGGCGGTGGCGGCACAGTCTGGGATTCCATGGCCTACGACGCCGAACTGAACCTGCTCTATGTGGGGGTCGGCAACGGTGCACCCTGGAACCGCCAGATTCGCAGCCCCGACGGTGGCGATAACCTGTACCTGTCCTCCATCCTGGCGCTAAACCCCGATACGGGGAAGTATGCCTGGCATTACCAGACTACACCGGGCGAGACCTGGGATTACACCGCCACTCAGCACATGATTCTGGCCGACCTGGACATCGACGGACAAGCACGCAAGGTCATTATGCAGGCGCCCAAGAACGGCTTCTTCTATGTGCTCGACAGAGCGACCGGAGAACTGCTCTCCGCGGAAGCCTACGCCAGTGTCACCTGGGCGACCCACGTCGACATGGAGACTGGCCGGCCGGTAGAGACAGAGGATGCGCGCTACCTCGACGGCGCAATGACACCCCTGCATCTTCCGGGTCCCATCGGTGGACACAACTGGCACCCCATGAGTTACAACCCGCAGCAAGGACTGGTGTATATCCCCGCGCAGGATGTGCCGTGGGTCTACCAGACTGATGCTGAATTCCGGCACCGCAAAGGCTACTGGAATACCGGTACCGACAGCCGTCCGGCGTCTTTGCCAGATGACCCCGATGTCAAGCGCGATGTCTTGGCGACTATCACTGGCTCAATCATTGCCTGGGACCCATTGAAGGGCGAACCAAGGTGGCGCGTTGAGCATAAAGGCCCCTGGAATGGCGGCATTTTGTCTACCGCAGGTAACCTCGTTGTTCAGGGTAATGCCGAGGGCGAAATCGCCGCATACCGTGCTGATACCGGCGAGGAAATCTGGCAGTTTGACGCCCAGACAGGCGTTGTAGCGCCTCCCTCCACATTCCGCCTGAATGGCGAACAGTACATAGCCATCGTCGCCGGCTGGGGTGGCTCATTGGCACTGGTCGGTGGTGAGGCGCTCACGGCGGGCTCAATTCCCAATCGCAGCCGCTTGCTGGTTTTTAAACTGGGCGGAGAAGCTGTACTGCCCCCGGCGACTGAGGAACCGGTGCTCATCGATCCTCCCGAGCTCACCGCATCGGCCGAGCAGGTTGAGGCGGGTCGCAGGGAATACCTGACATACTGCGTATTCTGCCACGGTGATGGCATGGTAGGTGGTGGCGCTACGCCGGACCTACGCGCCCTCACCGCTGAAAAGCATGCCCTGTGGGATGCGATAGTGCTGGGCGGAATGCACTGGCAAAACGGGATGGTTGGCTTCGGGGGTGAAATCAGCAAAGAGCAGTCCGATAACATCCACAGTTATGCTATCGAGCGAGCCCATTTCGCGCTGGCCGCAAATGACGCTGAGGAATCCGCGGCAGAATAGCTCGCTAGGGGCTATCGAATGGCCGGAATAGCAGTTCAACATCACCAACGCTGAACCTGTCTCCAGGGTGCAATGGCGATGATTTGATTTTACTGCCATTCACCTTAATACCGTTGGTGGAGTCCTTGTCCTCAATGCGCCAGCCGCCGTCACGCAAACTCAGGCTGGCGTGATCGCTAGACACGGTAATTTCATCTATGGTGATATCGCTGTCCGAGGACCGGCCCAGAGTCCATTGACTATCGCCCGCGGCTCTGGGCAAAACAAACAATGAATGCTTGCGCGGACCGTTAGTGACCATCAACGCGGCGGCACTGGTAGTTTCATCCACATTCCTGGACTTGAGCAAGCCCAGCAGCTGTTGCTCGTCACCTTTCTTACCATCGCCAAAAGCGGACTGGTCATTGCTGCTCCAACCGGGTGGCGTTGGGTAGGCCATGCGCATTGAGGTTACTTCCGCGTCACTTTTATCGACTACGAAGGACGAGGCTTCCCGGGCGACCCTGGCACCGAATATCGTATCGTTACCTGACACTTCCGGCGTCAAGACCAGGAAAGACTGCTCGCCGATTCTAATGATATCCCCGCCCACCACGTGGCTGACTTTACGGACCTCTTTATTGTTCAGGTAGGTGCCGTTGGTCGACTCCAGGTCTTCCACGTAAATTTCGCCACCTTTTATCTCAAGGCGGCAGTGTTGACGGGACGCCTCCTCGTTATCGAGAACGATATCGCAGTCGACATGACGACCGAGCGTCTGGGATGGCTTGGCGAGTTTGATTCTCTCGTTACTGACGAGGTCTCTCAACTCGAAGAAAAAATCCATGGGTTTCGTGCTGATAATTTTCGGACGCAAATTCTAGCATTACTGTCAAAAAACACCCAGTGGGGTAGTGCCTTAACTTTGTGAGGGTAGTGCCTGCCCCTCTGTATGGGCAGAGACTGCCCCTCTTTTATGGGCAGAGCCTGCCCCTCTGTATGGGCATGACCTACTTTAGGTTGCAAGCGATGCTTGCAATCCCTTTGGGACGCCTGCGGCGCCTCCTTGCCGTGCCTTCGGCACAGGCGCGGTCACAGGTCAGGACGGAACAGAGAACCACCGCAATCCTAAAAAACAAAACCCCAACCGGATACCCGGTTGGGGTTTTGTTTTTTAGAAGCCTGGCGAGGGTCTGCCCCTCTGTATGGGCATGACCTACTCTCACAGGGGGCGGTCCGGCGATCCGGAACCCCACATAAAAAGCGGGTTTCCCCAGGTGAGAGTATTAAACACTACACAGTAAAACG
>CAZPVJ010000101.1:0-61653 GCA_964590005.1 uncultured Alteromonadaceae bacterium | reverse complement strand
CAATGAATTCGTAGGATTGAGGAACAGAGCATGCAGCAGCTGAATCCATCAGAGATTAGCGAGATTATTAAACAGCGCATCGACCAGCTCGATGTGTCATCAGAGGCTCGCAACGAAGGTACGGTCGTCTCCGTTACCGACGGCATTATTCGTATTCACGGCCTGACCGACGTGATGTACGGCGAGATGATCGAATTTGACGGCGGAGTTTACGGCATGGCCCTGAACCTGGAGCGTGACTCCGTCGGTGCCGTTGTCCTGGGTGAATACAAAGGACTGGCGGAAGGCCAATCCTGCCGCTGTACCGGCAGGATCCTTGAAGTTCCGGTCGGCCCCGAGTTGCAGGGTCGCGTAGTGGATGCGCTGGGTGCACCAATAGACGGCAAGGGCCCTGTAGCCACAACACAAACCGATGCGCTCGAAAAAGTCGCACCGGGTGTAATCGCCCGTAAGTCGGTTGATCAGCCGGTCCAGATAGGGCTGAAGGCGATCGACTCCATGGTCCCCATTGGCCGTGGTCAGCGCGAGCTGATTATTGGCGACCGCCAGATCGGCAAGACAGCCATCGCGGTGGACGCGATTATCAACCAGAAAGGTACCGGCATTAAGTGTGTCTATGTCGCTGTTGGCCAGAAGGCCTCTTCTGTCGCGGCCGTCGTACGTAAGCTCGAAGAGCACGGTGCAATGGAACACACCATTGTGGTTGCAGCTACCGCCTCTGACCCCGCTGCGATGCAGTACCTGGCGCCATTTGCCGGTTGTACCATGGGTGAGTACTACCGCGACCGCGGTGAAGACGCCCTCATTATTCATGATGACCTGACCAAGCAGGCCTGGGCTTATCGCCAGATCTCCCTGCTTCTGCGCAGACCCCCGGGCCGTGAAGCTTATCCCGGTGATGTTTTCTATCTCCATTCCCGTTTGCTGGAAAGGGCCGCGCGAGTTAACGAGGACTATGTTGAGAAGTTCACCGACGGAGCCGTCAAGGGCCAAACGGGTTCGCTTACAGCTTTGCCAATTATTGAGACCCAGGCCGGAGACGTATCTGCGTTCGTTCCAACCAACGTAATCTCCATTACTGACGGCCAGATATTCCTTGAGTCCGGTATGTTCAATGCCGGCATACGACCCGCAATGGATGCCGGTATCTCAGTATCCCGTGTGGGTGGTGCTGCGCAAACCAAGGTTATGAAGAAGTTGTCAGGTGGTATTCGTACCGCTCTCGCACAGTATCGTGAACTGGCGGCGTTCTCGCAGTTTGCCTCTGACCTGGACGATGCCACCAAGGCCCAGCTGGATCAGGGCGAGCGCGTGACCGAGTTGATGAAGCAGAAGCAATATTCTCCGCAGTCGATTGCCGAGATGGGTCTCGTACTGTACGCCGCCAACGAAGGCCATCTGAACGATGTTGAAGTCAGCAAGATCGGCGATTTCGAGGATGCCTTGCTTTCCTACATGCACGCGGAACACGGCGACCTGATGAGAAGTATTGTTGAGAGCGGAGACTACAGCGACGAAATCGAGGCCAGCTTCAAGTCTGCCATCGAGTCGTTCAAGTCTACCCAGACCTGGTAACTCTGCGAGGAAGCTGAAATGGCAGCCGGAAAAGAAATCCGCACCAAAATCTCCAGCATTCAGAGCACGCAGAAGATCACCAGTGCGATGGAAATGGTGGCTGCGTCCAAGATGCGCAAAGCCCAGGATCGCATGGAGCTTGGAAAGCCCTATGCCCGCAGGATGCGCTCTGTGGTGGGCCACATAGCCAACGCTGCGCCCGAGCATCGTCACATGTACATGGTGGAGCGCGACATAAAGCGCGTGGGCTATATCGTTGTGTCGACCGACCGAGGCCTATGTGGCGGCCTGAACATCAACCTGTTCAAAACCACGGTCAGGTCCATGAAAACTTGGTCTGAGCAGGGCGTTGAGGTGGAGCTCAGCCTTATCGGGGCAAAAGCGGCCGCTTTTTTCGGCAGCTACGGTGGCAACGTCAATGCCGCCGTGCGCGATATTGGTGAAGAGCCCTCCCTTGCTGACCTTATCGGTGCGGTGAAGGCAATGCTGGATGCTTACGAGGAAGGCCGAATCGACCGCCTGTTCCTGGTCAGCAACCAGTTTGTGAACACCATGACTCAGGAGCCCACAGTCGAGCAGCTTTTGCCGCTTGAAGCCGAGGACTCCGATGAGATGAAGCATCACTGGGACTATATTTACGAGCCCGATGCCAAAGAGCTGCTCGAGGGCTTGTTGACACGTTACATCGAGTCACAGGTCTACCAGGCGGTGGTGGAAAATGCCGCCTGCGAACAAGCTGCGCGGATGCTGGCGATGAAGAACGCCACTGAGAACGCCGGTGAGCTGATTGATGATCTGCAGCTGATCTACAACAAGGCGCGGCAGGCAGCGATTACCCAGGAACTGTCAGAGATTGTAGGCGGTGCCGCAGCGATCAGCTGAGCGCAGCGCGATTGGATAGGGCCTTAGTGGCCACAGCAAGAATTTGATATTGAGAGAGGATCCGAACATGAGTAGCGGACGAGTCGTACAAATTATCGGCGCTGTTATCGACGTGGAATTCCCACGCGATGCGGTACCGCAAGTTTATGACGCACTAAAGATCACTGAGAAAGACACCACGCTGGAAGTTCAGCAACAGCTGGGCGACGGTGTCGTCCGTGCGATTGCACTGGGCTCCTCCGAGGGCCTGTCCCGCGGGCTGTCGGTAGAAAATACCGGTGCGCCGATTTCAGTACCCGTCGGCCCCGAGACACTGGGTCGCATCATGGATGTACTGGGAAACCCCATCGATGAGTGTGGCCCTATCGGCGAGCAGGAGCGTGCAGCGATTCACCGTCCCGCGCCAACATACGAGGAACTGGCAGCTGCTGACGAACTGCTGGAAACCGGCATTAAGGTAATCGACCTGGTATGTCCTTTCGCCAAGGGCGGCAAGATTGGCCTGTTCGGCGGCGCTGGTGTTGGCAAGACCGTGAACATGATGGAATTGATCAACAATATCGCTTTGCAGCACTCCGGCCTGTCAGTGTTTGCTGGCGTCGGGGAGCGAACCCGGGAAGGTAACGACTTCTACTTCGAGATGCAGGAGTCCGGCGTTGTAAACGTTGAGAATTTCACCGAGTCACAAGTGGCGATGGTATATGGCCAGATGAACGCGCCTCCTGGAAACCGCCTTCGCGTGGCGCTGACCGGGCTGACTATGGCGGAGAAGTTCCGTGATGATGGCCGTGATGTATTGCTGTTTGTCGACAATATCTATCGTTACACACTGGCGGGAACCGAGGTTTCGGCTCTGCTGGGACGTATGCCGTCAGCGGTGGGTTACCAGCCCACCCTCGCGGAGGAGATGGGTGTACTGCAGGAGCGTATTACCTCGACAAAGGTTGGCTCGATTACTTCGATCCAGGCCGTTTATGTACCTGCGGATGACCTGACAGACCCGTCACCGGCAACAACCTTTGCCCACCTTGATGCGACAGTGGTCCTGTCTCGCGACATCGCTGCCAAGGGTATTTATCCGGCGGTTGATCCGCTGGACTCGACCTCTCGTCAGCTGGACCCCCTGCTGATTGGTAATGAGCATTACGATACAGCTCGCGGCGTTCAGAACGTTCTGCAGCGTTACAAGGAACTGAAGGACATTATTGCGATTCTGGGTATGGACGAGCTGTCTGAGGAAGACAAGCAGACGGTGGGCCGTGCGCGTAAGATCGAGCGTTTCCTGTCGCAGCCTTTCCACGTCGCCGAGGTATTCACCGGTTCTCCCGGTAAATACGTGTCTCTCAAAGACACCATTGCAGGCTTCAAGGGCATCCTCGCAGGCGAGTACGACCACCTGCCGGAGCAGGCGTTCTACATGGTTGGCAGCATCGAAGAAGCTGTCGAGAAGTCCCAGAACCTGTAAGCGGTATAGCGAGAGGCCAATCCTATGGCAATGACCATACACTGCGACATCGTTAGCGCGGAGGAGGAAATCTTCTCCGGGCTGGTTGAGATGCTCGTGGCAACGGGTAGTGAAGGTGAGCTCGGCGTGGGCTATGGTCACGCGCCATTACTGACCAACCTGGTACCAGGACCGGTTCGCATCGTCACTCAAGATGGTGAAGAGCGTGTTTATTACGTGTCGGGCGGATTCCTGGAGGTGCAGCCGGGTGTTGTTTCAATCCTGGCGGATACCGCTTTGAGAGCGGGCGATGTCGACGAGGCCGCCGCTGAAGAGGCGCGCAAGGAAGCAGAAAATGCGCTCGCCAACCAGAGCGGGGACTTCGATTACGGTCGTGCCTCTGCGCAGCTGGCGGAAGCTGCTGCCCAACTTGCTACTTTGCGCAAAATGCGCAACCGGGCCGGGCGCGGCTAAGCCTGCTTGTAAGCACCATTTTGAAACCCCGGCCCAGGCCGGGGTTTTTCGTTTCCTGGCTATAAGAATCGCCACAACGTATCGAACAGGATTTGCTGGGTAGAGGCGATGGCCGGAGAATCGATGATGACAACAACAGGGTAGTTTTGGTCTGCCAGCGTAATCATGGCCACCTTGGGCGGGTAAATGGCGATGTAGGACGCGTCCGCGGTATCGTCCGCTGCCAGCCATTTACGCTGGGCCAACTCGGCGTCATCACCACCTTCTCCCACGGCTATGACTCGAACCTGAATACCGCGCCTAATCCGCTGGCGAGTAAAATTAGGGAACGGCCGGTACAGGTGTTCTCGTAGCGTTTTGGTAGAAATAACCGAGTAGCCTCGATCGGGTTCACGGCCCGCGCTGTTGAGAATGTCACGCAGCACCAACTCGACCCCGTCATCGCCTTCATAGAAACGGACGTTGCCCGGGCTGAATTCCGTCTGGGACATCTTCAGCGCAGGAATAATTTCTCGACGCAGCTGGTCAATGGCCTGCGACAATGCCTGTTGCTTGCTTTCCCCCAGGCTTAGCAGTCGCTCCGGGTCCTCGGCCTGGAAGACGCGACGGCGGCCCTTGGGGAAGTAGCTGACTACCCCCTTGCCGGCCAGGCGTTTCAAGGTTTCATAGGTGGTGCCGCGATTTATCTTGGCCTCTGCGGCGACATCACGGATGGACGCTGGCCCCAGTTTGAGAAGCGCCTGATACACTGAAATTTCCCGGGCATCGAGCCCCAGTTGCTCCAGCGCCTCATACTTGGTTGTTGTCATTTTATTTGTGACAATTAGCGTTGAGTTGGTTGAAATCAGATGTAATATGCGCCCATAAACCAATAAATGTCAATAAACCAATGACACATGGGTGCGTCCCCGGCATCCGGAGCGGCAGAAATATGAACCTTGAGATTATTATCCTGGCGGCAGGGCAGGGCACACGAATGCGCTCAACAATGCCCAAAGTACTGCATACCTTAGCTGGGCGGCCGCTGCTGGAGCATGTCGTGGAGACCGCGAGCTGTTTGCAGCCCCGCGCCATTCATGTGGTAGTGGGGCACGGCGCCGAGGCGGTCCGCGCTGCGCTGCACGCCTATTCACTGACCTGGGCTGAGCAAACCGAACAGTTGGGAACGGGTCATGCCGTGATGCAGGCTATGCCCGCGGTCTCTCCCGACAGTACGGTGTTGGTGTTGTATGGGGATGTTCCCCTGATTGCGGCCGATAGCTTGCGGGCACTGGCCGAAGCCGGCGCAGCTGGCCCGGCGGTCCTGACCGCCAGGGTGGCCGACCCCACGGGTTATGGCCGCATCCTGCGGGATGACGAGGGAGCGGTTATCGGTGTCGTTGAGCACAAGGATGCCTCTGCAGACCAGCAACATATCGATGAAATCAATACGGGTGTGCTGGCGGCTCCGGCCGAGGCCCTGGCGCGGTACCTGCCGCTGGTTGGCAACCAGAACCAACAGGGCGAATATTATCTGCCCGACGTGTTATCGCTGGCGGCAGCAGATGGTATTGGTGTCGGCAGTGTGGAAGCGATCAGCGAGATGGATGTACTGGGTGTCAATGACCGGGTGCAGTTGAATACGCTGGAGCGAGAGTATCAGCGGCGCCAGGCACTGGCGTTGTTGCAGGCCGGTGTGGCCATAGCCGATGCCAACCGCATCGATATCCGCGGCAGCTTGAACTGCGGTAATGATGTCAGTATCGATGTCGGTGTGGTTTTTGAGGGCGAGGTTACCCTCGCCGATGGCGTGGTTGTTGGCGCTAACTGCGTGCTCAAGAATGTCTCTGTAGACGCCGGCGTGGTGATCCATCCGATGTCACACCTGGAGGACTGTCATCTTGGTGAGGGTTGCTCGGTTGGTCCTTTTGCCCGCCTGCGCACTGGCACCGTCCTCGGTGAGGGCGCCCGTATAGGCAACTTCGTCGAAACCAAGAAAGCTGCCATAGGTGCTGGCAGTAAGGTCAATCATCTGTCCTATGTGGGCGATTGTGTCATGGGGGCTGGCGTTAATGTCGGGGCGGGGACCATTACCTGTAACTATGATGGCGTCAACAAACACCAGACGAGAATCGGTGCTGGCGCCTTTGTGGGCTCCAACAGCACGCTGGTGGCACCTATCGAAGTGTCTGAGCAGGGCTTTGTGGCTGCCGGCTCGACTATCACCAAACCGGTTGGGCCGGACGAGCTGGCCGTGGGTCGGGGCAAGCAAAGGAATGTACGAGGCTGGGTGCGTCCCACCCCAAAAGCTGGCCAGGGTGACTGATTATGTGTGGCATTGTAGCAGCGGCGGCCCGTCGGGAAGTCTCGGAGATATTACTGGAGGGCCTGCGGCGTCTCGAGTACAGGGGCTATGACTCCGCCGGCATAGCGGTGGTGGATAACGACTCCAACCTGCAGCTGCACAAGCAACTGGGTCGGGTCAGTGAATTGGAAAAGGCCCAGGCCCTCAGCCCGATTCTGGGGTGTACTGGCATTGCCCACACTCGCTGGGCGACACACGGTGAACCCTCGGTAGCGAATGCACACCCCCACCTGTCATCAGATCGCGTGGCGCTGGTGCACAACGGTATTATTGAAAACCACGCGACGCTTCGAGAGGAACTGGTACAGCAGGGCTACGAGTTTACTTCGGTGACAGACACCGAGGTGGTTGTTCATCTGCTGCATCGTGAACTGGCAGCTGGCCTGTCCCTGCTGCAAGCCATGCAGCATACCGTTGCTCGACTGGAAGGCGCCTACGCACTGGCCGCCGTTGACGCCTGCAACCCCGAACAGATCGTCGCCGCCCGGGAGGGCAGCCCGCTGGTTATAGGTGTTGGAATCGGTGAGAACTTCCTGGCCTCAGACCAGATGGCCCTGCGCCAGGTTACCGACCGTTTCGTCTACCTGGAAGAAGGCGATGTGGCAGTTATTTCGCCTACTGAGCGCGAGGTTTACGACGCCGCCGGTTTGGCGGTGGAGCGCTCGCTGACCACGATCTCCGAAGTCGTCGAGGTAGCCGACAAGGGTGGTTACGAGCATTTTATGCTCAAGGAGATTTACCAGCAGCCGCAGGCATTGAGAGCGACTTTGGGCAATATCACCAGCGCTTCCGGGGTAGCCGATACCGTTTTTGGAGACGACGCGACGGCGATATTTGATCGGGTCAGTGCTGTTCAAATTGTCGCTTGCGGTACCAGTTATCACGCCGGCATGGTGGCCAGGTATTGGCTTGAAGAGATCGCGGGTATTCCCTGCCAGGTGGAAGTGGCCTCGGAATTTCGCTACCGCAAACGCGTTCAGCATCCCGGCACCTTGCTGGTTACAGTGTCCCAGTCAGGAGAGACCGCTGATACGCTGGCGGCCCTGCGTAACGCCGGTGCAGAAGAGTTTGTTGCCAGCCTGGTTATCGCCAATGTCGACAACAGCTCCCTGGTACGTGAGTGTGACCTGGCCTTTCTTACCCGTGCCGGTGCGGAGATTGGGGTTGCCTCGACCAAGGCGTTTACCACCCAGTTGGTGGCACTGCTGATGCTGACCCTGGTACTGGGCCGCCGCGGAACGCTCTCTTCCGATGACGAGGAGCGCATCCTTGTTGCGCTGGCCAGGCTCCCCGCTTTTGTGGAGCAGACACTGGAGCTGGACGCGGCGATAGAGCAAATGTCAGAAGCCTTTATCCTTAAGCACCACGCCTTGTTCCTGGGTCGGGGGATCCATTATCCCATTGCCATGGAGGGTTCGCTCAAACTCAAGGAGATTTCCTATATCCATGCCGAGGCGTATCCCGCCGGCGAACTGAAACATGGCCCTCTGGCCTTGGTCGATGCAGATATGCCGGTTGTGGCTGTCGCCCCCGGGGACGAGCTGCTGGAAAAGCTCAAGTCGAACCTGGAGGAAGTGCGTTCCCGCGGTGGTGAGCTTTATGTCTTTGCTGATGCCCAGGCTGGCTTTACCGATGAGCCGAGGGTACGTGTGTTACCGATGCCCCATTGTGATGAAGTGCTCAAGCCCATAGTTTATACCGTTGCGTTGCAGTTGCTGTCCTATCATGTCGCCCAACAAAAGGGCACAGACGTGGACAAGCCACGCAATCTGGCAAAATCAGTAACAGTGGAGTAGTTGTCCCGGGCCCCCGGAAATTGGTTGGAGGCCCCGGACTGGGTATGGCAGGTCAGCCTGGGTTGGCGGCCTTGTACTCGCGGATCTCGACGTTGAACTGTCCCGCGACTTCCTCTTCTTTTGATACCGCGTTGTTGTAGGCGTCTACCCCTTTGGTATATTCAGCCTGCGCCGTGGCCTTTTCCTCGTCGGTAGTGCCGTTCTTGGCAGTCTCTTCAGCCGCGTTGAAACCTTCCTCCAGACACTTCATGTAGGCAACATTGGCTTCCTGGAAGGCTTTTACGGCCTTCTGACCGGCCAGCATGTCCTCCATGGTTGCGCTGGCGCCGTCTGGTAGCGTGGGCGCCTCCGGGTTGGTGCACTCAGCGAGCGCCTGGCTGCTTGCCAATGCAATACCGAGTATCGTCAGTGTAAGTTTGTTCATGGGTCACCTCGTTATGCTCAGGACAGCAACATTAGCAGGACACCGCTCGGCTGCCAAGTCGGCGCCCTGCGATTACTGGCTGCCTACCCACAGGGTGGGTAATTGGTATTCCTTCTGCAGTCGCAGGGAGATTTGCTCCGCCTCGGCTTTGCTGGGCAGATCAATAACCCTCACCCGGTAGACTGTTTTGCCATTCGCCGTTGCGGGGGCAACGATAACTTTGCCGTACGAGGGTTGCAGGCGTGCGGCCCAGTCCGATGCGACACCCTGCTGGCTGTAAGAGCCGAAGTTGACGAACCAGTTGCCCCCGGTAGCGCCAGGTGTTGAGGCTGGCGAAGCGGTGGCCTGGCTTGCTGCCGTTGAACTCGTCGGTGCGGGTGCGGGCGCCGGTGCAGGTGCAGGTGCAGATGTGGGCGCCCGGGCTGCGGCCTGACGGCGCGCTGCGGCGCGGGCTTCCTCCAATTTGATTGCCGCGTTGCGCTGTGCCTCCAGCTGACTTTCCAGGCCGGTCACAGTGTCGCTCAGCTGCCGGTTTTCCAGGGCAAGGCTATCCAGCTGTTGTTGCAGGCGGGTATTGCGCTCAGTTAACTCGCGTTGAGCATCCCGGCTATCGGTGACCTCTTGTGGACGCGCTGCGGTGGCCAGCTGAGCTCGCAGGTCTCGAATTTCCTCCTGCATCGCCGCACGTTGTTGCATTACTCCGTAGCCACCTGCTGCCAGTAACAAGAGTGCTATCACTGCCACGACTATCAGCCCTATCGGCCAGCTCTCCAGGAAGCCGGGCTCATCGTCGACCGGCTCTTCGTCCCACTCCTCGTCGTCCAGGGCTGTTTGCCAGCTTTCGCTGTCCTGCTCTTCCTCGGTGAATTCATCGTCTGGGTCCGGACCCGAATCAAGCTCTTCAGTCTCGTCATCCCAGTCCTGGTCGGTCAGCTCGCTACTGTCCTCTGTCCACGATTCTCCCGACGCCTCTTCCCGCGACCAGCCGGGAACAGTCTCTTCGCGGGCAGCCCAGTCCGGGCTGTCGCCGGTATCACTGAGCTCGTCTTCCTCATTATCGGTTTCCGCCCAGAGATCGATGCCATCCTCGTCATCATCATCAGCAGTTGGTTGGGATTCGTTGTCCCGTTGTTGACTTGCGCCGTCAGGATCAGCCTGTTGCCAGATGTCCAGGGGGCCGTCGTCCTCCAGGTTGTCGCTGAGCGAAACTGACTCACCGTCGAAATCGGAGCTGTCGTCCACATACTCGGTGCCAAAGTCCTCGGCTTCGAGATCGTCATACTCCGTGGCCTGTTCGCTATCGAAGGTATCGTAGGTGGGTTTGCGCCGCTGCTGATCAGCGTCAAATTCTGCTGCGTCGAAGCCGAGCTGCTTTTCAGCATCGCCTTCGGTTACTGAGTCGCGGTCATCCTGATCATCATTATTCATTATTGGTATCAGCCTCAGTCTCGCGGGACGTACAAAGATGTTACCAGACCGTTGCGTTAAATGCTCAGTCGGAGGAGCGCAGCTTCTGCAGGCCCCGGTTGAGCTTGCCCAGGTGTTTATCCACGCTTTCACCCTTCATTTTTGATACACCGACGGCAAGTATGTCGATAACCGCCATGTGTGCGATACGCGAGGGCAGAGGCGTAAAGCTATCGTCGGCTGCCTGTTCTACATCGATTGGAATGGGAATCGTACTGCGCCTCACCACCGGTGTGCCACTGGGCGCCAGCCCGATCAGAATTGCTCCCGACTCGCGAACATGATCCATGGCTTCCAACAGGGAGGTGGTGCGCCCGGACTGGGATATCGCCACCACCACATCGCCCGGTGCAAGTGACATGGCTGACATTGCCTGTATTTGTGGGTCCGAATGTGCCGCGCTGGCAATTTGCAGGCGGAAAAACTTGTGCTGGGCATCTATCGCGACCGGGCTGGATGCGCCAAAGCCGTAGAACTCAACCCGAGCCGCATTACATAATGCGTCGACAGCGGCCTCTATTGCTTCCGGATCCAGTGTGTTGCGCACCCTTTTCAGTGTGTCCACGGTGGCGTCAAACACCTTGAAGGCGTAGTCCCTCGCGGTATCGAGCTCGCTCAATTCAAACGATTCGGACTCCGGGTTCTGCGCCCCGCTGCGCGCCAGTGCGAGCTTGAAACTCTGAAAGCCGTCGCAACCTACCGCCCGACAAAAACGGACCACGGTAGGTTCGCTGACGCCAGCCTCAGCGGCGAGGTCGACAATGCGCATATGAATGATGTCCTCGGGCCGGGTGAGAACCAGCTCAGCAACCTTGCGCTCAGATTTGCGCAATTGGTCCAGTCGCGATTCGACTTCCCTGATGATAAGCGTGGTGGGTGGTGTCACGTGTCGGGTTCCCCGGGGTCCAGAGCAAATCATTATACATTTGGCAGCATTTAGGGGCAGGTAACGATGAGTGCCGGCTCTTATTTGGTTAGAATGCGTCGATGGATGTATCGGACATTTTATCCCCCCTGAACGACGCTCAACGCGAGGCAGTCGCGGCTGATAGCCAAAACATGCTGGTATTGGCTGGCGCTGGCAGCGGTAAGACGCGTGTGCTTGTTCACCGTATAGCCTGGCTCATCCGGGCGCTTGATTTTTCGCCCTACTCCATTCTCGCGGTGACCTTTACCAACAAGGCTGCCAAAGAGATGCGAGGCCGGATTGAGGACATGCTGCAACTCCCCACTCACGGTATGTGGGTGGGCACCTTTCACGGTCTGGCCCACCGCCTGCTCAAAGCGCACTGGCGTGAAGCCCGCCTGCCCCAGAATTTCCAGATTCTGGACAGCGACGATCAACTGCGGTTGGTGAAGCGGGTTTGCCGGGAGCTCGACCTTGATGAATCTCGTTGGCCGCCACGACAGGCTCAGTGGTACATCAATGGCCAAAAGGACGAGGGACTCAGAGCTGCGCATATAGAGGCCCCAGCTGGAGACCTTTACCTGCAGACGATGCTGAAAATATATCGAGCCTACGAGCAGGCTTGCGAGCGCGGCGGCATGGTTGATTTCGCGGAGCTGTTATTGCGCGCCCATGAGCTTTGGCTTAACAGCCCGGAAGTACTCCAGCATTACCAGGGCAGGTTTCGACAGATTCTGGTGGACGAATTCCAGGACACCAACGCGATCCAATATGCCTGGTTACGGGTATTGGCCGGCAAGGATATTCCTGTTGTCGCGGTGGGTGATGACGATCAGTCTATTTATGGCTGGCGTGGCGCAAGAATCGAAAACATCCAGCGATTCGCCGAGGACTATGCGGATACCCGCACGGTGCGACTCGAACAGAACTACCGCTCCACCCAGACCATTCTTCGCGCGGCTAACGGCGTTATCAACTTCAATTTCGGCCGACTCGGTAAGGAGCTGTGGACCGCGGGTGAGGCCGGTGAACCCATTTCTCTCTACGCTGGATTCAATGAACAGGATGAGGCTCGCTTTATTGTTGAGCAGGCTGAACGCTGGATTGACGGTGGCCAACTGCGAGCCTCTATCGCCATCCTTTATCGCTCGAATGCCCAGTCGCGGGTATTGGAAGAGGCGCTTATCAGGGCGGGTCTGCCCTACCGAATCTATGGCGGTCAGCGATTCTATGAACGGATGGAAATCCGCAATGCCCTGGCCTATCTGCGCCTCCTGGTTAATCGCGGCGACGATGCCGCTGTGGAGCGTGTCATCAACACACCGCCGCGCGGTATTGGCAGTAAAACGTTGGATACTTTGCGGCAACTGGCCAGGGAGCGCGACGTGTCCTTGTGGCAGGCGATTGTTTTGGCCAGGGAAGAAAATCGCCTGCCAACAAGAGCGCTGACTGCGTTGCAGGAGTTTGCCGTGCTGGTCAATGAGTTGGACTCCGGTACCGACGAATTGACCCTGGAGGAGCTTGTGGAGCACATCATTCAGGCCTCCGGCCTGGTGGAGTTCCACCAGAAAGAAAAAGGCGAAAAGGGCCAGGCCCGGGTTGAGAACCTGGAGGAGCTAGTCAGTGCCGCCAAACAATTCGCACCGGATGACGCCGAGCTATCACCCCTGCAGCAGTTTCTGGACAACGCTGCCCTGGATGCGGGAGACGCCCAGGCAGACGCCCACGAAGACAGCGTCCAACTGATGACCCTCCACTCTGCCAAGGGCCTGGAGTTTCCCCTGGTATTTCTGGCGGGTATGGAAGAAAACCTGTTTCCACACCGGATGTCACTCGAGGAGCCTGGTCGTCTAGAGGAGGAGCGTCGCCTGTGTTACGTCGGGATTACCCGCGCCATGGAGCAACTGGTGATTACCTACGCCGAGAGCCGCCGCCTGCATGGCAGCGAAACCTATAACACGCCTTCGCGCTTCATACGCGAGATACCGGCGGAGCTACTGCACGAGGTGCGCTTACATACCACGGTAAGCCGCCCCGTCAGTACTCTGGCCCAGGCAGAGGTGCCTGATACCGGATTGAACCTGGGCCAGCATGTCTATCACCAGATTTTCGGTGAGGGGGTCGTGCTAAACTTTGAAGGGCGAGGCAGTAATGCCCGGGTTGAAGTCAACTTCGATTCAGAAGGTAGCAAGTGGTTGGTTGTTCAATACGCTAACCTGCAGCTTATGTAGTTCTATAAAGAGAGCCCTATGACAGTCTCCAGGTTTGAGCGTCGCTACTCCCCGTTGGTGATCCTTCTGCTGACTGCAGCCCTGGTCGCGGTCATCGGCTTTTGGGCGGCAGAGCGTGCCGGTTCTCCCGACAAAATGACCAACAGTGATGCTCTGGCAGGTAGCGCCGATACTTTTCACTGGAAGATCGTTACGACCTGGCCAAAGAATCTGCCAGGCCTGGGTTCCGCACCGGAAAACTTTGCCCGCCTGGTAGGTGAAATGAGCGGCGGCCGGCTGACCGCAAGGGTGTATGGCGCTGGCGAAATTGTCCCCGCATTTGAGGTCTTTGACGCTGTGTCGCAGGGCGTTGCCGATGCGGGTCACGGCGCCGCCTACTACTGGAAGGGTAAAATACCGTCTTCTGTCTTTTTTACCGCGGTCCCGTTTGGAATGACCGCCCAGGAAATGAATGGCTGGCTGCATTACGGTGGCGGCCTGGAGATCTGGCGAGAGGTTTACGCACCGGCCAACGTGATCCCGTTGGCCGGTGGCAGCACTGGCGTGCAGATGGCCGGTTGGTTTAACCGCGAGATTAACTCGGTGGAAGATATCAAGGGACTGAAAATGCGCATCCCTGGCATGGCGGGTGAGGTGTTTGCGGCGGCCGGAGGCACCGCGGTTCGTATCCCGGGTGGTGAGATCTACACCTCTTTGCAAACCGGTGTTATTGATGCGGTAGAGTGGGTAGGACCGTATAACGACCGCGCCCTGGGGCTGCACGAAGTAGCCAAGTACTACTATTACCCCGGCTGGCATGAACCGGGCCCGATGCTTGAGTTCATTGTGAATAAGCAGTCGATGGAGGCGTTGCCTGCCGATTTACGGGCGATTGTTGAGGGCGCGGCCAGGGCGATCAACCAGGATATGCTCGACGAATTTACCGCCCGGAACAACGAGGCCTTGCAGCAACTGATCAACGAGCACGATGTGCAATTGCGGCGATTACCGGACGATGTGTTGTTAGCGTTGTGGCAGAGCACCCAGGAGGTCATGGCCGGGCTGGTGGCTGAGGACCCGATGGCGGCCAAGGTCTACGAATCTTTTAAGGCATACTATGAAGGTGTTCGCGAGTACCACCACATCTCAGAGCAGTCCTATATCAATGCCCGAGACGTGGTAATGGACGGGCTGCCCGCCGAGGTTAGGGATTGATCGAGCGGGTCCGGCCGTTGGGGTCGATCGCCACGAAAACAAAGGCGCCCTCGGTGACCTTTATTGGCTCACCGTCGTGCTGTGAATTAATCCAGACTTCGACCACGATTCGAATCGATGACCGCCCGACCTCCAGCACATCGCAATAACAGGAAACCACGGCGCCCACGTGTACCGGCGTAAGGAACGCCATTCCCTCGATGGCCACAGTAGCCACTCGCCCCCCGGCGACTTCGGCAGCGGTAATCGCTCCCGCCATATCCATTTGCGTGAGCAACCAGCCACCAAAGATATCGCCGTTGGCATTAGTATCCCGGGGCATGGCAATGGTTTGCAGTGCGAGATCGCCCTGAGGAATGGGTGTGGAATCGATGTCGTTCATGGGAAAACCCCGGTCCTGAATAGTGTAGAGCTGGGCCTACTGCTTAAGCGCTGCCGGCAACCAGGTGGCGAGCTCTGGCCAGACCCACAGGGCGCCCAGTACCGAAAGCTGGATAAGTATAAAGGGAATCACCCCGCGGTAGATAGCGCTCGTGGGGACTGATTCGGGGGCAACACCTCGCAGGTAAAACAGGGCGAATCCAAATGGCGGCGTCAGGAAGGAGGTCTGTAGGTTGATAGCGATCATGATGCCAAGCCAGATGGGGTCCACCCCCATGGCCAAGAGTATTGGGCCAACAATGGGCACCACGACAAAGGTTATCTCGATGAAGTCGAGAATAAAGCCCAGTAAAAAAATGACCAGCATCACCACCAGTGTCGCGCCGATAACGCCGCCCGGCATGCCCGCAAATACCTCGTGGATGAGCTCCTCGCCACCAAAGCCACGGAATACCAGCGAAAACACCGCAGCTCCGATCAATATCATGAACACCATGCAAGTGACTTCCAGGGTGTTGAGCATAACTTCGCGCAGACGCGCGGCATCCATTTCCCGTTTGCCGTAGGCGAGTAATAGTGCACCCGTGGCGCCAACACCCGCGGCCTCCGTCGGTGTAGCCGCGCCAGTGAGAATTGATCCCAGCACGAGTGCGATAAGGGCTATCGGCGGTAGCAGTCCGCGAGCGAGCGCAGCCCCGTCTACTTTTTCCACCTCTGCCGCGGGCGCCATCTCCGGTTTCAGTGAAGAAATCAGTAACAGGTAGCCGATGTAGAGCGCGACCAGCAACAGTCCTGGCAGCATGGCGCCGATAAACAGGTCGCCAACCGAAACCGTCTTGGGGTTGAAAATATTCATGTTCAGCTGCGCCTGCTGATAGGCGCTGGACAGGATATCGCCGAGCAGCACCAGTGCGATCGAGGGCGGTATTATCTGCCCCAGGGTTCCGGTGGCGCAGATGGTTCCCGTGGCGAGGCTCGGGTTGTAACCTGAACGCATCATGCTGGGTAGCGATAGCAAGCCCATGGTTACGACCGTCGCTCCGACAATACCCGTACTGGCGGCCAGCAGCATTCCCACGATAACGACCGAAATACCCAAGCCGCCTCGCAGGCCGCCGAATACCCTGGCCATGTTGTCCAGTAGCTCCTCGGCGACCTTGGATTTTTCCAGGATGATGCCCATCAGGATGAACAAAGGTACGGCGATTAGCGTGCCGTTACTGATCGTACCGAACAGTCGAGCCGGCAGGGCGGCAAGAAACGCGGGGTCGAAATATCCGCTTAGGATGCCGGCGGCCGCAAATGCCAGCGACGTTCCTGCGAGGGTAAAGGCCACCGGATAGCCCAGCATGAGCAACAGGCACACTGCCAGAAACATCCAGATGGCAATACTTCCATCCACTAGTCAGCGTCGCCTTCAATCAGAAACAGGGTACTGCGCAGAGTTTCAGCCAAGCCTTGCAATAGCAGGTTAATGGCCATGAGTGGCAACAGTGTCTTTAGCAGGAACACGGCAGGGATACCGCCTGGCTCAGGGGAAGACTCCCGTATGGCCCACGACTCGGCGACATAATTGATACTGATGCCGCAGATGAAAATGCACAGTGGCAGCAGGAAAACGATACCGCCCAGGCTGTTCACCCATGCCTTGGTGCGGGCGCTGAAATTACGATAGAAAATATCCACCCGGACGTGAGCGCCGGACTTCAACGCATAGGCAGAACCCAGCATGAACAGCGTGCCGTGCATGTAGGTCACTGCCTCCTGAGCCGCGATAGAACCGATGTTGAATCCGTAGCGTAGCAACACCACAAGCGCGGTAAGCAGTGCCATCAGCAGCGCCAGCCATGCCAGCACGCGGCCGCTGCGATTGGTGAAGGCATCGATCTGACGTACCAGTGCGCGCATGGAAAGCTTAAACGGGTCTTTTTGATTATTCAGGTGGAGAGTATCATAGCCGGCTCTGGCGGGTGAAAGATTGTACCGCCACCTCAGGAGCGGAAAACCAACATGCTGACAGTAATATCCCCGGCCAAAACGCTGGACTTCGATACACCGCCGACAACGCGGAAGACCACCCAGCCACAGTTTATTGACGAGGCTGCGCGCCTTGTCGAAGATGCGAGGACAATGTCTCCCCAGGATATCCGTGAACTGATGGGAGTGAGTGACAAGATCGCAGAGCTCAATCACGCGCGATTTATGGACTGGCACACACCGTTTAACCTGGACAACGCCAAGCAGGCGGTGTTGGCCTTCAAGGGTGATGTCTACACGGGTCTGGAGGCCGATACACTGTCAGCCGCCCAGCTCAGTTTTGCCCAGAAGCACCTGCGCATATTGTCCGGGCTTTACGGTTTGTTGCGCCCGCTTGACCTCATGCAGCCCTATCGACTCGAGATGGGATTGAAATTTAATAACAGTGGCGGCAAAGACCTCTATCAATTCTGGGGTGATCGAATCAACAGTGGTTTGAATACCCAGCTCAGGAAGAGTGGCTCGAAGGTACTGGTCAACCTGGCGTCGAATGAGTATTTCAAGTCGGTAAAAGCAGGTGAACTGGATGCCGACATCATCACCCCGGTGTTCAAGGACCTGAAGGGTGACAAGTATAAGATCATCAGCTTTTACGCGAAGAAAGCCCGTGGCCAGATGGCGCGTTACATTATTGACAAGGGTATTAATGAGCCCGATGCCTTGAAAAGATTCCGGGTAGCGGGCTACCGCTATAACAAGGCCGAATCGACCGCCCGCGACCTGGTGTTTACCCGGGATGAGCCGCCGGCCTGAGTTCACGCCTGAATCACTGTTTGCGCTGGCCCTGTGATAGCTCCTGAACTGCCGTTCTCGCAGGCTTGCGAAAATAACAAGGCGGCGATCCTGGCAGTTTTGTCCCGGGTGTTTGCCGACCGCTCCAAAGTGATCGAGGTGGGCAGCGGCACGGGCCAGCATGCGACTTATTTTGCCGCCGCGCTCCCGCACCTGCGCTGGTTTCCTACTGAGTTACCCGGCAACCTGCCCATTTTATTGCCTCGCTGCCAACGCTATGTCGGCAATAACCTCGCCGCCCCAGTGGCCCTGAACGTCCAGGATAAACCCTGGCCATCGGTGCCCGCGGATGCACTGTTTACCGCCAACACCCTGCACATAATGGCCATGGAAGCCGTCGAGGATTTTTTTGCGGGGCTGGTTGAAGCACTGGCTCCCGGGTCGCCAGTGGCGGTGTATGGCCCAGTTAACTACGGTGGCCACTACACCAGTGAAAGCAATGCCCGATTTGATCAGTGGCTGGCCGCGCGCGACCCCGCCAGTGCTATTCGTGACTTTGAAGCCCTGGAGGTGCTGGCCCGGGAGAGCGGTTTCCACCTGTTGGAAGATAACGAGATGCCCGCCAATAATCGGCTGATCGTCTGGCAGTCAGGGTGAGCTGTCGGTTTGCTTGAACGGTAGCAGGCTAGCCGCCTGCTCTCGGTAGGCCTCTACATGGGACAGCTCGCGTCGGGTGAAATCACCGACAGCTGCAGACAGTTGCGGGTCTGCGATCCAGTGATTGGAGTAGGTGTGAACCGGGTGAAAGCCTCTTTGAATCTTGTGTTCGCCCTGTGCGCCGGGATCAAACCGCTGCAGTCCCTGTTCAATACAGTACTCTATGCCCTGGTAGTAGCAGGTTTCGAAATGTAGGCAGTCGAACTCGCGTTCACAGCCCCAGTACCGGCCAAACAAGGTATCGCCAGACCGGAAATAGAGCGCGGCGGCAACGGGTGCGCCCTCGTGGTAAGCCATGGTCATGACAACCTGGGCGCCCATACCTGCTGCGGTACGAGTAAAGAACTCCCGGGTCAGGTAGCCACCGTGTCCACTGCGCTTGGCATAGGTCAGCTGGTAGAAATGGTGGAAATGCTGCCACTGCTCCGCACTGATCTCGTCCCCAGATCGGGTCACGAGTTGCAGCCCCTGGTCGCGGACACGCTGTCTTTCGCGCCGCAGGTTTTTCCGCTTGCGACTGCTGAAGGTAGCGAGGAACTCGTCAAAGGTCCCGTAGTTCTGGTTGAACCAATGAAACTGCGTCGCCACGCGCTGATGCAGGCCCAGTTGTAGCCATGCATCACTGGCCTCCTGCTCAGGGAACAGCAAATGCCAGGATGAGATGTCCCGCTCTGTCGCCAGGTGCTCTATGGATTGGAGAACGTGTCGCCGGATGGTGGCTATGTCCTCGCCCGCAGCGATGCAAAGCCTGGGTCCCGTGGCCGGTGTGAAAGGGATGGCGCTGACCAGCTTCGGATAATAGTGCAGGCCGCTGCGCTGCCAGGCGTCTGCCCAGGACCAATCGAATACGTACTCTCCGTAAGAGTGCGACTTGAGGTACAGCGGCAAAACGGCGATCGCGTCAGAACCCCGTCGCAGTAAAAGATGGCAGGGCTGCCAGCCGCTGTCGGCAGTGGTACAGCCGGTCTCTTCCAGCCCGAGCAGGAATGCATGATTGAGGAAGGGGTAGTCTCCACCCGTCAGTGCATCCCACTCAGTCGCGCTCACGCTGGCCATGGTTGTGGCGAATTCAGCGGTTAGAGCTTCTGGTATTTCGCCCGTCATAGCGAGTCAGCTGGCACCGGCGAGTGCGTAATCGAGTACAACACCGGTGAAAATGGCCATACCTACCCAGTTGTTGTGCTTGAATGCGCGAAAGCAGGCGTCACGATCCTGGTTGCGAATAAGGTATTGGTGATAACCGAAAAGCAGGGCGGCAACAAGCAGGCCCAGGTGGAAGTAAAGCCCGAGACCGAATTTCTCTCCGCCCAGGTAATAGGCCAGCAGGCACATGACCTGCAGTATGCCGACGATGAGTCTGTCGGCATCGCCGAACAGGATGGCGGTCGATTTTATCCCCATGTTGATGTCGTCCTCCCTGTCGACCATCGCGTATTTGGTGTCATAGACCACGGTCCACAGCACATTCCCGATGAACAACAACCAGCACCCTGTGGGCAGGGAATTCATCTGCGCGGCGAAAGCCATGGGAATACCCCAGGAAAAGGCGATGCCCAGGACCAGCTGGGGCATGTGGGTATAACGTTTCATCAGCGGATAGGTTGCCGCGAGGGCAGCGCCGGGTAAGGACAGAAGAATTGCGAGATCGTTGGTAAACAGCACCAGGACAAATGCCAGCAGGCACAAAGCCAGACCAAAGGCAGCGGCCTCGCCGACACTCACCGCCCCGGTAACCAAGGGCCTGTTGCGGGTCCGCTCTACTCCACCATCCAGGTCGCGATCGGCGAGGTCGTTGGCTACGCATCCGGCTGAACGCATCAGGAAGGTGCCGAGGATAAAGATGACAAGCAGATCGAGGTCAGGCACCCCGCCAGCGGCAATCCACAGGGCCCAGAGGGTTGGCCACAGCAGCAATAACGTGCCGATGGGCTTGTCGAAGCGGATAAGCTGGAGCAGAGCGGCTGCCTTGTTGGTCGCGGTCGCTGGCATTGGGTCTTTGAGCTGCGGCTGAGGAAGTTGCTAGCTTACTGCTTTGCCCGGCGAAATGCAGTGCTGACCTTGCCGCGCTGCGACCTGTGCACCGGTAGAACCCCGGTCCAGGGTTGGAAGCTTGCTAAAAATACCTCGCTCACCATGACCGCCTGGTAGTCGATTTCAAATCGCGAGCGTCGGGCCCAGACAGGTTGGTGTTGTTGCAGCGCCGCCGGCAGGTAGGACGAGCCGGCCGGCAACAGGGCGAGCTCAAACTGGCTGCGTCGCAGCCCGGGATGCTGAAAAAGGATGCTGCCCAGGGACCGGTTTTGCAGGCTGCGAAGGTGTCTTAGAGGCCCGGTTAGACTGGCATGTGGAAACACGCTACGCGCGAAAACAACGGGTGTCTCGTCCAGCTCCAGAACAACTTCCCTGACCAGGCCCACCTGGCGCTCCGGGGCCTTCAGCAATTGTCTTTCTGAAGGCCGGGGAACCTGCCAGCGCTGACTCAGGCGGCGAACGCTGAATTGGCCGGCATTGAGGCCCTCCAGTCGCGCTGTCAGTGAGCTGTTATCCAGCAGCCATCGCCGTTGCTCCGCTGGCAAAACTGCCGCTGAGTACTGCTGCCAGGGGCGCCAGTCAGGTTCGGGCTTAATTCGGCCGGGATTGCCAGGCATCGTCAGGATTCTGTCGTCTTTGAAGAGTCGACAATGTGCGTCAGTAAGCCGCGTGTTGCAAGCGTTTGGGTCCCTATTTAAGACCACAAAACCCTTGCACAATTTTCATACAACCCTATAGTGTTGCCTCGCAAATTCTGTCTGTTTTATTCCGGTAAATTGACGCCTTCGGGGGTGCTGCCGGGAGACTATCTGGAAAGTGGGAGTAAGTAATAGCATGAGCAAGTGGGAATGTATTGTCTGTGGCCTGGTTTATGACGAAAAGGACGGCTGGCCTGACGACGGCATTGCACCGGGCACAAAATGGGAAGACGTGCCTGAAGACTGGCTCTGCCCTGACTGTGGCGTCGGCAAGGAAGATTTTGAGCTTATCGAGGAGGCCGCGGTTGAGGACACCCCTCATCACGAGGAGCCCGTGGTCGACGAGGTCCATGCCCCCGTGGTTATTCTTGGCACCGGGCTTGCGGGTTACGGTCTGGCCAAGGAGTTCCGCAAACACGACAGCGAGACCCCACTGATTCTTATCACGTCTGACGACGGCCGGTCTTATTCCAAGCCGATGCTGTCGACCGGTTATACCAAGGATACCTCCGCGGACGACCTGGCACAGCTCGATGCCGGCAGTATGGGCAAGATGCTCAAGGCCAGCGTGTGGACCATGACCAAGGTGAATGCGGTCGATACCCAGGCCCAGCTGATCAAGGTCGGCGACGCGGACACGGCCATCCACTATGGAAAGCTCGTATTCGCTGTTGGTGCCAACGTTATCAGTCCCCCGATAGAAGGTGACGGACTGGAGATGGTGTACTCGGTCAACGACCTGCTGGACTACGATGACTTTCGCACTGCGATCGCCAAGAACAAGGTAAAGAAGGTCTGCATCATTGGTGGTGGCCTGATTGGCTGTGAGTTCACCAATGATCTGATCAATGGTGGCTTCGAGGTCGAGGCTGTTGATCCGCTCGCCTATTGCCTGCCAACTCTGCTGCCGGAAGTGGCGGGTCTGGCGGTTCAGCGCGCGCTTGAGGAGAAAGGTGCCAAGTTCCACTTCGGCCCGCTGGTGACCGCGGTCAATAAAGCCGAAAGCGGTGTGACTGTCAGCCTGAACAACGGCGAGACTATCAGTGCCGATATGGTGGTTTCCGCGGTCGGAGTGCGTCCACGTACCGAGCTCGCGCAGGCGTCCGGTATCGAAACGAATCGCGGTATCGTTACCAACCAGCTCCTGGAAACCAGCGCAGCCAATGTCTATGCCATGGGTGATTGCGCGGAGGTTGAAGGGCATGTGCTGGTGTATGTAGCACCGCTGATGGCCGCCGCACGCGCGCTGGGTAAAACCCTCGCTGGCGAGCCCACGGAAGTGACGTACCCGGCGATGCCGGTAACGATAAAAACACCCGCCTGCCCGGTGGTTGTGGCGCCTCCTGCCCCAGATGCCCAGGGTGACTGGACTATTGAGGCGGACGGTAACAACGTAAAGGCTGAATTTCGCGCTGCCGACGGTAGTTTGCTGGGTTTTGCGCTTACCGGAGACGCGACCAAGGCCAAGATGGCCCTCCAGAAAGAGCTACCGCCGATTCTAAGCTGACCCACTCGCAGCCCGCGTCTTGCGGGTTGGGGGACTAGCGGCGTGCTCGAAGTTTTCGTGCGCGCTGCCACCCCATCAGCATCACCGAAGCAATGAGCAGACCCGGAAATGCCGGGTGCATGGCGGGAATGCCTGGTGACTACACTTGCGCAAACTTCTGTACGGCCGCTGTCCAGCGCTGGATGAGTAGCTCGGCTCGCTCCCCGTTATCCTGGTGAAGCACCGCTGACAGTCGCTGAACCTCATCCAGCAGGTGGTTGTGCTCGGGTAGCCTGGCCACCCGGAATTCCATCAGGCCGGTCTGGCGCGTGCCAAGGACTTCGCCGGGCCCTCGCAGCTCCAGATCTTTCTCGGCGATGTAAAAACCATCGGTGCTGGCCCGCATTGCCTGTAGCCTCTGTTTGCCATTGCTGCTAAGGGGCGTTTTGTAGAGCAGCAGGCAATGGCTGGCGGCCTGGCCTCGGCCCACACGGCCCCGCAGCTGGTGTAATTGGGCGAGACCCAGGCGCTCCGGGTTTTCGATAACCATCAGGCTGGCGTTGGGCACATCCACCCCAACCTCGATGACGGTGGTTGCTACCAGTAATGCGATCTCACCCTGTTTGAATGCGGTCATGACGGCATCCTTGTCAGCGGGCTTCTGTCGACCATGGATAAGCCCTATCGATAGCTCCGGCAGCGCCTGGCGCAGTGCCTCGGTTGTAACCTCCGCCGCCTGGGCTTGCAGCGCGTCGCTCTCTTCGATGAGCGTACAGACCCAGTAGGCCTGGCGACCCTGTTGGCAGGCATGGGCCACCCGCTCGACCACCTGCTCGCGTCGCCCGCTATCGACCAGTAGCGTTTCCACGGGAGTACGACCCGGGGGCAGTTCATCGATGATTGAGCAGTCAAGGTCGGCGTACGCCACCATGGACAGGGTTCTCGGGATCGGAGTAGCGGTCATCACCAGTTGGTGCGCCCGGGTGCCTTGGGCACCCTTTTCGGTAAGCGCGAGGCGTTGGTGTACGCCGAATCGGTGCTGCTCATCGACGATTACCAGCCCCAGGCGGGCGAAACTGACCTCTCCCTGGAACAAGGCGTGGGTACCGATGACGAGCGCGGCCTCTCCGGCGCTGATTTGCTCCAGGGTGGCCTCTCGTTTTTTGCCTTTCACCCGGCCACTCAGCCAGGCGCGCGCTATGTGGAGGGGTTCAAACCAGGTGGCAAAGTTTTGCCAGTGCTGCTCGGCCAGTATTTCGGTTGGCGCCATGATTGCAACCTGGTAGCCATTGGCGAGTGCCTGTAGTGCCGCCGCGGCAGCAACCAGGGTTTTACCTGAGCCAACATCACCCTGCAGCAATCGCAACATGGGGCGCGGGCTTTCCAGGTCGGCGGAAATTTCCTCGATGACCCGCTTTTGTGCACGGGTCGGGTCGAACGGCAGCTGGTCATAGAAGGCCTCCAGAACCGAATGATCAGGTGCCAAAATGGGTGCGGGCTGGGCCTGATGGCTGTCTCGCAGTTGTTGTAGTGACAGGTTGTGCGCGACCAATTCTTCCAGAGCCAGGCGCAACTGCGCCGGATGCTTACCTTCCCGCAACATGTCCAGAGGCGCGTCAGGCGGTGGCCGGTGCAGGTAGTGGAGTGCCGCAACCAGGTCAAACGGGTAGTCTGGACTGGCGGGCAGAAGGTTCTTTGGCTGCGCTTGCGCCAGTATGGTCAGTGCTTGATCACAGAGTTTGCGCCACTGGTTCTGGCTGATGCCCTCGGTGGTCGGGTAAATGGGGGTCAATGTCTCATCGACTGCGATCGCTTCCGGCTCGGCCAGGCGGTATTCCGGGTGATACATCTCAAGACCGCTGCCGCCCCGCCGGGCTTGGCCGAAGCAACGCAGGCGAGTGCCTGGTTGCAGGTTGTTGCGTTGGGCGGCGCTGAAGTGAAAAAAACGCAGCGTCATTGTGCCGGTGCCATCCTGCAGCCGGACAACCAGGCTTCGCCGTCGGCCAAAAGCGATGTCGGCAAGGCGCACTTCGCCCTCGACGACAACTTCGGCGCCTTCCTGAAGCGCACCGATGGGGGTTACCCGGGTCCGATCCTGGTAGCGAAGTGGCAGGTGAAACAGCAGGTCCTCCACCGTGTGAGCGCCATAATCCGCTAGTTTGCTTGCCAGTTTGGGCCCGACACCGCGCAGACTCTGCAGGGGTCTTTGGGATAGTGAAGCCATGCGCTTTGTCTAGCAGTCCCCCGATCGTTGCAGGACAAGAATTGCCCCCTTATCCGGGCCTGGGTTGGTCATCTCGGACCGGGGGGCGAGATATCGCTGTTCGGTGAATGTCATAATGGGCGCCCGGCACGGTAAAGCCTACAGTGTAACCAGTGAGTCGTTAAATTATGAAGGCAGACAAGGTGTTGTTTTTAGGCAGCGGTGACCTGGCGCAACGAGCCGGGGGGGCGCTGTTGGAGTCAGGCTGTGTTGTCGCCGGCGCCCGACGCAGCACCGCAACGCTACCTGCGGGGTTTCAAGCCTTTGTTGCAGACTACCTGCAGCCGGAATCATTGGCCTTTATTCCAGAGTTTGGTCCGGATTACATCGTCACCTGTTTCAAGCCGGTGAGTCGCGATCCGGAGGGCTACCGGGCCGGTTTTGTCGGTGCCGCGGAGAACCTGCTGTCCGTACTCGACTCCCACCGGCCCCGGCGTATCCTGTTTGTTTCCAGCACCCGGGTGTTTGCCGAGCAGGACGGTGGTTGGGTGGATGAAGGCAGCCCGCGCTGCGATTCGGATCAATCAGCCCAGGCCATGATTGACGCGGAAGCACTGTTGCGAAGCGTGGTACCAACCACGGCGGTTTACTTTTCAGGTATCTATGGAGATGCGCAGGGCCGGCTACTCTCGCGCATCAGTCGAGGTGAGCTCTGTGCCGATGAGCCCGCCTTTTTCAGCAACAGGATACATCGCGTCGACGCCGGTGCTTTTCTCGCCCACCTGGTGGATACGGATCGTGCGGGTCGATCGTCTGGGCAACTGCCCGGGCTTGCTGACGGGTATATAGGCAGTGATGACTCGCCGGCCCTCCAGTATGAGGTAGAACAGTGGCTGGCGACGCAGCTGGGGGTGTCGCGGCTTGAGACGGTCCCTGTCCCGCGCATGAGTCCGGGGCATAAGCGCTGCCGCAATGCGTTATTGCGAGAGAGCGGTTTCGAGCTGTGCTACCCGGATTACCGCAGCGGCTATGCCGCGGTATTGGCTGATCGAGCTAAACGGCCAGGATAGCCTCGATTTCTATGGCGACCCCGCGGGGCAGGGCGGCCACCTGGACGCAGGCCCGTGCCGGATACGGCTCGCTGAGGTAACTGGCCATAACGTCGTTAACAGCTCCGAAGTCTCCGAGGTCAGTCAGTGAGATATTGATTTTAACCGCATTGTCTAGCGAGCCACCGGCCGCGTCGGCCACTGCTGCCAGGTTCTCAAAGACCTGTTTGGCCTGGGCAGAGATATCACCTTGTGCAACTTCCATGGTTTCGGGCACCAGTGGTATCTGGCCTGAAATCCATACCGTGTTTCCTACTTTAACCGCCTGCGAATAGGGCCCGATTGCCTCGGGAGCCGCCGGGGTAGAAATAATGGCGCGATTTTTCACATTGCTCTCCTGTTTTGAGTGACGACTGACGGGCGCTAGTTGCTGACCCGGGCAACCCTGCGGACTGAATTTAGGGTGCGCATGCGCTTCATGATGCGAGCCAGGTGAACTCGGCTTGCCACCTGCATTTCGAGGTCAACGTAGGTGAATTGGTAGTCCTTGTCCTCGGTTGAAATCTTCTCGATGTTGACGCCCATGCTGTTGATACGGGTAGCGAGCACAGCGATCATGCCCCGGCGATTTTCAACCTCTACCCGAAGGTGGGCCGCATACTCGCCCTCCACCTCATCATCCCAGCGCAGCGCCACCAGCCGCTCCTGGTTTTCGCGCATTTCTGCCAGGTTATTGCAGGATTCCCGGTGCACGACCACCCCTTTTTCGGAGCTGAGATAGCCCTCGATCGCATCTCCGGGTATGGGATGGCAGCACTTGGCGAAGCTCACCATGAAGCCCTCGGTGCCCCGAATAGCCACAGGCTGAGCACTGCCATTGCTCAATTGGTCGTGGCTCAGCTCCCCCAGTAGTTGCTGGGCGGTGATGGCTGGCAACCGGTTGCCGCGGGCGATGTCCTCCAGCATGTCTTCCAGCTGCTCATAATTGTGGTTGGCCAGGTAGTCGGCCAGCTCTTCCACCGGCAGGCTATCGAGGGCACTGTCAAAGCCCATCAACGCCTTGTCGAGCAGTCGTCTACCCAGCGTGACCGAGTCATCCCGGGTCTGGTGCTTGAGGAAATGGCGAATATTGGTGCGGGCTTTGGCCGTAACAGCGTAATTGAACCATGACGGATTGGGTCTGGCACCGGGGGCGGTAATGATTTCGACAGTCTGGCCGCTTTGCAGCGGCTCTGACAGTGGTGCCAGCCGGCGGTTGATGCGACAGGCGACACAGCTGTTGCCAACGTCGGTGTGTACAGCGTATGCAAAATCCACTGCCGTAGCGCCTCGGGGTAATTCGAGAATGCGCCCCTTGGGAGTGAAGGTGTAGATTTCATCGGGGAACAGGTCGATCTTGACGTTTTCGATAAACTCGAGCGAATTGCCCGCGCGCTGTTGCATTTCCAATAGCCCCTGTACCCATTCCCGGGCCCGGGCGTGGCTGCCGTTGGCGCTCTGGCCGTCGCTCTTGTAAAGCCAGTGAGCGGCAATTCCCTTGTTGGCCATCTCTTCCATTTCACGGGTGCGGATCTGGATTTCAATGGGGACGCCATGCATGCCCATGAGGACCGTATGCAGCGACTGGTAGCCGTTGGCTTTCGGAATCGCTATGTAATCCTTGAACTCGCCCGGTACCGGCTTGTACAGGCTGTGGACACTGCCCAGTACCCGATAGCAGGTGTCGACAGAGTCGACAATGATGCGAAACGCATAGATGTCCATAATCTCGGAGAAGGACTTGCGCTTGGACTTCATCTTTTTGTAGATGCTGTACAGGTGTTTCTCGCGGCCTATAACCTCTACGTCATGGCCTTCCTGCTCCAGCGTTGATTCGATCTGATGGCGAATCTTGTCGACAAGCTCCTTGCGATTCCCCCGGGCGGCCTGCAGTGCGGCAGAGATTCGTCTGGCCCGCATCGGGTAGAGTGCGCTAAAGCCCAGGTCTTCAAATTCCATACGCACGGTATTCATGCCCAGGCGCATGGCGATAGGCGCATAGATATCCAGCGTTTCTCTGGCGATGCGACTGACCTTGTCGGCGCTGAGCACTCCCAGCGTGCGCATGTTATGCAGGCGGTCGGCAAGCTTGACCAATATCACTCGGATGTCCCGAGCCATCGCCAGCGCCATCTTCTGGAAATTTTCCGCCTGCTTTTCCTCGAGCGTGGCGAATTCCATCTGGGTCAGCTTGCTGACGCCGTCGACCAGCTCGGCCACGGCAGGGCCAAACTGGCCGCCAATGGCCGACTTGTCGATGCCGGTATCTTCGATCACGTCATGCAGCATTGCCGCCATCAGGCTCTGGTGATCCATGTGCATGTCTGCCAGGATGCCGGCGACAGCCAGGGGGTGAGTCACATAGGGTTCTCCACTACGGCGAATCTGTCCATAGTGGGCCTGCTCGGCAAAGTAGTAAGCGCGTCGTACCTGGCTGGACTCTTCAGGATTGAGGTAGCTGCGCAGGGTGGAGTCAAGGGCATCAATGGTTTGCATGGCGATTCAGTGATCGTTAACCAGAGCTGCCCGTTAAAGTTACAGGGGCTCTTCGGTGGACCCCATGACCTCGGCCAGTTCTTCCTCGGCTTCGATCTCGTCTTCGCGGGTCAGAATTTCCGGGGTTATAAGGCCCTCGGCGATCTCACGCAGCGCAATGACTGTGGGCTTGTCCGATTCTTCCTGGACCATGGGGTCTTTCCCGCCGGTAGCCATCTGCCGTGCGCGCTTGCTGGCGACCATGACCAATTCAAAGCGGTTGTCGACGTTTTCAAGACAATCTTCTACTGTTACTCGAGCCATTTCTTTTCACTTCCCGTTGTAAACACGGCGATTGGGTGACGGATCAGTCACGGTTCGCGCAGTGCTTTTGCTTAAAGACTTACTGGTTGCCGCCGCCCAACCCTCATCAAATTGGTCAGCCTTAAACCTGCCGGGCAATACGAGTGCGCCGGGAGAACCCTACATTCTACCTCAATTTGACCGGAATTGGTGCACCGTGGTGTGGGTTGGGTCTGCGTGAATAATTACCTTTGAGGCGGTTACCTGGCTTACTGCAGCAAGTCCTCCAACAGGGGTTTCAAAGTTCTGACCTGCCCGGGAGTGCGCAGTCGCTGACAGCGCAGTATCGCTTCCAGGTCAGCCAGCGCGAGCTCGAAATTGTCATTGACGACAAGGAAGTCCGACTCAACATAGTGTGACAGCTCCTCCACTGCCTGTGCCATTCTCGCGGCGATAATGTCCTGGTCGTCCTGCCCCCTGGCGGTCAGTCGTTGCAGCAGGGTTTCACGCGAGGGGGGTAGGATGAAAATGGCCTGCGTTTGTGGCAGAAGGTGTTTGACTTGCTTCGCGCCCTGCCAGTCGATTTCCAGCACTACGTCGGTGCCTGCGGCCAGCTGCTCCTCGACCCAGATCTGCGAGGTGCCATACAGATTACCAAACACCCGCGCGTGCTCCAGAAACTCGGCACGCTCAAGCATGGCACTGAATTCGCCTTCATCCACAAAGTGGTAATTGACTCCGTCCTCTTCCCCGGGCCGACGTGCCCGGGTGGTGTGTGAGACCGAGACCCTCAGCGAGTCACAGCGCTCCAGCAGCGCGGCAACCAGGCTGGTTTTGCCGGCGCCACTGGGCGCAGATACGGTGTAAAGGGTTCCTTGCTCGCTCATTGGTTGTCCTGGTATCGGGCTATTCTATGTTCTGGATTTGTTCCCGCATCTGTTCGATGAGTACCTTGAGCTCAACGGCGCTCTGGGTTGTGTTGCTGGCCACAGACTTTGAAGACAGGGTATTGGCTTCGCGATTCAGCTCCTGCATGAGGAAATCCAGCCGTCGGCCGCAGGGTCCACCCTTTTTCAGGGTTCTTTCTACTTCGCTGACATGCGCCTCGAGGCGGTCCAGCTCTTCGTCCACGTCAGCTTTCTGAGCCTGAATCACCATTTCCTGCTCGATGCGGCCCTCGTCAGCGTCCACGTCAAGCTCCGCTATTCGGTTGAGGATCCGCTCCCGTTGCTGTTTCATCAGCTCCGGTAAAACGCTCCGCGTGGTCGTTACCTCGGTGGACACTTTGTCGAGCCGCTCGTGAATCATCGCGGCCAGTTTCTCTCCCTCCCGTTGCCGGTTTTCCACCAGGGAGGACAGGGCTGCTGTGAACAGTGACTCAACCTGGGCGAACAGCGCTTCCTCAGGTTGCCCCTGCTCACCGCAGATCCCTGGGAACTGCAACAACTCAAGGGGATTAAGCGCCTGCGTTTCACCGGTTTCTGCCGCGATGTATTTGGCAGCCTGCACTACAGCGGTCAGGCGCTCAGCGTTGATGTTGAGACTGCTTCCGGTCTGGTCGCCGGCCTGCACCCGGATCAGGCAGTCGAGCTTTCCTCTTGCCAGCGTGCTACCAGCGCGGTCCCGCAGTTTGTTTTCCAGTGGTCGCAGCGTGTCAGGTAGCTTGAAAGTGCAGTCGAGGTAGCGGTGATTGACGGTGCGAACCTCGACAGTGATAACGGTGTTGTCGGTGGTCAGGCTTTCACGGGCAAAGGCCGTCATGCTATTTATCATGGTGCGTTGTTCGGCTCTCGGAAGAAGCTGTCGAGTGTAGCAGTTTGTCCAGTTGGCTCACAGCGCTAGCCCATTCTGCATGCCAGGGGTGACTGCCGTATAATTGCCGCTTTCCTACCCGGAGATCGACCATGCAGCGACCCAGTGGCCGCCAGCCCAATCAACTGCGCGAAGTGACTATCACGCGCAATTATACCCGCCACGCAGAGGGCTCGGTGCTGGTCTGTTTCGGTGATACCAAGGTGATATGTACAGCGTCGGCCAATGCTGGTGTGCCACGCTTTCTGCGCGGGTCCGGGCGCGGCTGGGTCACCGCCGAATACGGCATGCTACCTCGCTCCACTGGGACCCGAATGAACCGCGAAGCCAGCAACGGCAAGCAGGGGGGCCGCACGGTAGAAATACAGCGACTGATTGGGCGGTCCCTGCGCGCGGCAGTGGACTTGGATCTGCTTGGCGAAAATACCATAACGATCGACTGTGATGTGATCCAGGCGGATGGCGGTACTCGAACCGCCTCTATCACGGGCGCGTGTGTCGCCCTCGTCGATGCCATAAACCACCTGCAGCGAAACAAACTTCTGACTGAGGACCCATTACAGCAATTGGTAGCATCCGTTTCGGTGGGCGTGTACCAGGGTGTGCCCGTGTTGGACCTGGACTACCCAGAGGATGCTGCTGCCGATACCGACATGAATGTAATCATGAGTGAGTCTGGAGGCTTTATCGAGGTTCAGGGCACTGCCGAAGGCGCTGTGTTCGGCCGGGAGGAACTGGACGGTATGCTGGACCTGGCCAGCGAGGGTATACAAGACCTGATAGCGATCCAGCGAGACGCCCTGGCTCGCGGGTGAGCTCAGAGCTCTACGTCGTAATCCATGATGACCGGGGCGTGGTTGGAAAAGACTTTTGATTTGTAGATGGCGCCGTACTCGACGGCGTATTTCAGGCCCTTGGAAACCACCTGGAAGTCACTGCGCCAGCCGTTTTTGTCCCGATCGCCATCAGGCCACCAGCTGAATTCATCCCCGTCTGAATTGATTTCCCGAAAAGCATCGACATAGCCGGCTTCGATCAGCTCGTCCATCCATTGCCTCTCTTCCGCCAGAAAGCCCGACTTATTGCTGTTGGCTTCGGTGTCCTGCAGGTCGCCGGCGGTGTGGGCGAAATGCCAGTTGCCACAGATAATGAACTCGCGGCGTTTGTTGGTGACCTTGATCAGGTGGTTCTGCAACAGCGAATAGAACTCGGCTTTGCGCTGCAATTGCTCCTGGTTGCCGTCTTCGGCACTCGGTGCCAGCAGGCAACCCACGCTCAGATTTTCATAATCGGCTTGAATATAACGGCCTTCCATGTCGAAGTCGGCGAAACCCAGCCCTGTCATGATAGCCTTGGGCAATGCCCGGCAATAAATGGCCACACCGTTGGCCTTACCCTCGACATCATCGAAAAAGTAGGCGTTGTAATCCTTGGGGAAATACAGGTCTTCCTGCAAGTCGTATTCCGAACACTGCAGATCCTGGACACAAATAAAATCCGCATCCTGCTCGCTCAGCCACTGGTAAAAACCCTTGTCGGCGGCCGATTTAATGCCGTCAGCGCTGAAACTGATAATCCTCATTCGTAGCCCCTGTTTTCGAGAGCATGTATCATACCGGAGCCGGTGACGATCGAGTACCGTCCGGCATATTGCGGCTTCCGCTGTTGCTGTGGGGAAGTGGCTCGCGACGGCACTATTATTGGCCCCGCTCTTTACGAGTCAGAAGATGTTCGCGTCGCTGCCCGGCAGCAACTACTAGCATAACCTAAAAATTCATAATTCCCAGCCCGACAGTGAGTCATCAACCAACATGCAAGCGCACCAGAAAGCCTTTATTGAGCTGGCTAAGCAGTACCAAGTCCTAAGATTTGGTGAATTCACCCTCAAATCCGGTCGGCTCAGCCCGTATTTCTTTAACGCGGGTGCGTTTGACAGCGGGGCCGCACTGGCGGCGATTGGCCGTTGCTATGCGCAGTGTATAGTCGATTCAGGGCTACAGTTCGATGTCTTGCTGGGTCCGGCCTACAAGGGTATCCCGCTGGCAGCGGCCACCTCGATTGCGCTCGCCGATCACCATGACCGGGATGTGCCTTTCGCCTACAACCGCAAGGAGGCCAAATCCCATGGTGAGGGTGGCGTGCTGGTAGGCGCGCCACTGGAGGGCCGGGTGCTGGTCATCGATGATGTCATTACGGCCGGCACTGCAGTGCGAGAGGTGGTTGATATGATCGAAGGTGTCGGCGCCGAACTGGCGGGAGTTGCGATCGGGCTTAATCGGCAAGAGCGAGGCGAGGGTGCACTCTCCGCCATCCAGGAGCTGGAGCAAGCGCATGGCATTCAGGTCCTGAGCATCATTTCCATGCAGCACATAATCGATTACCTGGAAACTGAGGGGGGTGCCGACGAGGCCCTGGGCGCCATGCGTGCCTATCGTGAGGAATACGGAGTCTGAGCTTGTACCACCCGTTTTAACGACATATATTGCACTTATGGTGACTTTGCTGCGTACATTTGGTCCCGCAGTATGTGCGACTCTACTGTTGGTGCACCCGCTGGATTCCCTCGCGAGGGAACTCTATCGCTATACCAACGACCAGGGCAATATGGTGGTCGATTACCAGGTGCCCCCTCAGTATGTACCCAATGGCTACGAGGTACTCAACGAAAAGGGCATGGTTATCGAGGTGGTTCCCAGGGAACTATCGGAGCAGGAGAAGGCCGACCGCGATATTCGGGAGAAACAGGAGCTGGAGGCACGTGCCGAGCAGGAGCGCCTGCGTGAATGGGACGAAACTCTGTTGCGTCGCTACAGCACCATAGAGGATATCGAGGCCGCAAGGGAGCGCGCACTGAGTGACCTGCGGATACGTGTCAGCATCCTTAAAAGCAACAAACGCTCCCTCAAACAACAGGTTGAAAACTACCAGGCGCAGGCCGCTGATCAGGAGCGCCGCGGCCAACAGGTTGACGTCAAACACATCACCGCTATCGAGGACTTGCAGGGCGAGATCGCGATAACCGAGAGCGCTATTGTTGACCGGCAGGCAGAAATCGAGCGTGTCTCACTGGATTACCAGGCAGATATTGACCGGTTTGGGATGTTGTTGGAGGTTGTCGAGCTGAGGCGCAGCCTCATGCAAAACGAGTAGCGTTTCAGCTGGCGTAACTGGTTGCCGGCCCAGGGGTGGTCTGAGTAATAACCTCTCGAAAGAACCCCTGCATCAACAAGCCCCACTGATCCTGCCAGTCGGCGGTGGGCGATCTCTGGAAGCCACTGCGAACGAATTGGGATATACGCCCCTCTGCGGCACACATCAGCAGGTTGGCCGCCGCGGTCAGCGGGATTGTTGGCCGGATGCCCTCCCGTACCTCGGCTTCCCGAATGACCTGCTTGAGCTGGGTTTCGAATCGATCAAATAATTGCGCCACTCGCCGGTGTAAGCGCTCCGTTTCACCGGCCAGCGCGTCGCCGGTGAGTATTCGGGTGATGCCCGGGTTGCGCTCCGTAAAGGCGAGCAACAGCAGCAACATCTTCTCGCAGCGTGCCGCAGCCGACGGCTCCTCATTGAGAATAATGCTTATTCGGCTGAACAGGGTGTCCTCGATGAACTCGATGAGTCCCTCGAACATTTTCGATTTGCTTGGAAAGTGTCTGTAGAGAGCAGCTTCAGAAACGCCAACCTGTTTGGCCAGTCCGGCCGTGGTGATACGGTCTCCTGGGTTGGCCTCCAGCATTTGAGCCAGGGATTCCAGAATTTGCTGACGCCGTTGGGATTTCTTCGGAGACATGGTGCTCTGGGTCAGGTCGAGTAGATTTCCATGCTAGCGATTACCCGGGACCGCTGCAATAAATGTTCGCACTTCAGGTGAGTTTTTTTCACCTTTGGGATAAAAACAGCGGTAAAGCTAGGGTTTTGCTCGGCGCCTGTTAGTGATGAGCGTTCCGATACCCTCATCTGTGAACACTTCAAGCAGCGCGGCATGGGGTACTCGACCATCGACAATGTGCGCGCTGGCGACACCGGATTTAACAGCATCCAGTGCACAGCCAATTTTAGGCAGCATACCACCGGAGATCGTGCCATCTTCGATAAGCGCGTCAACCTCCTCGGTGGTAAGCCCTGTCAGAATCTCTCCTGATTTGTCGAGCAGTCCCGCGACATTGGTCAGCAACATCAGCTTTTCGGCCTGCATCACCTGGGCGATCTTGCCGGCAACGAGATCGGCGTTGATATTGTAGGTTCGCCCGTCTTCCCCCACCCCGATCGGTGCTATCACCGGGATGAAATCGCTGCCCGTGATCAGGTCCAGCACCTGGGTATCGATTTGCTCGACTTCCCCAACATGGCCGATATCGATGATCTCAGAGGCACTTATCCCTGGGCTGTCTTGAGTGACGGTCAGCTGTCTGGCACGAATCAACTGGCCATCCTTGCCAGTCACGCCGATGGCTTTGCCGCCGCTGTGATTGATAGACGCGACAATTTCCTTGTTGACGCTGCCACCGAGCACCATTTCAACGACATCCATGGTCTGGGCATCTGTAACCCGCATGCCGTCCACAAACCGGGTGTCAATGTTGAGCTTTTCCAGTAGAGAGCCAATCTGGGGGCCACCGCCGTGCACGACCACAGGGTTCATGCCGACCAGCTTCATCAGCACAAGGTCGCGCGCGAAACTGTCGTGAAGCTCGCGGTCCACCATGGCGTTGCCACCAAATTTCACCACAATGGTTTTGCCGGTGAAGCGCTGGATATAGGGCAGTGCCTCGGTGAGTACCTGGGCTATATTGAGCGCTGATTCACGAGTCAGTGACATGGGCGTCCGTCTTTCCGCAGTGCTTGCGGCTCCTAAAAGTTGAGTTCCAGGTCGGGGTCCACCAGTGCGACCTGAGCGCGGAACTCCTGCTGGATGGCCTCCATGGCCTCTTCATTATCGGCTTCGAATCGAGCTGTGAAAGCGGCCGATGTGTTGGAGGCACGTATGAGGCCCCAGCCGTTGGGAAAGTCGACCCTGATTCCGTCCAGGGTGTTGACCTTGCCCGTGGAAAAATCGGTTTCGTTGGCAATTCTCTTGATCAACTCGAATTTGCGTTGCTCGGGCACGGGAATGATGATTTCCGGCGTATTGATACTGCTCGGGAAGTTGGCCAGGGTGTCGTCCAGAGACTCGCCGTGGGTACTGAGAATCTCCGCCAGCCGACCCGCGGCGTACATGCCATCGTCGAAGCCGTACCAGCGCTCGCCGAAGAACATATGGCCGGAAAATTCGCCGCCCAGTAAGGCGCCGGTCTCCAGCATTTTCTCTTTCATGAAGGCGTGACCGGTTTTCCAAAGTACGGGCCTGCCGCCGTGTTGGGTGACAAGTTGAGCCAGGTTGCGACTGCATTTCACGTCGAACACCACGTCCGCCCCCGGATTTCGGGACACCACGTCCTCGGCATAGATCATGAGCAAACGGTCAGAACGGACGATCTCACCGCTCGGGCTGACGATGGCCAGGCGATCGCCATCGCCATCGAATGCTACGCCAAAATCGGCCTCCTCGGCCTGCACCGCGGCAGCGAGGTCCGCCAGGTTGGTTTCGTCGCTGGTGTCAGGAGAGTGATTGGGGAAGCGGCCGTCCAACTCGCAGTAGAGAGGCACGACTTCACAGCCTAATTCCTCAAACAATTCGGGCGCTACCCGGCTGGTGGCCCCGTTACCGGCATCGATGACGACTTTCAGCGGCACCGCAATAGCGATATCGCTCACGACTTCTTCTATATAGGCCGGTACAACGTCCTCACGGATCATCCGGCCAGTACCTTTCTTGAATTTGCCCTGGAGCACCCGCTCCCGGATATCCTGAATGCCGCCGGCAGCAATCGTTTGCTGTTTAAGCACGATTTTAAGGCCGTTGTACTCCGCGGGGTTATGACTGCCCGTAATCATGACGCCGGAGTGACAATTGAGGTGCCTGGTGGCGAAGTACAGCAACGGTGTGGGTACCAGTCCGATATCTATGACATCCCGGCCGCATTCCATCAATGCCTTGATCAGGGCGGCCTTGATGCGTGGGCTGGATGTCCGGCCGTCGCAGGCGACGATGATGGTTTGCTCATCCATCTCTCCAGCGATGCTGCCGATAGCGCCACCGATCTTGGCCACCAGTTCGTCGGAGAGCTCAGTCTGGGCTTCGCCCCGTATGTCGTAGGCTCGAAATATGTGGTCCGGGAACCCTGAAGCTGACGCCGTAGCGCTGGACGTTACCGCCGGGGCTGAGCTGCTCAGGTCGAGGTCCAGACTTTCTTCATCGCTGTCCAGGATGTTGGTGGACTGGAACATGGGATTGGTCAGGTCGTCACCCGCGGGTGCCTCGCTGAATTCGACGACCGGTTCCTCCGGGGTCGAAACCCGGGTCTGGCGCAGGGTCCGCAGCGTGGCCCGGCGCAACTGCTTGGCGATGGTAACCAGCTCTGGAACGGCCACTTCCAGCGGGCTCTTGCGATCCGCCGCAGCGATAACCTTGTCGATTTGTTTGGCCAGAATGCCGGGAAAGCGGACGAGCACCAGGCCCATGGCAGCCAGAGCGCCGATTACAGCCAGCGCCAGTGCCGCCAGGACAGGCCAGCCTGGAATAGCGAGCTCCTCGATCAGCGTATCAGAGGGCGTGAACTCGACCTGCCAGGTGGTATTGGGGATGGCCACGGCAGCTTTGTACGCATCACCGCGCTCGCTGCTGGCACCCCGAGTTGCGATGACACTCTTTTTACCGCTCGACGCATCTGCGGCCAGGGATTGCAGTATCTTGAATTTGCCCCCGGCGGTATCCAGGGAGGCCAGCGAATCCGCCAACAGCTGGTTGTCTATGGTTGCAATAATGACGGCCGCCCGTTCCTCCATGCGCGGATGCTTGGCCAGCTGGGCAATAGAGCTCAGCCAGCGTCCTTCGAACTGATAGGATTCTGGTAAGGTCGGCTCTCCGTTGCCGGCCCGACGTACCAGGTCAACTTCGATGTGGTTGCGCAGGCCCTGGTTGCCGCCCTCGAAGCTGGCGGTCCCCATCTCCCCCATAGGTAGCAGCCGCAGGCTGACGGCTTCTGGAAAATAATCAAGCATGGCCTGTTCAACCAGTGCGATGTCCTGTCCCATGTCGTTGGCGATGGCTTGTAGGGCTAGCGGAGAGCGGGCAGCGCCTGCGAGGCGATCGTTCATGCCCTGCAAAAAACGCTGGATAGAGGTGGCTTGCTGGGCGGCGAATGAGGTGGCAACACGGCGCAGCTGTTGGTCATTGACCGCTGGATCTCGCAGCGTTATCAGGTAAGCGAAGCTCAACAAGGTTGGTACCAGCGCAACCAGGAGCGCCAATACAACGACGCTGCGCAGGGCGTTGCCCTTGGCTACGATGCCCTGCGGGGTGGTGGCCCCCTCCTTTTTCTTCTTCTTTTTATCTGGTTTGAGCATCCGGGCAGAATCGGTAGCAGTGATAGTAGGCAATCATATTACGCTGCGACCGTTTCTTAAATGCGCCGGACGGGATTAATTCGACTTTTACCTAGTCCTGGGACGTGCGCTCGGCAATTCTCGCGATCAGCTGGCTGGCGATGACGCTTTTTCGGGCGCTTGGCAATACTTCCTCGCCGCCGGGCCATACCAGCGTTACCGCGTTATTGTCGCTGTTGAAGCCAATATCGGCGTCCGAGACATCATTGGCCACGATCATGTCCAGCCCCTTGTTCTCGAGTTTTCCCCGCGCGTAGGCGAGGACATCGGTGGTCTCCGCGGCGAAACCGACGGTGAAGCGGTTGCCCGGCTCGGCTGCCACACTGGCAACGATATCCGGGTTGCGGACCAGCTCCAGCGCAATGGTCTCTCCCTGCTTCTTTATTTTCTGGGTTTGCTGTTGCGCCGGACGGTAATCGGCTACTGCCGCGCAGGCGATGAAGATATCGCAGTCCTGGGCCAGCTCCAGAGCGCGTTGCAGCATATCCTCGGCGCTCTCCACGTCAATCCGGGTAGCGTGCTCTGGTGTCGCCAGGGCGACAGGCCCGGCGATCAGGGTGGTTTGTGCGCCTGCATCCACCGCGGCCTGAGCCAGCGCAAACCCCATCTTGCCCGAGCTATGGTTGGAAATGTAGCGAACCGGATCCAGTGCTTCGCGGGTTGGGCCTGCGGTAATCACCACGCGCTTGCCGGCGAGCGCGCCGCTGCTGAATAGAGCCGCGGCCTGGTCTGCGATGAGCGATGGTTCCTCCATACGGCCCGGACCCACGTCACCGCAGGCCTGCTCACCCTGTGCCGGACCTACCAGTGTGGCTCCCCGAGCGGTTAACGCGGCGCAATTGGACAGTGTGGCCTGGTCGCGCCACATCTGTTGATTCATCGCAGGCGCCAGCATCAGCGGAGCAGCGGTTGCCAGGGCCACGGTGGTCAGCAGGTCATCAGCGCGACCTGTCGCCAGCCTGGCAATCAGGTCGGCTGTCGCCGGGGCAATCAGCAACAGGTCTGCCCAGCGGCCCAGTTCGATGTGGCCCATGCCCATCTCCGCCTCCTCATCCAGAAGCTCGCTGTGGACCGGGTTGCCCGAGAGCGCCTGCAGGGTCAGTGGGGTAATGAACTCCTGGGCGCCGCGGGTCATTATCACCCTCACGGTAGCGCCTTTATCCTGCAGTTGCCGGATCAGCTCCGCGGACTTGTAGGCGGCGATACCGCCGCTTACGCCCAATAGGATATTGCGATTGAAAAGATGTGCCATTTGCTCTCCCGGCTTGGGACAATAGCGCTTTGGGGTGGGAAAGATACCACCCCGGTACCGCTTTTGACATATGCCGGATTTCGACTCATGGAGGAGCGATAATGGCGCAGTCACGCTATCTGCCAGCTGACAACCCGCGGCAAAAGCTGCTCACCCAGGGGGCCACCGCACTCTCTGATACGGAGTTGCTGGCGGTTCTGCTGCGCACGGGCAGGCGGGGTACAGCTCCTTTGGCCGTAGCCGCGGAGCTGTTGACACGGTTTGAAGGGCCGGCGGGGCTGCTGGGCGCCGAATCAACCCGGATACTGGCTGTGTCCGGGGTTGGATCGGGGAATCTGGCGCTGTTACAGGCCGCCAGCGAGTTGGTGCGGCGCAGCGCTGAGCAATTGCTGCGTGATGAACAGACCCTGGCGAGCCCGGAGCAGACCCGGCGCTTTCTCCAGTATCATCTCGGCGGTCGCGACCGGGAAGTGTTCAGCTGTTTGTTCCTGGACAGCCAACACCGCTTGTTGCGATGTGAAGACCTGTTTCTGGGCACCCTCGATGGCGCAGCGGTTTATCCCAGGGTTGTTGCGGAACATGCACTGCGTCACCGGGCTGCCGCCGTGATACTGGCTCATAACCACCCCTCCGGCGTCGCCGAGCCCAGCACGGCGGACCGGCGCATCACGGACCGGCTCTGTTCGGCGCTGGCGCTACTGGATATTCGCGTTCTGGACCACATAATCGTGGGTCGAGGCCAGGCATTTTCCTTTGCCGAGCAAGGGCTTATGTAGCGCCAGCGGCGCGGTATCCAAACTTGCCTTGCCGGGGGTGTTCTGGTATAAAGTCGCGCTCCGCGAGGTAGGGGCCCTGATAGTCCCGCCTCAGCAATCAGATTTACGTAATATTCCCGTGTTTTGGGGAGAGGTATCATGGCCAGAGTTTGTCAGGTTACGGGTAAGCGCCCGATGACCGGAAATAACGTATCACACGCTAAGAACCGCACTAGGCGTCGATTTTTGCCGAATCTACACCAGCACCGTTTCTGGGTAGAGTCGGAGAAGCGCTTTGTGTCGCTTCGTGTATCCAGCAAGGGTATGCGGATCATCGATAAGAAAGGCATCGAGCAGGTGCTGGACGATATTCGCGGTCGCGGCGAGAAAGTCTAGGCCCACACGGAGATAGGAGAAAAGCGATGAGAGAAAGAATCCGAATGAATTCATCGGCCGGCACGGGCCATTTCTACACCACGGACAAGAACAAGCGCACGACCCCGGACAAGCTGGAGATGAAAAAGTATGACCCGGTGGCCCGCAAGCACGTGATGTATAAGGAAGGCAAGATCAAGTAAGTCTTGATGCCTGGTAACATCTGCAAACCCCGGCCGCGCCGGGGTTTTTTGTGTCTGGCGCCAGCGTTCAGTTGCGCCTGGTTGCGCACGGGGAAGAGGCTTGCCTGAGTTACCCGAAGTAGAAACCACCCGGCGGGGTGTTAAACCCTATAGTGAGGGCGCGCAGGTAGTGGACCTGGTGGTACGCGATCACCGCCTGCGCTGGCCTATACCTGCCAACCTGGCCCAGCGGCTGGTCGGGCAGACCATCGAAAGGGTTGAGCGGCGCGCCAAATATCTCCTGTTTCAAACCGCTAACGGGACGCTGTTGATTCACCTGGGTATGTCGGGCTCACTGCGGGTTATGGACCCCGCGGAAAGCCCCTTGCGACACGACCATTTCGATATTGTCCTCGATAGCGACCGCTGCCTGCGTTACAACGACCCCAGGCGCTTCGGCTGCTGTCTTTGGCTGGAGCCAGGGGAAGAGCACCCGCTGTTGTCACATCTGGGACCCGAGCCCCTGTCGGCGGCCTTTGATGGGGCGTTGCTGTACCGACGGTCCCGAGGCCGGAAAGGACCGGTCAAAAACTTTGTAATGGACGGAAAAGTCGTCGTAGGCGTTGGTAATATTTACGCTAACGAAGCGCTCTTCCTGGCGGGTATTCGGCCTGATCGCGCAGCGGGACGAATTTCGCTGGCGCGTTATAACCGTCTGGCCCACTTTATTAAGCAAGTACTCACTTCTGCTATAGACCAGGGTGGAACTACGCTTAGAGATTTTGTAGGGGGTGACGGTAAGCCGGGCTACTTTGCCCAGCAACTGTTTGTTTACGGCCGTGGAGGTGAGCCCTGTAAGACCTGCGGGACCCTGTTGCGTGAGCTCCGACTAAGTCAGCGAATCTCCGTTTACTGCGTGACCTGCCAGCGCTGAAGCGGCTACACTGTAAAGAGCTTAGGGGAACGGGAATGAATCCCGGGAGTTGAATGATGAAAATAAAAGAAGTCACACGGCGCCTGACAGCTGTGGTGCTGGTGTCACTGATGGCGCTGCCGCAGGCTCTCTGGGCGCAGGATGCCATTGACGACAGTCCAAATGAATTTGCCATGGTGGGTGACCTGCTGGTTGCGCGTCCGATAGGCCTGGTTATGACCGTAGGGGGCACTGCGGTGTGGCTGGTCAGCCTGCCGTTTACACTGTTGGCGGGTCATGCGGGCGAAGCGGCGGAGACCCTGATCCTTGGGCCCGGTGAGACTACATTCATGCGTTGCCTGGGTTGCCGTGATCCTGGTTATACCTACAAGGACATCGAGAAGAATCGCGAGAGCAAGGAGCCGGAAGACTCCTGATCGTGCTCTTGCGGGCGTTCAGGCGAACTTTTGCTTGAGCGCCTGCGCCACCTGAACCGGCACGAAAGGCGTGATATCCCCGTTCAGTGCGGCGATCTCGCGTACCAGGCTGGAAGAAATGTAGGACAAATGCTCTGAGGGCGTCAGGAAGATGCTTTCAAACTCCGGCCACATGGCCCGATTCATGTTGGCCAGCTGAAATTCGTATTCGAAATCTGCAACGGCTCGCAGGCCGCGCAATACACAATTGGCGTTCTGGCTGCGCGCAAACTCTGTCAGTAAATTACTGAATCCCACGACCTCAACATTGTCCAGGTGCGACAAGGCCTGCTGGCACAGCGATACCCGCTCCTCCAGGTTGAACAGTGGCGTTTTCTTCTCGCTGTGTGCGATCGCGACGACAACCCGGTCGAACAGTTTGGCCGCCCGCTCGGTCAGGTCGACATGGCCGTTGGTGATCGGGTCGAAGGTACCCGGATAAATCACGGAATTGGTTTTCATGGGGTTGCCTTGCCTGCGGGGTTAGTCGGGCGATGGTAAACAAATTCAATTTTCTGCACAAACAGCCTGTCAAGGCGCGGCGGTCGTTGTCAGCAATCGGTAGCTGACGCCACCTGAACGTTTGTCCCGGTGGACAGACCACCCGCGGGGTAATGGGGCCAACGGCTCATCGGCGCCAGTCTCCAGGTAAACGAGAGTGCGATCGCCGACGCAGGCCGATTGGGCCAGCTGCCCCAGTGTCTCTTCCACCAGCCCGGCAGAGAACGGTGGATCGACGAAGATCACATCGCAGGTATTATCTGCGGTGGCGAGGAATTCGCTGGCGGTGCGGCACTGGCAGCATCCACGCTCGCTGGCCGAGAGCCGTTCAAGGTGCCCGCCGATGTCGTCCAGTGCAGCCCGGTTGGTATCGATGAACGTGCAGTGCTCAGCACCGCGCGATAGCGCTTCCAGACCCAGGGCGCCACTTCCGGCAAACAGGTCGATACACCGCGCACCAGCCAACTCCGGTGCCAGCCAGTTGAACAGGGTTTCCCGGATACGGTCGGTTGTCGGCCGCAGTCCTGGAGCGGCTCGGAAGGACAACTTGCGCCCGCGCCACTCACCGCCAATGATGCGCAGTTGGCCGGGTTCTGCTCCGATTTGCCTGGTCGGCTTGTTGCGTGCCATTTCTCCGCCTTGTGCAAGAGTGTTAGGATAAGCGCAGTCATGGGCGCCGGGTTGGCGCGCGCCATTCCCGAACTCTAGCACGACCGATATGAAGTTTTTCAAACGCAAAAAGCCTGAAGACACGGCAGAGTCCGCGCCTGTCGCCGATTTGACGGAGGCTGACCTGCCGCCCGTAATTGCGGAACCCGAACCCGAACCCGAACCCGAACCCGAACCAAGGCCCGAGCCCGAACAGACCCTCGAAGCGACTGCTCCGGCAGCCGTTGAAGAAACAACGCCCGTTGTATCTGCGGCGGTCGAGGTTCCAGCCGATAAGTCTATCGACGGCGAGTCCGGCTTTTTCGGGCGTTTACGTCGAGGTCTCGGCCGTACCAGTGACAGCCTTGTCCAGGGTATGGGAACCCTGTTCCTGGGCCGTAAGGAAATTGACGCTGAATTACTTGAGGACCTCGAGTCGCAGTTGTTGCAGGCTGACGTGGGCGTCGAGGCCACAGTGGAGATCATCGAGAACCTGACCCAGCGTGTCTCGCGCAAGGAGCTGACCAGCCCGGAGGCGCTGCAGGAAGCATTACAATCAGAGCTACTGGCCTTGTTGCAGCCCTGTGAAAAGCCACTGGATGTGGCGGGTAAGAGCCCCTTCGTTATTTTGATGGTGGGTGTTAACGGCGTCGGTAAAACCACGACAATTGGCAAGCTGGCCCGCCGATATCAGGCCCAGGGTCATTCCGTGATGCTGGCCGCAGGCGATACTTTCAGGGCTGCGGCGGTGGAGCAATTGCAGGTCTGGGGGGAGCGCAATGAGGTGCCTGTGGTTGCCCAGCACACAGGGGCAGACAGTGCCTCGGTGATTTTTGACGCCCTCCAGGCTGCCCAGGCCCGGGGAGTTGATGTGCTCATTGCCGATACCGCCGGCCGGCTGCACAACAAGGACAACCTGATGGAGGAGCTCCGCAAGGTGGTCCGTGTTATGGGGAAGCTGGACGCCGGCGCGCCCCACGAGATTATGCTCGTGCTGGATGCCGGCACCGGCCAGAATGCCTTGGCCCAGGCCAGTAATTTCCAGGATGTGGTCGGGGTGAGTAGCGTCAGCTTGACCAAGCTCGACGGAACCGCCAAGGGCGGCATCATCTTTGCGATTGCCCGAAAGCTGGGCCTGCCGATCCGCTTTATCGGTGTAGGAGAGGGCGTGGAGGATTTGCGTCCGTTCAGAGCCGAGGAGTTTATTGCGGCGCTATTTTCCCGGGATGATCCAGCTGCATGATCCGCTTTGAACGGGTCAGCAAACGGTACGAGGAAGGTCACGACGCGCTGCGTGAAATCTCCTTCGAAATCGGGCGGGACGAACTGGTTTTCCTGACCGGCCATTCAGGTGCCGGCAAAAGTACCTTGCTGCGGCTGATCATGTTGATGGAGCGCCCCACCCGGGGAGAGGTGTTCGTCAATGACCAGAATCTGACCGCATTGGGCTCCAGGGCCATTCCGGGGCACCGCCGCAATATTGGCGTGGTGTTCCAGAATCACCAGCTGTTGTTCGACCGCAGTGTTTTTGACAATGTCGCTTTGCCGATGATCATCTCGGGCTACGATCACCGCGATGTTGGCCGCCGGGTTCGGGCCGCGCTGGATAAAGTTGGCCTGCTGGATCGTGAGCGCGCCCTTCCCATTACCTTATCCGGGGGCGAGCAGCAACGGGTGGGTATTGCCAGGGCGGTGGTTGGTCGGCCCCAGGTGTTGCTCGCCGATGAGCCCACCGGCAACCTGGACCCCGCGCTCTCTGCCGAGATCATGAGCCTGTTCGAGGAGTTCAGCCAGGTGGGGGTGACGGTATTAATCGCGAGCCATGACCTGGCACTGATCTCGCGCTTGCATCATCGCATTCTTACCCTGAAGGAGGGCCGTCTGGTGAGCGGCTCCGCCACATGATCGGCCGCAAACCCCCCGCCGGTTCAGCGCGCTTCGAGGGCGCCAGTCAGAGCCGGGCCCGTGTGCGTGATCTCTACAATGCCTGGTTACGACACCATCGCCTGTCAGCCGCCGATAGCCTGGTCAAGGTGATCGACAACCCGGCATCCAGTGTAATGACCTGGCTGGTGATCGGCATCGCCCTGGCGCTGCCAGTGGGCTTGAACGTCGCCCTTGATAATGCGGGATCGCTCAGCGCCAGGCTGGACAGCCCGGCGCAGATTTCCCTGTTCTTGCAGGACGGACTTGCCGAGCAAAAGGTCAACCTTTTCAGGGAGGAGTTATCCGGGCGAGATGATGTCGGTGAGGTAGTTTTTGTCTCCAGCGAGCAGGCGCTGGCTGAATTCAGCGAGTTATCGGGATTTGCGGATGTATTGGATAGCCTGGAGCAGAACCCGCTACCGAACTTGTTGCTGGTATCGCCTGCCGATCGGGTAGACGATGCTGGAATCGAGTCGCTGCGGACTGCTCTTGCGGGTTATCCGGAAGTCGCTGAGGCCGTGCTCGATATGGCCTGGCTGCAGCGGCTCAACAGCCTTATGGAGCTGAGTCGCCGGCTGGTGTTGGCCCTGGGTGTGGTGCTGGTATTGGGTGTTGTCCTGATTCTCGGGAACACTATTCGTCTGGCGATAGAGAACCGCCGGGATGAGATCGTCATCATAAAACTGGTTGGAGGCAGTAATGCCTTTGTGCGCCGCCCCTTCCTTTATACGGGCCTGTGGTATGGCGTGGGTGGTGGAGTGGTTGCTGCCGTGCTCGTCGTTATCGCCCTATGGTTCTTGAATGCCCCGGTTCAACGCCTGGCGGAGCTGTACCAGAGTAGTTTCAGGCTGTCCGGGCTTGGTCTGATGGGTAGCTTGAACCTGGTGCTGGTCGGGGGGCTTCTAGGTTTGGCTGGGGCGTGGGTGGCCGTTTCGCGCCACCTTGGCCAAATTGAACCCCGGTGATAGTAAGTCACTGAAAAATATAGATAAAAGCCATTTTTCTGCCATTATTACGGAACTTTCATAGTATTAGCACTCTAATAGATTGAGTGCTAAAATTAGCGTATGGATGGAGAGAAAAACGCAATGAGCAAGAGTTTGCAGACTTACGAGCAGCTGGTACCAGGCGCCAATCTGGCGGCCTATGTTCAGGCAGTGAGCAGTATTCCAATGCTCAGCCAGGAGCGCGAGCAGGAGCTGGGCGAGGCGCTGTTTTACCACGATGACGTGGATGCGGCCCGCGAGCTGGTGATGGCTCACCTGCGGTTTGTCGTACATATAGCACGCAGCTATTCTGGATACGGGCTGGCGGAAGCCGACCTGATTCAGGAGGGCAACGTCGGTTTGATGAAGGCCGTGAAAAGGTTCGACCCGGAGAAAGGTGTCCGCCTGGTGTCGTTTGCGGTGCACTGGATCAAGGCCGAGATGCATGAATACATCCTGCGTAATTGGCGCATCGTGAAGGTCGCCACCACCAAGGCCCAGCGGAAGTTGTTTTTCAATCTGCGCAGTGCGAAGAAGACGCTCAGCTGGTTGAGCGCTGACGAGGCTCAGGCAGTTGCAGATGATCTCGGGGTTGACGTGAAGGAAGTGCACCGTATGGAAGGCCGCCTCACCAGCCGTGATCTCGCGTACGACGCCCCTGTCGATAGCGACGATGATGACAGCTGGCAGTCGCCCCAGTATTTCCTCGAAGACCAGAGCAGCGACCCGGCCGAGTCCGTGGAATCGGCGGATTGGCAGGAAAACAGCGAGCAGCAGCTTTACCAGGCGCTTGCTGACCTCGATGATCGCAGCCGCGATATTCTGGGTCGACGCTGGCTGGCCGAAGATAAGGCCACACTGCACGAGCTGGCCGCCGAGTATGGCGTTTCCGCCGAGCGCATCAGGCAGCTAGAACAAAATGCGATGAAAAAAATTCGGGTGGCTATCGCCGCCTGATTTTCTGCGGGCGGTGTCCACCGCCCGTGACTAGGCTACAATCGGTTAATGGCTAACATGTTCATTTCCCTTGCCGCATTTTCCGGGATGCTGGCTGTTGCTTTTGGCGCGTTTGGTGCACATGCACTGAAGTCGCGGCTGGACGACTATGCGCTTGGCGTATTCGAGACCGCTGTTCAATACCACTTTATTCATAGCCTGGCCTTGCTGGCTGTCGGAATGCTGGCGTTGAGCCAGCCGCAAGCGGCACTATTGCGCAGCGCGGGCTGGCTATTCCTGCTCGGGATGGTCGTATTTTCGGGAAGTCTGTATTGCCTCAGTCTCACTGGTGTTAAGTGGCTGGGTGCCATCACCCCTCTTGGTGGCCTGGCCTTTATCGCCGGCTGGGCCTGCCTAAGCGTCGCCGGCTGGAAGCTGGTGGCGTAAGCCCCCAGGTGGCCAAATCGCATGAGCGAACCGCAGAAGCGTCGCCCGATTCGCAGTTACGTGCTGCGCGCAGGGCGTATGACCGAGGCCCAACAACGCGCTTTTGATGAGCATTGGCTGCGGTGGGGACTGGACGTTGGGGACGGTCAACTGGATTACCAGAAAACCTTTGGTCGCGACGCGCCAAGCGTGCTGGAGATCGGCTTCGGGATGGGCCAGTCCCTCGTTGAGATGGCACTAGCAGAACCGGGAAAGAACTTCATTGGCGTCGAGGTGCACAGGCCCGGCGTGGGCAAGCTGTTTCATGGTATGGCCTTAAACGAGGCTGACAATATTCGTGTTTACTGCCACGACGCGGTCGAGGTGCTCAATGACTGCATTGCGCCAGACTCGCTGGACGAAGTGCAGATTTATTTTCCCGATCCATGGCACAAGAAACGCCATCATAAACGGCGCCTGATCCAGCCGCCTTTTGTCGAGTTACTGGTTTCAAGGCTAAAACCGCACGGTTTGTTGCACGTCGCGACCGACTGGCAAAACTATGCAGAACAAATCATGGAAGTGCTGTCAGCGAACGAGCAACTGCACAATACGGTTGGGCCCGGCGCCTATGCTCAGAAGCCTGAACGCCGCCCACTCACCAAGTTCGAGCGACGCGGTGAGCGTCTTGGCCACGGCGTCTGGGATCTCCTATTTCGGCGCGTTTAATCTGGCAGGAACTCAGCCAGCACAGAGTCTAGAAAGCGGCGCCCAAGTGCTGAGGTTCGCACCCCACCAGCGTCGATAGTCAGCAGCTCCCTGGCAACCAGGTTGCCCAGTTGCGGCTGCAGTGACTCTGCGGGTAACCCTGTGCGACTTTGGTAATCTTCCAGGCGAAAACCGCCGTTCAGGCGCAGCGCGTTGAGCACGAATTCACCCGGCGTCTCTGCGGCCTCCAGGAGCCTTTCTGTCGCCCGGAATGTCTCCGTTGCGCTCTTCATATAGTCGTCCGGCTGTTTACGTTTGGCGTAGCGCACTATGTGCCCGTCTTCGTAGGTCACCTTGCCGTGGGCTCCCGCACCGATGCCAATGTAGTCGCCGAATGTCCAGTAGTTCAGGTTGTGCCTGCACTGGCGATCGGGCGCGGCGTAGGCCGATACTTCGTATTGTGCCAGACCCGCTTCCGCCAGGCGCTGTTCACCTTGCTCCTGTATGTCGGCCAGGGTGTCTTCCACCGGCAGCTGTGGTCGGTGTTTATAGAACACGGTATTGGGTTCTATGGTCAGCTGGTACCAGGACAGGTGTGGGGGTGAGTAGGCCAGTGCTGTTTCGATGTCCCGCATGGCGCTCGCTGCGGTCTGCCCGGGCAGGCCATGCATCAGGTCTATATTAAAATTACTGAAACCTGCCTCCCGCACCATGTCCAGTGCGGCGCGCGCTTGTTCACCGTCGTGCACCCGCCCCAACTGACGCAGCGCGTCTTCATTGAAACTCTGTACACCCAGCGACAGGCGATTGATTCCCGCCTGCCTGTAGCCCTGAAAGCGGTCTGCCTCGGCACTGCCGGGATTGGCTTCCATGGTGGCCTCGAAGTCAGTTGACATCGGCATGGCGTCGCCAATAGCGCTCATTAACTGCTGTATGGCCTTGGTACTGAACAGGCTGGGAGTGCCCCCGCCAATAAACAGTGAGGACAGCGCGCGACCCTGAAGCTCGTCCACTGCGCCACCGAGGTCTCGCAACAGCGCTTCGAGGTAGGCTTTCTCCGGTACCGAATCGTGTTCATGAGAGTTGAAATCGCAGTAAGGACACTTGCGTTCACACCAGGGCAGGTGAATATAGAGGCTGACGGGTGGCAACGCTTGCGCGCTGTTCATGAGCCGTGGCGCAGGGCGTCAAGCAGACTGGCGCTGGCGATGGCCCGGTGACTGATCGTGTTTTTGAGTTCGGGGTCCAGCTCGGCTGAACTGCAGCCATGCTCGGGCACAAAGAACAGTGGGTCGTAGCCGAATCCGTTAAGGCCCTGCACCTGTGTCAGGATGCGTCCTTCCCAGGATCCCTGGCAAAGGATCGGGGTAGGGTCGCCCGCGTGACGCAGGTAAACCAGCACGCATTGGAAACGCGCGGTGCGCTGCTCTTCGGGCACACCCTCGAGTTCAGCCAGCAGGCGACGATTGTTACCTTCATCGCCCTCGCCGGAGTAACGCGCGGAGTAAATGCCCGGTTGACCGTCGAGGTAATCCACTTCCAGGCCTGAGTCGTCCGCTATGGCGGGCAAACCACTGGTTGCGCAGGCCGCGCGGGCCTTGATCAGTGCGTTCTCGACAAAGGTAAGTCCGGTTTCCGCGACCTCCGGAACCTGAAACTCTGCTTGCGATACCAGGGTCACTGCCAGCGGCGAGAGTATTCGCTGCAGCTCAGCAAGCTTGCCGGTATTGCCACTGGCAAGCACTATTCTGTCGGTTTCACTCATGCCGGTGGTCAATGGATATAGAGCTGGTGCTTGAATTTGAATGTATAGGTTTCGTTCGCGCCGTCCGGGCGAAAATCAACCTCGAAGAAGCGCCACTCCTCGTTGATGAAGCGAAACTCCGCTATGTAGTAAATGGCAGGGCCCTCGCGAACTTCCTGGAACTCCAGGAACTGGTTCTGGATCAGGTCCCAGGTGCGGCCCTGCAGGCGAACCGCTCTTGGCTCGCTGCCGTCATCCACATCCTCTCGTACCGCCAGGTTGAGAATTGCGCGCTTCTTGCCCCGGGTAATGCCGTACTGTGCTGCCACCTCCGGTTCCAGGAATGTGGTATTGACCACGCTGTAGAAAAGCTCATAAGGGCCGAAGCGCTCTGACTGTTGCGCCTGGGTTGTCGCCTGAATAAATGTTAGCGTCAGGCCGAGGAGAATTGCGATGAGCTGGGGCATATCAGCGGGTGATGTGGTAGATCGCGGTCAGCGCGAACAAATTGGGCCAGGCACCAGCCAGCAATGGTCGCCTTTGGGTGTTGCCGACCATATCCCGCGCGAGAATGCGGATACCCTTTTCCTCGCACAGGGTCTCGAAGTCGCGAACGGTGCAGAAATGGATATTGGGGGTGTCGTACCAGTTGTGGGGCATGAACCGCGACACCGGCATGCGACCGCGTGAAACCAGGTGCAAGCGACAACTCCAGTGCCCGAAGTTGGGGAAGGTGACGATGCCCTCGCCGCCGATGCGCAGCATCTCGTCCAGTACTCGATCGGGGTAGTGGACCGCCTGCAACGCATGCGCCATGACCACCGTGTCAAAGCTGTTATCGGGGAAATTGGATAGACCCTTATCCATATCCTGTTGCACGATGTTCAGGCCCCGCCGTACCCCTTCGGTGATATTGTCCTCGTCGATTTCCAGTCCGGTTCCCTGGACTTGCCGCTCCTTTGCCAGCAGGTCCAGAAACTCACCGTCGCCACAGCCCAGGTCCAGTACCCGGGAACCGGGTTCAATCCACTTCTGAATGTGGGCAAGGTCCAGCCGCATCAGGTTGCCTCCCCAACGCGCTGCATATAAGCGCGAAATAGCTCCAGGTAGCGCGGTATCGGCATCAGGAACGCGTCATGGCCCTCGTCAGCCTCGATATCGGCGTAGGTTACCGGCCTACCGGCGGCGATTAATGCGTCAACAATTTCCCGAGAGCGCTTGGGTGAAAAGCGCCAGTCGGTCGAGAATGACAACACCAGAAAACTGCAGCTGGCCTGCTTAAAGGCTGCGACCGGGTCGTTGTTGTACTCCCGCGCCAGGTCGAAGTAATCCAGGGCGCGGGTCATCAGTATGTAGGTGTTGGCGTCGAAGGTGGAGGAGAACTGGTTTCCCTGGTAGCGCAGATAACTCTCGACCTGGAACTCGATTTCGTCCTCGTTGCCTTGCTCCAGTGTGCCGGAACGCAGGTCGCGGCCAAACTTCGTTGCCATCGCATCGTCCGAGAGGTAGGTGATGTGACCCACCATTCTCGCCAGTGCCAGTCCCTTGGCCGGGATAGCACCTTGTTTCAGGTAGTTGCCCGCATCGAAATCCGGGTCTGACTGAATTGCCTGCCTGGCGATTTCGTTGAAGGCGATATTCTGGGCGCTCAGCTTCATGGCCGCGGCGATTACCACGCAATGCTGAACCCTGTCCGGGTACTCCAGGGCCCAGCGCATGGCCTGCATCCCGCCCAGGCTGCCGCCGATCACCGCTGCCCAGCAATCGATATTGAGCCGATCGGCGAGGCGTCGCTGGCTATTAACCCAGTCTCTCACCCGCAGTGAGGGAAAGTCAGGCCCCCAGCATTCGCCCGTCTCCGGATTGATGGAACTGGGCCCCGTGGATCCGTGACAGCCGCCAATATTATTGAGGCTGACCACGAAAAACCGGTCGGTGTCGATTGGCTTCCCGGGGCCTATGCACTCCTCCCACCACCCTGGCTTTTTGTCGCCCTCGTGGTAACCGGCAGCGTGGTGGTGGCCGCTCAGTGCATGGCAGATCAGCACGGCATTGCTGGCCTTGTTGTTAAGCTCGCCGTACGTCTCATAGACGAGATCGTATTCAGCCAGCTCCCGACCGCAGGCCAGCATCAGCGGCTCGCTGAAACGGGCGGTACTGGGGGTAACCAGGCCAACGGATGAATTTTCTGCGCTTTCAATCATGTCGCTTGGGTCAGATCCCTATGACTAACGCAGGGTGCAGGCCCACATTCAGGGCCATGTGGCGAAGGGCTATTTGAACAACGTTGATCAAGATAAACAGCAGGATGGGTGAGAAATCGAGTCCGCCCATCGGTGGCAGCAGTTTGCGAAAAGGTGCCATGACCGGTTCGGTAATCTGGTGCAGTAAATAAATGGCGGGATTGTTGCTGCCGGCGGCGACCCAGCTCAGGATTATCATCGCCAGCAGGGCAAAGAAGTAAATGTTAACCAACAAGCCGATAATCCCCAGCACTGACCAGAGGATCAGGATCAGTGGGTTGGGTAGCGGCAGGCCATTGAGCAGGATCAGGGCAACGATGGCCAACAGTTGCAACAGGATTGCCAGCAGCAACGAGGCCAGGTCCAACCCGCCGACCCCGGGAATCACTCGGCGCAGGGGTATCACCACCGGGTTGGTCACTTTTACCAGGAATTGGCTGATCGGGTTGTAGAAATCCGCTCTGACCAGCTGCAACAGGAAGCGCAGCAACATGGCCAGCATGTACAGGCTGATCGCTGTCTGGACCAGGTAGCCAAGAATTTCGTTAAGGGCACTCATTGAGTCCGTATCTCCACGTAAAAATCGGTCGGGCTATCAGCCCATTTCGCGCGCCATCGCGACTGCCCGGTCCTTTGCGGCCGTCATCGCTTCGTTAACGATATCCCGCAAGCAGTTTTGTTCGAAGCTTTCCACGGCCCGTTCGGTCGTACCACCCGGACTGGTGACACGCCGGCGCAATTCAACCAGATCGACCTCGCCTTCCAGCGCCATCCGCGCAGCCCCTAGCCCAGTTTGCTGGGTCATCAAGGTAGCGGTTTCTCGATCGAGTCCCATTGCGCAGCCCGCATCTATCATGGCTTCCATGAAAAGAAAGAAATAGGCAGGACCACTGCCTGAGAGAGCAGTAATAGCGTCAAGATCCGACTCCGTCTCTACCCAGGTACACACGCCTACTGCTGACAATATATCTTCCGCAAAGCCTCGCTGAGCCTCGCTGACAGCCGCGTTGGCGTACAGCGCACTGGCCCCGCAGCCGAGCAACGCGGGGGTATTTGGCATGCAACGCACGATGGCCGCGGCACTGCCGAGCCTCTTTTGCATGGTCGCGATAGTCACCCCTGCCGCGATGGAGATGGTCAAGGCGCCATTAGCGCTGACGGCTGAGGCGATACTGTCACTCGCCTCCGCCATCACCTGGGGCTTGACCGCCAGTATGACAACATCAGCGTCGCCAACTACCTCCGCATTGTCGGTACTGACTTGCAAGGGTGCGAGCGCCTGCAGTTGCGACAGGCTTTCTTCAAAGGGGTCGGCAGCGCTGATCCGGGATGCCGGGTGACCACTTTCGAGCAGCCCTCCGACGATGCTGCGGGCCATGTTGCCGGCACCGATAAAGGCAATGTTGGGTCTTTCCAAAACGGACTCCGCGTTTTCTATGCCAAGTGGGCACAAGGGCGCCAGTATACACGGCGCCCCAGACCAAAATCACCCGCGGCGCGGACCGAAGATGTCGGTGCCGATGCGCACTATGGTAGCTCCCTCGGCGATGGCTGCCTCGAGATCACCGGACATTCCCATCGACAGGGTGTCCATGTCGGGAGCGATTTTTTGTAGTCGCACCAGTGCCTCGCGCAGCTGTCGGAAGGCGGCACGTTGAGTTGCTTGATCCTCTGTTGCGGCGGGTATAGCCATCAGTCCGCGCAGCACCAGGTTGGGTAGCCTGGTCACTGATTCAACCAGCGCCGGTAACTCGTCGAGCTCGACGCCGGACTTACTCGCTTCGCCGGATATGTTTACCTGCAGGCAGATCTTTAACGGGGGCATTCCCTCGGGCCTCTGGTCACTCAGGCGGCGCGCTATTTTTTCTCGCTCGACGCTGTGTACCCAGTCGAAGCTCTTGGCAATGGCCCGGGTTTTATTGGACTGGATCGGACCGATAAAGTGCCAGCACAGATCGAGTTCCGCCAGTGCCTCTATCTTGGTCAGCGCTTCCTGCACGTAGTTTTCGCCGAAATCGCGCAAACCCAGTTCATATGCGGCTTTCACCTCGTTTGCATCGCGAGTTTTGCTGGCTGCCATGATACGAATGTCGCATTCTTTACGCTGGCTTTTTTCAGCGCTGAGTCGTACTCTCTGGCGAAGCTTTGCTATATTGTTAGTAAGAGTAGCGGTGTCCATGTCCGGCATCTTAGCGGATTTGCGGCACCCTAGGGGCACCAGAATAAGAAGGCCCCGGGTCTGTGCCAGAGGCGCCGGGGTGCAAGGAAGCCGTGCGAGATTCGCGGCACGACATAATGTCAGGGGAGGGGAACAATGGATATCACGGAACTTCTCGCGTTCAGTGCCAAGCAGGGCGCGTCTGACCTGCACCTGTCCGCGGGCTTGCCGCCAATGATACGCGTCGATGGCGATGTGCGTCGTATCAACCTGCCGCCCATGGATCACGAGCAGGTGCACGAGCTCATCTACGACATCATGAACGACAAGCAGCGGAAGGACTACGAGGAGTTTCTCGAGACTGATTTCTCTTTCGAGGTTCCCGGCGTGGCACGTTTCCGGGTCAACGCCTTTAATCACAACCGCGGTGCCGGTGGCGTATTTCGTACGATTCCCTCGAAGGTCCTGACCATGGACGACCTGGGGATGGGGCAGGTGTTTCGCGATATATCAATGATGCCTCGCGGCCTGGTTCTGGTAACCGGGCCTACCGGCTCCGGCAAGTCCACGACCCTTGCGGCGATGATGGACTTTATCAATGACAACAAGTACGAGCATGTCCTGACCATTGAGGACCCGATAGAATTTGTTCACGAGAGCAAGAAGTGCCTGGTGAACCAACGCGAGGTGCATCGGGATACGCTTGGCTTTGCCGAGGCATTGCGTTCCGCGCTGCGCGAAGACCCGGATATCATTCTGGTGGGCGAGATGTGAGACCTCGAAACCATTCGTCTCGCGCTGACCGCGGCCGAAACAGGCCACCTCGTGTTTGGCACCCTGCATACGACCTCGGCGGCGAAAACCATCGACCGGGTGGTTGATGTCTTCCCGGCGGCCGAAAAAGACATGGTGCGTTCCATGCTGTCGGAATCGCTGATGGCGGTGATTTCGCAGACGCTGATGAAACGGGCGACCGGAGGTCGTGTCGCAGCCCACGAGATTATGCGTGGCACACCGGCAATCAGGAACCTCATCCGCGAAGACAAGGTGGCGCAGATGTATTCAGCGATCCAGACTGGCCAGGCGATCGGCATGCAGACCATGGATCAGTGCCTGAAAGACCTCGTGGAGAAAAGAATCATTACCCGTGAAATAGCCAGGGAAAAAGCGCGGATGCCGGAAGACTTCTGATCTGCGCACGGCTGTGTCTCGATTGACTGAGAGGTAGCGACTATGAACATAGAGGAATTACTCCAGCGCGTTGTAAAAGAAGGCGCTTCCGACGGCTTTATCGCCGCTGATGCCGCCCCCGCCATCAAGGTGGATGGACAAATTCACCCGATCAGCGAGCATAAGCTCAGTGATGAAGAAGCTCGTGATGTCGTCCTCTCGACCATGAGCGAAAAACAGCAGAAAGAATTTCTGGAGCATCACGAGTGCAACTTTGCGCTCGCCAGTGAAGGGCTGGGCCGATTCCGGGTCAGCGCATTTGTACAGCGCGGGAAATGTGGGCTGGTCCTGCGTCGTATCGAAACCAAGATCCCCAAAATTGATGACCTGGGTCTGCCGGAGATCATCAAGGAATTGTCGATGACCCAGCGTGGGCTGGTGATTTTCGTTGGTGCAACCGGTACCGGTAAATCGACATCCCTGGCGGCGATGGTGGGCTATCGCAATGAAAACAGCCACGGGCATATCATCAGTATTGAGGATCCTATCGAATTTATTCACGAGCACGCCGGCTGTATTGTCACGCAGCGTGAGGTGGGGATGGATACCGACTCCTTCGACGTCGCCTTGAAGAATACATTGCGTCAGGCTCCGGACGTGATTTTGATCGGTGAGGTGCGGACCGCCGAAACCATGCAGCAGGCCCTGACTTTTGCCGAGACCGGCCATTTGTGCCTGTGTACCCTGCACGCGAACAACGCCAACCAGGCCCTCGATCGCATCCAGAGCTTTTTCCCGGCGGAATTGCATAACCAGGTCTGGATGGATCTGTCGCTTAACCTGAAATCCATGGTCGCACAGCAGTTGATTCCCAGGAAGGACGGCAAGGGCCGGCACCCTGTTGTCGAAGTGCTGCTCAATTCACCTCTGATCGCCGACTATATACGCAAGGGTGAGGTGCACCTGATCAAGGATGTGATGACCAAGTCGACTGAGCTGGGCATGCAAACTCTCGACCAGTCGCTGTTCAAGGCCTACGTGGGTGGCATTATCTCCAGCGAAGATGCGGTCCGCTACGCTGACTCCGGTAACGACGTGCGCCTGATGATCAAGATGCATGAAAAAGGCAAGCATGCCTTTGATGATGGCCTTGGTCTGACGGTTAACGACGAGGATGAGCGCGGTAAGTTTTTCCGCTAATTGGCGTTTTCACGCAGCCAGCTTTGTAGAATCAGCTCGGCGGCGACACTGTCCGCCGGCTTTACCCGGTAATCGCCGGGGTGGCCTTCTTCTGCCAGCTGCTGTTTAGCCTCGAAGCTGGTGAGGCGCTCATCAACGTTAACAACCGTTAGCCCATACCTGCCGTGCAATCGTCGGCCAAATTTGGCCGCTCTTACTCCCAGTTCGCTCTGACTGCCGTCCATATTTAATGGATCGCCCACAACTAGCAGGTCGGGCTGCCATTCAGCCAGCAGCGAATCCAGCTCGTCCCAGTTGGGGATGCCATCCTTCGCCCGCAGGATAGGGAGGACCTCGCTGGTGCCCAGCAGAGAGTTGCCCACCGCAACGCCAATCTGGCGCAGGCCGAAGTCAAAAGCCAGGATTGTTTGAGCGTCTCGGGTCAATCGGTATCGGGTCAGGCGTGCCCGGCCTGGGCGGAAATCAAATTGATGTCTATACCGAGTTGCGCCGCCGCTGCCGCCAGGCGGCCGTGGTAGGGGGTGCCGAAGATGATCTCGCTGTCTGCAGGCAGGGTTAGCCAGCTGTTTTCGGCCAGTTCCTGCTCCAGCTGGCCCGCTGACCAGCCCGCGTAGCCCAATGCGATGAGGTGCTCCTCCGGACCCTTACCGCTGGCGATGGCGCGCAGCACATCTCGAGATGTGGTCAGGGTGATCTCGTCGGTAACCTTGATACTGGCCTCCCAGTCCTGCTCACCGCGCCTGTGCAGTACAAAGCCGTGGTCAATTTGCACCGGACCTCCAGCCATCACGGGCACGTCATCGAACCCCGTCTGATTGTCGATCTGCAGGTGGTCGAAAATCTCGGCCACGGTCAACTCCAGTGGCTGGTTTATCACGATCCCCATTGCACCGCTCTCACCGTGCTCGCAGATATAGGTAATGCTGTGGGAGAAAATACCCTCCGACAGACTCGGCATTGCCAGCAGGAAGTGATTGCGCAGGCAATCACTGCTCCGGGAGGTACTGGCATGGAAGTCTGGTGGCATATCGAACCTGGACTCGTGAAAAAACGGACAGCGCTCTGTTTAATTTGAGCTTAGTTCGTTTTCCTGAAATTGCCATGTTCGGATGATCTCGAGCTTGTCGGTGGTGGCCCTGAGCTCGGCGGGGAAAGGGGCATAGGGTGCCGCCATGCGCACGATTTTGATCGCCGCTTCGTCCAGCACCTCATAGCCCGAGGAGGAGAGCACCTTGATGCCCTCGAGACTGCCATCATGGCGAATGGTCACCAGCAACCTGAGGCTACCGTAGATTCCATAGCGCAGTGACGCCTCCGGATAGTACTTGTTACCGACGGCCTCGAGTCGCTGGCGCCAATCGTGGAGATAAGCTGCGTCCACCGCCTGACGGGTCGAAGCAGAGGTCAGCCGCCTGACCCGCGGACGGTCGGAATAGGCCCTGGTCTGCTCATCGAGTGCGGCTTCCAGCGTTGCCAACTCCTGGTTGAGTTGGTCAACCTCGGGACTGATGCCGTCGAGCTCGACCGGTGCCCGCTCCTTCTTGTCCTGTTCGATCGCCGCGAGGTCCCTCGCCACGGTGGCAGTCAATATTGGTGTTGACGCACTGCTCTCCTGTTGTAGCAGGGGAGGGGGGGTTTGTTCTACGGCTTGTTGGCTGGCCAGTGGGTTGTTGGCGTTGCTGGTCATCTCGGTGAAGTCGGCCATGTTGCCACTGCCCACCTGGTTGGCTTGCGCTATGTGATCGGCATCGTCCGGGGCTTCGGCAGTCGAGTTCTGCGCCAAGGTTACCTCTATCTGGGCCGCGTAATAGTCGTTGTCGGGTGCGCTGAAGCTGATACCTAGAATCAGGATTGCATGCAGGGCCGCCGCGATGAAGATCGCGAAGCCAAGCCGGTCATTGCTCTCCTGTTGAATCCCGACGTACTGCACCGCCCCTAGTGCTCCCGTTTGGCAAGCTCCCCGCTTATACAATCCATCAGTTGACCGCCGATGTCCAGATTGTAGGCGTTGTCGATCTCACGGATACAGGTCGGGCTGGTGACATTAATCTCGGTCAGGTAGTCCCCGATGATATCGAGGCCTACAAACAACAAGCCTTTTTCAACCAGTGCCGGACTGACCTGGTCCGCAATCCACTGGTCTCGCTCGGTTAATGGTTGCGCCCTGCCCTGGCCGCCCGCTGCAAGATTACCCCGGGACTCCCCGCTTAGCGGTACCCGGGCAAGGCAGTAGGGGACTGCCTTGCCGTTGATCATGAGGATACGCTTGTCACCCTCTTTGATTTCGGGAATAAAGCGCTGTGCCATGATCGTGTGTCGGCCGTAATCCGTCAGCGTTTCAAGTATCACGTTGAGGTTCGGGTCATCGTCCTTGACCCGGAATATGGAGGTACCGCCCATGCCGTCAAGCGGCTTGAAAATGACGTCTTCGTGTAGCAGGTGGAAAGCCTTCAGCCGTTCATTGTCTGCGCTCACCAGCACCGGCGGGCAGCATTGGGGAAATTCGGTGGCGAAAACTTTCTCATTGCAGTCGCGCAGGCTTTGGCAACGGTTCACTACGAGAGTGCCCTGGCGCTCCGCAGCCTCCAGGATGTAGGTCGAGTAAATGTACTCGTTGTCGAAGGGGGGGTCCTTGCGCATAAGGATCACGTCCAGCTCTGCGAGATCGCGCTGTTCCGGCTCGGACAGGTCGTACCAGCTATCGGGGTCGTGAAATACGGTCAGGTGTGCCATTTTGGCCCGCGGGACACCCTGGTCCAGGTACAGGTCTCCCTGCTCCATGTAAAACAACTGCCAGTCGCGGGCCTGGGCGGCCCAGAGCATTGCCAGGGTACTGTCCTTCTTGTAGGTCAGATCCGCAATGGGATCCATTATTACGCCTATCTTGATTGTCATCGCCCGGTCCGCCAGAAGAGTGGCCTGATAAAGTACGCAATGCCTGTGACCGGTGCAAGCCCGGTGCAGATTAGCGATCCCCCGAACGGTCGAAATGCAATAGAATAGCGATCCGGTTCCCTATTGGAGTGATGTTTCGTGAGTCTTGCCGCTATTTACCTGGGGTTGGCCATCTTTTTTGCGATAGGCACGGCCTGTGCGCTGATCAAAGCCCGACAGGTCTATTTCCTCGTGCCGCTGTACTTTCTGCTGGCCTGGCTTACCGGGGAGCTCGCGATGATCCACATCTTGTGGCAGCTTACGTTGACGGCGGTACTGGCCGCGGGCGGTGTCTTTGATGACCCGCGTGCGCAGACCGGCCTGGCGATCTTCTCCCTGTGTTGGTTGGGTATGGCTTACCTGCACATACAGGCCATGGACACGCCACAGTTCCTGCGTGCGGCGCTCAAACGTGCCTTGGGCGAGACCTATCGCAATGACATCCCCCTGAATCGCCACAATGTGCTTTGCGACGAGGTGGTGTCTCGCAGCTGGTTGAAGCCGTTTCACTTTGGCCGCGACGGTGTCCGCAAGCACACGCACATCAGCTATGGCGACGCCGGAGATCGCAACCTGCTCGACGTGTATCAGCCCGTGATAGAGCGAGAACGCCCTTTCCCGGTTTTACTGCAAGTGCACGGTGGTGCCTGGATGATCGGAAAGAAAGAGGAGCAGGCCAAGCCACTGATGTACCACATGGCCCAGAGGGGGTGGGTATGCATTGCCATAAATTACCGCCTCAGTCCGGCGGCCGCGTTTCCGGCGCACATTATCGACGTCAAGAAGGCTATTGTCTGGATCAAGGATAATATCGCCGAGTTTGGTGGAGACCCCAATTTCATAGCGATTACCGGTGGTTCGGCAGGTGGTCATTTGACTGCCCTGGCGGCCCTGACACCCAATTGCGCAGAGTACCAGCCCGGCTTCGAAGACCGGGATACCTCCTTGCAGGCAGCCGTGCCATTTTACGGTGTTTATGATTTCCTCGACCGTTATGACATTCGCCCCAAAATGGCGATGGACAACTTTCTTGGCGACAAGGTAATGCAATGCCCGAAAGAGCAAAATCCTGAGCTCTGGGATGAGGGCTCTCCATTGAGCCGGGTCAACGCGCAGGCGCCACCGTTTTTCGTTATCCAGGGAACGCATGACTCGCTTGTCTGGGTGGAAGAGGCCCGAACTTTTGTGTCGGCCCTGCAGGGAGTTTCAACCCAGCCTGTTGGCTACGCGGAACTCCCGGGCGCCCAACACGCTTTCGAAATCTTTCATTCGGTGCGCACCGACCACGTCGTTAATGGCGTTGCTGATTTCCTGGAGTGGACCCATGCCCAGGCGGGCGCTTAGTCCGCCGGCCCCATATCTCCCCAGCGTGCCTGCAGTATAGCGAGCGCCGCCAGCGGCGCTGTTTCGGTGCGCAGCACTCTCGGGCCCAGCGTCATCGGTGCAAACCCGTGCGCTATTGCAGCTTCTATTTCATCTTCCGTGAGACCTCCCTCGGGGCCTATCAGTAAATCGATAGACCGGGGGGGCTTATCCGGTGCCTTGTGACCGGTACCGCGGTGATGCAGGACAAAGCGGATTTCGCCCTCGCATTCGGCGAACCAATCGGCCAAAGGTCGGGGTTCGTTAACAATTGGCAAGCGGTTGCGTCCACTCTGTTCACAGGCGCTGATGGCAACCTGGCGCCAGTGGGCGAGCTTTTTGGTCTCCCTCTCGCCCTTCAGTTTGACTTCGGTTCTATCACTGAATAAGGGGGTCACCGCGGTGACACCGAGCTCGGTTGCTTTTTGTAATACTGTATCCATACGGTCACCCCGGGAAATGGCGATACCCAGGTGAATGGCCAGGGGTGACTCCGGGTCGCGGCGATCTGGCTTTCCGGGCAGTACGCTGACAACGTGGCGCTCCACGGCTGTAATCTCGCAGGGCCATTC
>CAZPVJ010000100.1:0-3063 GCA_964590005.1 uncultured Alteromonadaceae bacterium | reverse complement strand
TTGCAGTGGACGCAGTTCTGGCCGTTGATCTGAAAGCGCTTGCCAGCCTCATCCTCTACGATTTCGTAAACGCCCGCCGGGCAGTAACGCTGCGCTGGCTCATCCCACGTAGGGAGGTTTACGGACATCGGGATCTCAGGGTCCTTCAATTGAAGGTGACAGGGTTGGTCTTCCTCGTGGTTGGTATTGGACAGGAACACCGATGAAAGACGGTCGAAGCTGATGGTGTTATCAGGCTTCGGATAATCGATCTGCTTGGACTCAGCCGCAGGCTTCATCGCAGCATAGTCGGGCTTGTCATCGTTGAGAGTGAAGGGCAGTTTGCCGCCAAAAATGTTTTGGTCCAGCCAGACCATGGCTGAACCGATCAGGAAACCGAACTTATGCATGAAGCCCGAGAAGTTACGGGTGGTGTAAAGCTCCTGGTAGGCCCAGGAGGATTCAAAGTTCTGGGCAAAGCTGTCCAGGTCACTCTTGCGTTCCTCGCCCTGGGAGATCGCTTCGACCACCGACTCAGCAGCGACCATGCCACTCTTCATTGCGGTGTGATTGCCCTTGATTTTTACCGAGTTCAGCGTGCCGGCATCACAGCCGATGATCAGACCGCCGGGGAAGTGCATCTTGGGCAGAGAATTGTAGCCGCCCTTGGTTATGGCCCGCGCACCGTAGGTCAGGCGGGTGCCGCCTTCCAGTAACTTGCTCACGGTGGGGTGGTGCTTCCAGCGCTGAAATTCCTCGAAGGGGCTCAGGTGGGGGTTTGAATAGTTGAGGTCGGTGATCAGGCCCAGGTAAACCTGGTTGTTCTCGGCGTGGTAAAGAAAACCGCCGCCGGTGGCGCCGTTCTCGGACAGAGGCCAGCCCAGACCGTGTTCGACAGTGCCCTCATCGTGCTTGGCAGGGTCGATTTCCCAGATTTCTTTAATACCGATACCGTAGTGCTGTGGGTCCTTACCGGCGTCCAGAGCGAATTTTTCAATCAACTGTTTGCCCAGGTGTCCGCGGCAGCCCTCGGCAAAGAGCGTGTACTTTGCGTGCAGTTCCATACCAGGCATATAAGAATCTTTATGGGAGCCGTCCTCGGCAATGCCCATGTCACCTGTGGCAATGCCTTTTACGCTGCCGTCTTCGTTAAACAGCACCTCAGAGGCTGCAAAACCGGGGTAGACCTCTACGCCCAGGCCTTCGGCCTGCTCAGCCATCCAGCGGCAGACGTTGCCCATGGAAACTATGTAGTTGCCTTCATTGTGGGTGGGCTTGGGTATAAAAAAGTTGGGCAGTTTAATGGCACCGGTGGCGCTGGTATAGAAATAGAATTTGTCGCCTTTGACCTTGGTCGTCAGCGGTGCACCAAGCTCCTCCCAGTTGGGGAACAGCTCGTTCATTGCGCGGGGTTCCAGTACAGCACCGGAGAGGGTGTGCGCGCCGACCTCGGAGCCTTTCTCCACCAAGCACACGGTGATTTCCTGCTCTTTTTCCTGGGCCAGTTGCATGATGCGACAGGCGGCGGAGAGGCCTGCAGGGCCTGCGCCGACGATCACAACATCAAATTCCATAGATTCGCGTTCCACAGCGGTATCCTCTCTTGTCTTTGGGCGTGGTCAGGAGGGAGTTCTGCCTGCCCCTTTGGCTTGTGTGTGTCGGAACCGGCTGTCGCCGGAGTCCTACCCCCAAAAAAGGGCGCAAGTATATAATTTTAATGGATAAAAGGCCATCACAAGCATGAATGGTGGTTATCCTTGATCTGTCTCATTCGGACTACTTTCCTGTCGCGAAAGGCTATTGACCCGAAGGGGCAATATGGGCAAGATACCCCGCCAAAGTTACACGTACCGGGTGATTTTTTGATTATTCCGGCACCGCAAACCCACCCTTAATGATCTAATGGAGAATCCATGAAGGTTCTTGTCGCCGTTAAGCGCGTCGTTGACTACAACGTCAAAGTCCGCGCCAAAGCCGATGGTAGTGATGTTGACCTGAATAACGTCAAGATGGCTATCAACCCCTTCTGTGAAATTGCTGTCGAAGAGGCTGTGCGCCTCAAAGAAGCGGGCACAGCCACCGAAGTTGTCGCCGTTTCCATCGGCGATAAGTCATGCCAGGAGCAAATTCGTACTGCACTGGCTCTAGGCGCCGATCGCGGCATCCAGGTTGAGACCGACGGGGCTGTTGAGCCGCTCGTTGTTGCCAAACTTCTCAAAGGCGTTGTCGAAAAGGAAGAGCCTCAACTGGTTATCCTGGGTAAGCAGTCCATCGACGGTGACAACAACCAGACTGGTCAAATGCTGGGCGCTCTCGCCGGCATGCCCCAGGGTACTTTCGCCTCTGAGGTCGTGATCGACGGCGACAAGGTCAATGTAACTCGCGAAGTAGATGGCGGGCTGCAGACTGTAGCCTTGAACCTGCCCGCGATCGTTACCACCGACTTGCGTCTCAATGAGCCCCGTTATGCGTCCTTGCCTAACATTATGAAAGCCAAGAAAAAGCCGCTGGACGTTTTCAGCCCCGCCGACCTTGGCGTGGAAGTGACCTCCCACCTGACGCAGGTGAGCGTAGAGCCGCCCGCAGAACGCCAGGCAGGTATTAAAGTTGAAGATGTAGATCAGCTGATCGACAAACTGAAGAACGAGGCGAAGGTAATATCATGAGCACGCTGGTAATTGCAGAACATGACAATGGTTCCCTGAAGGGGGCCACCCTGAACGCGGTCACCGCTGCCCAGGCCATGGGCGCAGACATCGACATCCTGATTGCCGGAGCTGGCTGTGATGGCGCTGCGCAAGCGGCAGCAGCTGTCGCAGGTGTGAGTAAAGTGTTGGTTGCAGATAACGCTGCCTATGAGCACCAACTGGCAGAGAATGTCAGCCTGTTGGTTGCCGAAGTAGGCGCTGCTTATGACAACGTGATCGCCCCCGCCACCGCGAACGCGAAGAACACCATGCCGCGCGTCGCAGCGCTGCTGGACGTAGCTCAGATTTCTGAAATTACTTCCGTCGAGTCGGCCGATACCTTTAAGCGTCCGATTTATGCGGGCAACGTTATCGCTACCGTGAAAAGCGCTGATGC
>CAZPVJ010000099.1:0-7087 GCA_964590005.1 uncultured Alteromonadaceae bacterium | reverse complement strand
CCGTTCCGCCAGGACAGCGATTTCTATTACCTCACCGGTTTTAATGAGCCCGATGCCGTTGTGGTGCTTATCCCCGGTCGACGCCATGGGCAATTCGTGATGTTCTGTCGGGAGCGTGATGCAACGAGAGAGCTATGGGATGGCTATCGGGCTGGCCCGGAGGGAGTCTGTGAACAGCACGCTGCTGACGATGCGTTTCCTGTTGGTGATATCGACGAGATCCTTCCCGGCTTATTGGAGGGGCGCGACCGAGTCTACTATTCCATGGGCCGCAGCGCCGAGTTTGACAGGAATATCATGGGTTGGGTGAACGCGATTCGCAGTAAGGAATCGCAGGGCGCGGTGCCCCCGGGAGAATTTACTGATCTCGACCACATGCTGCACGACCTGCGATTGTTCAAGAGTGCGGCGGAGCTGCGCCTTATGCGTAAGGCCGGCGAGATCACCTCACGCGCTCATCTTCGCGCTATGCGCCATTGCAGCGCCGGGCGCTTCGAGTATCAACTGGAGGCAGAGTTGCACCACGAGTTTGCCGCCTCTGGAGCGCGCCAACCCGCCTATTCCAGCATCGTGGGCAGTGGCAAAAACGGATGCATTCTCCATTACGTGGAAAACAGCGCCCGTCTCAAGGACGGCGACCTGGTATTGATTGACGCGGGCTGTGAGCTTGAGGGTTACGCGGCCGACGTTACCCGGACCTTTCCGGTCAATGGGCGTTTCTCCAGGGAACAGCGTGCGCTATACGACGTGGTGCTGAAGGCACAACTGGCTGCCATAGAACAGATTCGCCCGGGTAAACACTGGAATCAGGCGCACGACGCTACCGTCAAGGTGATTACCGAAGGCCTGGTCAAGTTGGGCCTGTTAAAGGGCCGGGTACCCACCCTGATCAAAAACGGGGCTTACCAGGACTTCTACATGCACCGCGCCGGTCACTGGCTGGGGCTCGATGTACACGACGTGGGCGATTACCGTGTCGCTGACGAATGGCGGGTACTGGAGCCGGGCATGGTAATGACTGTGGAACCCGGCATCTATGTGGCGCCCGGAAATCGTAAGGTACCTGCTCGCTGGCGGGGTATTGGTATCCGTATCGAGGACAATGTGGCGGTCACCGCCGATGGCTGTGAGGTGTTGACTGCCGGTGTACCGAAGATGGCCGAGGAGATCGAGGCCATCATGGCAGCCTGACGCTATGGCCACAAAGCGCGATATTGTCATAGCGGGCGGTGGCATGGTCGGTATCAGCCTGGCGCTGCAATTGGCGGCGACCTTGCCCGAAAGTTTCAGTATTACCTTGGTCGAGGGCTTTGCATTGCCCCCTCCGGCCCCCAATGGCAAGCCGGACTATCATCCTTCCTTTGATGCACGCTCCACCGCGCTGAGTTATAGCACCCGGATTATTTACGAGAAGATCGGTGTTTGGCCCGAACTGGAGCAATGGCTCTGCCCCATAGAGACCATCCATGTGTCTAATCGCGGCCATTTTGGTAGTTCATTGCTGCGCGCCGCCGATTATGACTGGCCTGCCCTGGGTTACGTGGTGGAAAACGCGTGGCTGGGCAATTCGCTCATCCAGCAGCTCCATCTGCAGGCGAGAATAGAACTGAGGTGCCCGGCCCGGGTGGTCGACGCCAAGCCCTGTGACGCTGGCCTGTTACTGACCCTGGAGGGTGATGACCCGCCGGCGATAGAGGCTGGGCTCCTGGTCATTGCTGATGGCGCCGGTTCCGGGCTGCGCGAGGCGCTGGGGGTGGCCGTTACCGAAAAGCCCTACCGTCAGCAGGCTCTGGTGGCCAATGTTGCCTTTGCCACGCCTCATGAAGGCTGTGCTTTCGAGCGATTCACCGATGAGGGCCCGCTCGCCCTGCTGCCGTTACCCGCCGTCGCCGGCGCTGAACACCGGGCATCCCTGGTTTGGACGCTACCTCCAGAGCGTGCACAGTGGTTACAGGGCTGTCAGGCAGAGCTGTTTCTGGGAGAGTTACAGGCCCGGTTTGGCTACCGCCTGGGCAAATTCGCCCAGGTCGGAGAGCGTCACGCCTATCCACTCTCCCTGTCGGAGTCGGTGGAACAGGTTCGGCACAGCATGGTGGTTATGGGCAATGCAGCGCATGCGCTTCACCCGGTAGCTGGGCAGGGATATAACCTTGCCATGCGTGATGTTGCGGAACTTGCGCGCGTGCTGGGTGACGCAGCCAGGATCGGTGAGCCCCTGGGCTCGCTGTCCGTCCTGCAACGCTACAGCAGGCAACAATATAGCGACCAGCGGCGGACGATAGCGATGAGCGACCTGCTGCCTGGTTTGTTCATGGTGTCTGATCCCGTCGTCGGACTGGCTCGCGATCTGCTGCTGGCCGGTCTGGATATCACGGCGCCCCTCAAGCGGCAGTTTGTGCATTACGCCGCCGGAGTAGCAGCCCTTGGAGAGGCTCGTGGCTGATCCGCAGGCCTATGATGTCACTATTATTGGCGCCGGTATCGCGGGCTCTGCGTTGGCCCTGGCTCTCAGCGGTAATGGATTGCGGATCGCACTGGTTGAAGCCAGGGGCATTGCCCAGGCTGAGCTGCCGCAGGCCCTTGAGCTGAGCAGTTTCGACCCCCGGGTGAGCGCTTTGACCCCGCGCTCCCAAACGGCATTGGAGCAATTGGGCGCCTGGTCGGATATCGCGGCTTACCGGGTGTGCCCTTACCACCATATGACGGTCTGGGACGCTGAGGGCACCGGCGAGATCGAGTTCGATGCCAGCGAGGTCGGGGTGAAAACCCTGGGACATATCGTCGAGAATCGGGCGATCACGCAGGCGTTGCTCAAACAGGTGGAACAGGCCACGGATATCGATCTGATCTGTCCCGCCAGCCTGGAAAGCTGTCAGCGGGACGACGGTGACCGGGTCCAGGTTGCTCTTTCGAATGGGGCGGGCCTGTCGACAGATTTACTGGTCGCCGCCGACGGCGCCCTGTCGCCGGTGCGGCAATTGTTGTCTTTTTCGACGCGCGAATGGGATTACGGTCACCGGGCTATCGTCACCACAGTCGAGGTTGAATCGTCGCACAGGGGCACAGCCTGGCAGCGTTTTTTGCCCTCGGGCCCCCTGGCTTTTTTGCCGCTGCCCGATGATGGTGATCGACACTTTTGTTCCATCGTGTGGTCGTTGAGTGAGGAACTGGTAGACGACCTGCTGGATCTGGATGAGCGCGCTTTTTGCGTCGAGCTGGCGGCGGCTATTGAACATCGTCTGGGATCTGTTTTGGACTGCTCAGAGCGTTTTGCCTTTCCGCTGCGACAGCGGCACGCCATCGACTACGTGCAGCCGGGGGTTGCCCTCGTGGGTGACGCCGCGCATACCATTCACCCCCTGGCCGGACAGGGAATCAATCTTGGACTCCTCGACGTGATGGTACTTGCGGAAGAGGTGCTCAGTGCCATCGACGCAGGGGGCTCACCCGGGGCTATCCAGGCGCTGCGCCGGTATCAACGCCGCCGCAAAGGCGACAACTTGCTTATGATGGCAGCGATGGACGGATTCAAGCGCCTGTTTGAGCAGGACTCGTTGCCTGTTCGTTGGCTCCGAAATGCCGGCATGCGACAGCTGGGGCGGATGTTACCGGTGAAGCGACAGATAATTCGCCACGCTATGGGTATCGGGGATTAACACACCGGATTTGTGTTTCCCGGCTTGCGCATTAGAATGAGGCGCTCAAGAGAAGGGGTGGCATGTTCACGCCCAGCCAGATAGGAGAATAATGCGCCATGAGCCATACCCCGGAAGAATTGAAGTACGCCAGCAGTCACGAGTGGGCTCGCCTGGAAGAGGACGGCACCGTTACTGTTGGTATTACCGACCACGCCCAGGAGGCGCTCGGTGATGTGGTTTTCGTTGAGGTCCCGGAGGTGGGCGCCACCATCGCAGCCGGGGATGAGGCCGGCGTTGTCGAGTCTGTCAAAGCCGCTTCGGACATCTATGCGCCGGTGGGCGGCGAAGTGCTTGCGGTGAATGAGCAGCTCGAAGATGAACCTGAAACCGTTAACTCCGACCCCTATAACGACGGCTGGTTCTTCAAGTTACAGCCGGAGGACACCGGCGAGCTGGATAAGCTGCTCAATGCCGAGGACTACGCTGCCCAGTGTGCGGAGGAAGATTGAGCCGGCAAACCGGCGGTGAATTCGTCACCCGTTTTTCAGCCGCATCGGCCTTGCAGCCAGCGGGCTGATTTCCCCGGGCCGGTCGGCCCGATTCCTGAGCGATGAACGACACGCTTCCCGACCTGCGGTTGCGCAAAGGCGCTGACCGGCGCCTTCGCAGTGGCCACCTCTGGGTGTATTCCAACGAGGTCGATACGGCGCGTTCCCCACTGTCTACTTATAGCCCCGGGGATCCGGTGCGCGTGCTCGCCAGTGATGACTCCCTGATGGGCACGGCCTACGTGGAGCCCAACAACCTGATCTGTGCCCGCCTGTTTGCGCCGCGGTCCGCGGTTCTGCCAGATGACCAGTTCTTTCGCCTGTCGATCCAGCGCGCCCTGCAGCTTCGTGAACTGTCTTTCGACAAGCCGTTCTATCGGCTGGTCTACGGTGATAGCGACTTGCTACCCGGCGTGGTAGTTGACCGCTACGGCGACTACCTCGTCCTGCAACTCAACAATAGCGGTATAGAGCGTTACGAGTCGGCGATTGTCGCGGCGCTGGAGGCTTGCCTGGCACCCCGTGGTGTGTTGTTGCGCGCTGACAGTCGGAGCCGCCGCGACCAGGGCTTAGCGGACCGTGTTGAAGCGGTGTTGGGTGAGGTGCCGGACGAACTGCCTCTTGAGGAGAACGGCGTGCGTTTCCTGGCGCCAGTGGCCACAGGGCAGAAAACGGGCTGGTTTTACGATCACCGCCTGTCCCGGGCGCGGCTGGCAAACTATGTCGCGGGCCGTTCTGTACTCGATGTCTACAGCTATGTGGGCGGCTGGGGAGTCCAGGCAGCCGCCTTTGGTGCCCGCTCGGTATGTTGTGTCGACAGTTCCGCGGCGGCGCTGTCGGGCGTGGCGGTAAACGCCGGGCTTAATGATGTCAGTAAGCAGGTGTCCACGCGGCAGGGCCAGGCCAGCGAAGTAATGACTGACTTACAGGCAGAGGGTCAAACCTTCGACGTTGTAGTGCTGGACCCGCCGGCTTTTATCCAGCGGCGTAAGGACCTCAAGAAGGGCATCAACGCCTACCGCAAAATCAATGAACTCGGTCTTCGCTTACTGTCGCCCGGTGGGCTACTGGTAGCCGGCTCCTGCTCGATGCATCTCAGTCGTGCCGACCTGAATGTGGCCCTGCAGGGCGCTGCACGCCGCGCGCATTGTGAGTTGCGAATCATTGAGCAGGGAGCGCAGGGCCCTGATCACCCCGTCCACCCGGCGATTCCCGAAACCGAATATCTCAAAGCGGTCTTCGCTCGCCGCCTCATGCCCTGAGGGAAATAATTTTCCAGCCGGCCTTTTCGGCGTGGGTTCGCAGAGTGTCATCCGGGTCGACTGCGATTGGGTGGGTAACCCGCTCCAGCAATGGCAGGTCGTTGTGAGAGTCGCTGTAGAACCAGGCGCCGTCCATCGACAGCTCGCGTTCAGCCAGCCAGGCCTGCAGGCGGGTAACCTTGCCAAACGCGTAGGAGGGTGTTCCCCGGGGTTCGCCGGTGTACTTGCCGTCGATGATTTCACCCTCACAGGCGATCAGATCCTCTATGCCAAGCCGGCTGGCGATGGGCCGTGTAATAAACTCATTGGTTGCAGTGATGATGAGCAGGTGATGGCCCGCGTTTCGATGACTGTCGATCAGCTCACTCGCGGCGGGTAAAAGGATGGGCTCAATGACAGAGTCCATGAAGTCCCGGTGCCAGGCATCAATCACCTCCCTGGGTTGCCCGATGAGTGGCGACAGGGCAAAACGCAGGTAGGCATCGATATCCAGCTCGCCGGCCTGGTAGTCCCGGTAGAATTGGTCGTTGCGAGCGCCAAAGCTCTCCGCATCCACAAGGCCTCTATCACAGACAAACTGGCCCCAGAGGTTGTCGCTATCGCCTCCTATCAGGGTGTTGTCCAGGTCGAAGATTGCCAGGGTCATGGGGTTTGTCGTTAGCCAGTGGGCGGCCAGCATAGCCTGACCCTGTGGCGGAGTAAATTTCTCAGCTACCGGAAAGTGTGGAACAATAGCCGGCTCTTCGAGCGAATGGCCAGGAACCCGTGATTGACTCAGAAGGCTTCCGACCCAATGTCGGTATAATCGTCGCCAACGACCACGGCCAGTTGCTCTGGGCCCGGCGGGTTGGGGGCAGGGATGCCTGGCAATTCCCCCAGGGCGGGATTAATGCTGGAGAATCCCCGGAAGAAGCCCTCTATCGCGAACTGGAGGAGGAAGTCGGCCTGGGCAGCGATGCCGTGGAAGTCCTGGGTGCCACGCGCGGTTGGTTACGCTATCGCTTGCCCAAGCGATTTATCCGCAAGGGACAGAATCCGGTGTGCATTGGCCAGAAGCAGAAGTGGTTCCTGTTGCGATTGCTGGCGGACGACTCCCAGGTTCGGTTGGACGCCAACCAGAAGCCCGAGTTCGATCACTGGCAGTGGGTGAGCTACTGGTACCCCCTCAATCAAGTGGTCTCGTTCAAACGCGAGGTTTACCGCCGTGCGATGAAAGAGCTCGCTCGTCCGCTGGGGCACCACACCGCCAGACTGGCGGGGGACTAGGCATTATGTTGGAAACCCTGCGCAACATTGTCCAGGAGGTTAACGCTGCGGAGACGCTCGATAACGCCCTGGATATTATCGTTGCCCGGGTGCGCGTGGCGATGGGCACCGAGGTGTGCAGCGTTTATATGGCAGACCCGCTTACCCAGCAGCTGGTCTTTCGGGCCACCGAGGGATTGAACGCTGAGCAAGTGGGTGTGGCGAGTCTGGCGGAAGGTGAGGGCCTGGTGGGCCTGGTGGCCGAGCGGGAGGAACCGGTCAACCTGGAGAACGCCGAAACCCACCCGGCGTTTCAGTTCGTTCCCGACCTGGGCGAGGAGCAGTACCACGCATTTCTCGGCGTGCCCATTATTCACCAGCGCGACGTGCTCGG
>CAZPVJ010000098.1:0-39267 GCA_964590005.1 uncultured Alteromonadaceae bacterium | reverse complement strand
GCCGAGCTTTTGTTGCTCAACGGCGCCGGGTACTCCCCGTGGGTGGCTACCGCGCCCCTGGCAGCGAGCCGCGTGGTGACAACCGCCGAAGCCGCCAGTGAGCGGTGGATCGAGTTGCAGGGACAGGTCACACACAGCCACGGCCCACAGGGTGAGCACGCTCATGCCGGTTACGCCTTCACCACGTGGATGGACATGTCCATCGCAAAAATCCAGGCAGAAGCCGCTGCGACGGCTATTGCTGCCCGTTGGCCACAATGGTCCGTCGAGGTAGCCCGAGAGCTTGATTCTCTGCTGGCAGATCTCGATGAGCTCGACCAGGGCTACAAGGAATTTGCCGTAGCGGCAAGCAACCGGCAATTGATCTACTCGCATCCGGTATACCAGTATTTTGAGAGAGCCTATGGGCTGGCGGGGCTTTCGCTCCATTGGGAGCCCGGAGAGATGCCCTCCGAAGAGCAGTGGCAGAGGCTAAGCGAAAAAAGTGATTCGAAAGCGCTGTTCATCTGGGAGGCGGAGCCCGCCGCGGATATCCGCGCCAGGATGAATGCACTGGGTTTACAATTTGTGGTTGTCGAACCTGGGGCTAATCGCGCTCCAGAGGATTGGCTGGAATCGCAGAGGGCAAATGTTTCGCGCCTTAAGCGTGCTGTTAAGTCGAGCAGCGGTAATGTTCAATAGCGATTGATCAAGGCACGATTGTGTTTTGCCAGGCACGGCTTGCACATCCGTAAGAAAATTCTCCAAGGGCGTTTACTCGAGCTTCCTGCGAGCTATAACGTGGGAAAATCTCGCTCTCAACCGGGGCTTAAGCGCTACGCCCGGAAGATAGGCTTGCGCAAATGCCGGATTAACGAGGGAATTGACGTATACCTTGATGACGCTTCATACAATCGTGAATATCGATTATTGTGATTGGCTCTAAACCGAGGGATTGCTGATTATGGAGCAACTACAGGGCAAGACCGCGATTGTTACGGGTGCCGCCCGTGGTCTGGGCCGCGCCTACGCGGAGGCCCTGGCAGCGGAGGGGGCGGCCGTTGTTGCTTGCGATATAAACGATTGTGAGGCAACCGCACAAAGCATTATTGATGCCGGTGGACGCGCCATAGCGTGCCTAACCGATGTGTCCAGTATGGACAGCTGTGAAGCGCTGGCTGCGCGGGCGATTGAGGCTTTTGGTCGTATCGATGTGCTCGTTAATAATGCTGCCCTGTACGCAGACGTGCGCGGTGCCAGGTTCGAGCAACTTGAAGATCCCCAATGGGACGCGGTCATGAGCGTCAATGTAAAGGGAGTCTGGCATTGCTGTAAGGCAGTTGTGGCTGCGATGCGCGATGCGGGTGGAGGCTCGATAATTAATATCTCTTCCCTGGGTGCCCTGTATGGCCTTCCCTACAACCTGGATTATGTCGCTTCCAAGGGTGCGGTCATTGCTATGACTCGCGCTATGGCGCGTGAATTAGGTGCAGATAATATTCGCGTTAATTCTGTAGCTCCGTCCGCAGTCATGACCGAGGGCACCGAACAGTTCTTCGGTGAGAAGCTGGAGAAAGCAAAATCCGTTATCGCATCGGGTCAGGTGATTCAACGCAACCTGGAAACTTCGGACTTAACTGGCACTATCGTCTACCTGGCCTCGGATAGCAGTACATTCGTGACCGGACAAACCCATATGGTAGATGGCGGCTCCTGGTTCTTATAGCGTGTTGTAACGTGTTGACTTGACGCAAATTTTGGTTTGTGTGTGCTGGACGTGATCTTTGCAAACACCGATCCCTGCCCACCGCATTCGTTTAAAGGATGTTCCCCATGGCTTTTGATAGGACTTACCCCGAGATTCGGGATGCCGTCGCCAAACTTTGCCAGCAGTATCCCGGGGAGTACTGGCGCAAGCTGGATCAGGATACGACCTATCCCACCGAGTTTGTGCAAGCTCTCACAGAGGCGGGTTACCTGTCGATACTGATTCCCGAGGAATTTGGCGGTAGCGGATTGCCACTGGGCGCCGCTTGCGCAGTACTTGAGGAGATTCATCGCAGCGGTGGTAACGGCGGCGCATGCCACGCACAGATGTACACGATGGGCACGTTGCTGCGCCATGGCTCTGCGGAGCAAAAGAAGCAATATCTGCCGGCCATTGCCGAGGGTTCACTGCGGCTACAGGCGTTTGGTGTGACGGAACCCACCAGCGGTACAGATACGTCCCGTATTCGCACCCAGGCTGTTCGCGATGGAGACGACTATGTGGTTAACGGTCAAAAGGTCTGGATATCGCGCACTGAGCACTCGGACCTCATGATTCTACTGGTGCGCACCACACCGCGTGAAGAAGTTGCCAAGCATACCGACGGGATGTCGGTGCTACTGGTAGATATGCGCGAGGCGGTAGGAAATGGATTGACCATCAAGCCTATTGATACCCTGATGAATCATGCGACCACCGAATTGTTTTTTGATGACTTGCGGGTGCCTGCGAAGAATCTTATCGGTGAGGAGGGCAAGGGATTCCGGTGCATTCTCGATGGCATGAACGCCGAGCGTATCCTGATCGCCGCTGAGTGCATTGGCGATGCGCGCTGGTTTACCCAAAAATCATCCCAGTATGCCTGTGAGCGAGAGGTCTTCGGGCGGCCGATTGGGCAAAACCAGGGCATTCAGTTTCCTATCGCCAGGGCGCATATCCAGAGTGAGGCTGCGGCGCTGATGGTGCAAAAAGCCGCCGATCTCTACGACGCCGGCGAGCCGGCCGGCGCCGAGGCGAACATGGCCAAACTGCTGGCATCCGAGGCCTCCTGGGCGGCGGCTGACCAGTGCATCCAGACCCATGGGGGCTATGGTTTCGCGGTGGAGTATGACGTGGAGCGCAAGTTCCGAGAGACGCGCCTCTACCAGGTGGCCCCCGTATCCACCAACCTCATACTGTCCTTTGTGGCTACCCAGGAGCTGGGTATGCCCAAATCGTTTTAGAAGAGCCGGTCTGCCACCAATCGGCATACCCCTGGTGGCGGTCGCTTGTGGCACCTTCTACTACCAGGGGTTTGCCAGCGTATGCGAAGCCTAATTCTGGCAAGTCCCTGAAGGCGAGCTACACTCTCTCTGTGGCGAAGTTTTAACAGTCACGGTGTAAGACGAGATACCCCAAGCCGCAAGTACAGAAAACGGAGAGCTACAATGAAATACAGGGCAGTATTGGCAGGCGCAGCGTTACTTTTCTCCACGCAGACACTCGCGACTCCCGCTATGTCGGTGGTAACCGTTAATACCGAGGATCCAGTAGGTTACATGGCGTGGGCCCAGAAAAACGGTGCCGCCATCGGTAATGCGATCGAGGCCACTGCGGGAGGAGTATGCCTGTCCATAGCGGGTTTCTATGAGCCCGGAGAGGTTTATTACTGGCATACGTTCAAGGATCACGCGTCGGCGATGGGCGCCTCAATCTACAATGAGGGCGTACTTGAGCAGGCCAGTAAGTTAAGAGTGAAACGTACGATATCGCGCTCGGACAGCCTGAGTCTGCACTTTTCCGAAGAGCTATTGCTTGATGTGGGCGATACCCATTCGAACTGGAATTTGGTTATCTCCACGGATGATGTTCAATCGTATGAAGAAAAGCTGACCCGCATCAACGACGAAGCAACCAAGCGGGGCTTCGAAGACGTGTCGCTTTCTATTCATGGCTTCCTGACCGGCGAGGACGCGGGGAAGCTGCTGGTCATGGTGCGTGCCCCCTCGAAAGAAAGACTGGGGAACTTTCTCGATCAGCTCGACAGCGACTGGATGGCTCCCATGATGTCAGGCCTCTCGGGTATTCGAACCTACGAAAGGGCCCTCCTGACCAACTGCACGGTAACCTTCGTCGCGAAAGAGTAGCCCGGGCTAACCGCTTGTGGCGTGCGGCGCAGCGCACGCCACAGCAATGGTATTACCGATCTGAAAGCGTTTTGAGTGCGGCGTGAGTAAGTAGCCAGATGATCAGTACGGCCCCGACCAGCGCGACACCGAAGCCGATCGCTCCCAGCATGTTGCTGGCACCCAGCGGGTTATCTCCAAAACTGAGCGCCCGGTTGGGCGATGCGTTGCCAAACCAGTAAAACACCGTATTAGCCCACCCGATGTAAATGAGCCCCCAGGCCGTCCACTGACACATACGATCACTCAGCGGTATGAGGGGTAATGCGAGCGCCATGCCGATGATCAGCAAGCCATTGGCCAGACCGCCCGCATGGGCGCGGGCCCAGCCTTCGGTGGTACCGTAGTAGGGCATCTCTACGATTTTGCCGGGATAAAGTTCCAGACCGTTGATCAGTCCGAAACCGAGCATGAAGCCCGATATCATCGCCACGACAATCACCAGCAGGCCGTTGCCTATCATTAATTTCTGGAATCTTTGCATCTCTGTCACTCCTTATTATTTGCCGGCCTTGGTAGGCTGGTAGCGCCGAGTTTACATGCCAGGGTCATAGTGCCAGACTCGGCCTTTCGGGTCACCGAGGAACGCACATGAGGAATCAAAACGTCGATTACCTGGTAGTGGGCGCTGGTGCCATGGGAATGGCCTTCACTGACACACTCATTTCGGAATCGGATGCCACGGTGGCTATCGTGGACCGTTATAACCAACCGGGCGGGCATTGGAACCTGGCCTATCCCTTCGTACGACTTCACCAGCCTTCAAGTTTTTACGGTGTCAATTCGAAACCGCTGGGTGAGGATCGTATTGATACTACCGGTCTCAACAGCGGCCTCTATGAGCTGGCCAGCAAGAGTGAAATCTGCGCCTACTACGACAATGTGATGCGTGACTTTCTAAACTCCGGGCGTGTCAGGTACGTTCCGATGTCTGAATATGCGGACGACGGCAGCGTCACGTCGCTGGTGTCGGGTGACACCCAGATGATCTCAGCTGAACAAGTCGTGGATGCAACCTATATGAATGTCCGCGTACCGGCGATGGGTGGGCCCGCCTATGAGGTCGCTGAAGATGCGCGTTGCGTCCCTCCCAACGCTTTGACGGCACTGGCAGGTGAGTGTGACAACTACGTTGTTGTCGGCGCGGGCAAGACCAGCATGGACGCCTGCCTGTTTTTGTTAGAAAACGGCGCCAGCCCTGATCGTATTTGTTGGATAAAACCACGGGACTCATGGTTGTGGGACCGCGCCAGAGCCCAATCGCTGGACTTGTTTGAGGAGTCGATACGGCCATTCGCGATTGGCCAGGTTAATGCAGTTGCTGAGTCGGACTCTGTTGCCGGCGTGTTCGAAAGAGCGAGTGCCGCAGGTCTGATGGTACGTATCGACGAAGATATTGAACCGACGATGTTTCGGTGCGCCACAGTCACCCAAAGTGAAATTGCCCAATTGCGGCGCATAAAAAATGTTGTGCGCATGGGCCGGGTGCAGCGCATTGAAAATACCCGGGTTGTTCTTGATGGAGGGTCGTTTGAAACAACGCCTGGAACGCTGCATATAGACTGCACGGCTGACGGGCTGGCATCTCGCCCGCCGCGGCCGGTATTTGGTGAAAACAAAATCACGCTGCAATCTGTTCGCACCTGCCAGCAGGTATTCAGTGCAGCCTTTATCGCTCACGTGGAGCTTGTGGAGCAGGATGCTGCCCATAAGAACCTTTTGTGCACGCCAGTACCCCATCCAGATACCGCGATGGACTTCCTGCGCACGATGCTGCTCGATCTAGCCAACGGTGCGCTGTGGGCACAGGACCCGTCGTTACAAGCGTGGTTGAAATCCGCTCGACTCGATGGCTGGAGCTACGAGGGCTCCTCCGCCGACTCAGACACGACCTTCATGGCGAAGCTACAGGAAGTCGGTCCGATCGCTGCAGAAAAGCTGATGACCTACCTGGCGGAAGAGACCGGCACTTAATCCGCGTTGATGCGCTAAGCACGGGTCTGAACGGATTGAACGGTTTCTGCAGTATAGAAACCCGGACTAAATGCTGAGGTCGTGCAGGTTGTAATCTTTGATGGCCTGTTTTGCCTGCTCATCCCACGGGTAGTGTTTACCTGACCGGGTAAAGGGCCTGTATTCGTAGCTTTCTTCGTTCGGATAGCGTTGCTGCCTGGCATCAATAGCGTAGCCTATGACCTTTGAGCGCTCTTCGATCAGCGCGTCGTCATACCTTTCCTCATCGCAGGTCATCCCCGCCCCCATTACCCCCAGCACCGATGTCCTGCGGTGGAAGCCGAAGTTAATGGTGAGCCTGGGTTCGAAACCTGAGTTGGGAAAAGAGCCGTGAACGATTTGCCGGTTGCAGATCACCACATCGCCGGGATTGCAGATAAGGGGTACCGCGCCCTCGAGACGCTCACTGCCGGAGTCTGCCACAAGTTGCTTGATATCAATCTTGCCGATTTTGTGCGTGCCGGGGATAACCCATACACCGTTTACTGCGGTGCTACCGTAGGCTTGCGCCATGAAATTAAAACCGTGAATGCCCTCGTCAAAATCCTCACTGTCCCAGTGGGTATCGCCGTCCTGGTGCCATGACACGGCGGCTCCAACACCCGGTTCCTTGATGAACAAAGACTCGTTAAAGGGTGTGAAATCATCACCATTAACTGACGCCGCCACGCGCAAAAGATCGGGGTGGCCGTACACCCGAAGGCACGCCTCTGAATGTTGCAAAGACCCCAACAGGATGAAGGGAACCTCCGCTGGCGCGCTGTCATCCGCTTCTGGTTCGAAGAGTTTTACCTGGTGTCTGCCGTTAGCCAAGTCTGTTCCACCCAGTGGATCCCCGAGTGGCTTGGACCACAGCAGGTTTAATGATTTGCTGTCGGCGCCAAGCGCCGGTCGACCATCGGACGTGAGTTTCGCCCCCGGTTCAGCCGGGAAGGTGCTACGCAATGCCTCCATGTCGCGATGGATGTCATTCAGTTCTTGTTCACCTATCACGTTTTCGAACACGTAGAAGCCGTAGTGGGAGTAGGCAGCCAGTATGTCTTCTGCCAGACGACCGTTGTCATCAAAGCGGATTGGGCCCCGGTTTTCGAGTTGCAGTGCCGCTTGCTCGCCACGGATCAGGTATTCCCGCATAGCGTCGGCATCTTTGCCGTAACGCGCTGCACAGGCTTCGATGGAGTTGCGAGTATCAATGGTCATGATTTGGCCTATCTGCAGTTTTTATTAACAATAAAATTTTATTAGTGATAAAATTCGTTGTCAAGTCATCTCAGGGAATCCCATGGGCACTACAGCGAACGCTCCCGGGCACGCCACGCGGCAGATGAACAAGCAGATCCGGCGGCAGAAGATGCTGGATGTAGCCCGTGAACTCATTGCGACCAAGGGCTTTGATGCCTTTACCATCAGTGAGCTGGCGAACAGGTCTGGAGTCTCTATTCCGACGGTTCATAACCTGTTTGGCAAGAAAAACGATATTGTCCTGGAACTGTTTCGGGAACTCGTGGCCCGGATCGACCGGGTACTGGATGATCCAATCCTGAGCGATCCCATCGCATCCACAGAGGCGTTCATCGATAGTCTGTTAACGCTGTACACCGCCGATGAAGCCTTTTATCGAGCCGCGTTTCTTGGAGGTGAGCGACTAGGCCTTTTTGAACACGAGATGGCTGAGGGTATCTTCAAGAAATCGCTGGGCGTTGCTGAACGGCTGTGTATCAGGGCTCGCGAGGCAGGATACCTGGAAGGCAGGCTGGATGACCGGTGGATGGCGGAGCAGTTGTTCAACACGCAACGAATGGCACGCCAGGACTGGGTTAGTGGCTATATCGGTTTAGAGCGTTATCGCCGACAGGTACTTATCGGGATGTTGATCACCTACGCAGCGGACGCAACGCCCGAATTTCACGCACGAATCTGCGACAAGATAAAAGCCTTGAGCGCAGAATAAGATCGGGCGCTAAACCCCACTTATTTTCGCCATACCCCTTATGGCATCTCCTTTCCCTGTCCAAATCAAGCTAGACTGTCTCTAACAATAAAAAACGTGCTTTCTGAGGGTGACCCAAATGAAGGACCATTTGCTACGGATAGCTGCACTAACCATTCTGGCGATTCTATTGCCGGTTTTTCAGTCCCAGGCACAGGCTGAGGTAACAGACCAGTCGATCGATAACGGTAAAAAGTCATTTGTTATTCTCGGGTGCAGTCAAGATTGTACCTACGATACGTTTATTCAAGCGCTGAATGTGGCGGTTACCGATCTGGAGATTGCCCACGAGATCAGCGGCGGTAGTAGAGATAACGTAACGAAACTGGACCAAAAATCTGCAGACTTTGCGATCGTCCAGGCGGATGTGCTCTACAACAGTTACAGAGGCCGAGCAGGCGCCAAGCGGATCATCGGCTACAGTGCCCTGCTGCCATTGTTTCCAAACTACGTTCAGCTGCTAGCGCGTCGGGGCAGCGGCATTGAGAATTTAGCGGACCTGAAAGGCAAGCGGGTAAACCTGGGCAGGGAGGGATCTGGTACCAGATCAAATGCGCTGGACATTCTGAGCCTGGCCAAACTCGATCCCGAGGACGATATCGTTCCGGTAGAGACATCGGGAAAGAAAGGTATCGCGCAATTTGCGATTGAACAGGGCGTTTCAGATGCTGAGCCCTTAGACGCTTTATTTGTGACGGGCAAGCTGCGGGTGCCCCAGCCGGGTGATAATTATTACCACGTGGCACTGCCACAGAAAACGATAGATAAATTGGTACAGACGCCTTTTTATACTGAAGTGGGTTCTCCTGCTGTACTTTACGATCAAGCGTCGGGCGACCCGCTCCTGCAATTCAACAGGAAGATGCTGTCCCTCACGGCATACCTGGTTGCCTCAGACAGTGCCGATCATAACTCTGCAGAAACACTTTTGCGGTCAGTGGTAGGGTCCTGGCAGCGTATCCAGGTGCCGGGTGCAGCTGGCCCGATGAACCCGGAATCAGCCTTTTCGAAACTCGATAATCCACCGGTCCCTTATCACCCGAAAACACGGGAGGTACTGACAGAACTGGGGTACCTGGATCCCATTCCACAGATCAAAATTCTGGGTGGTAGTTTGGGCGGCACCTATAAGAAGTTTATAGATGTCTTGAATGTTGAACACAACAAGCGAGAGTTTCTCCACGTACAAAGCGGCGGAAGCAAAGACAATTTGGAGAGGCTGGCGAATGTTGAAGACTGTTCAGAGAGTCTGGCAAGTGATGAGGCTTGTTTCGCGATTGCCCAGGATGATGCGGCTTTCAATCGTTATTACCAGGGCAGTACCCTGCGAACCCGACTGCCTTGGTCAGTAAACTTCCTGCATGAAAACTTTGGCCCGGGATTTCGTGCGGTATTGCCCTTGTTTCCCAATTATGTGCAGGTCCTCGTCAATCGGGAGAGTGGTATTGAAGACTTCGATGACCTCAAGGGGAAGAGAGTTGGGATCGGTGCCGAAGGCTCCGCTACCTTGAGCAATGCCACCGATGTTCTGTTGGAGGCACAGATTACGATAGAGGACCAACCGGATTTCGAGAAGGTGTCCAGTGGCGCGGGTATCAAGAGGCTGAAAAAGGGTGTCAGCGAAGCGGACGCACTCGACGCACTTTTCGTGACAGGAATGCTGCGTGTTCCACCGGAAGATGGGGCATTTCGCCACCTGCCAATCCCTGAAGGCGTACTCAATAAGCTGACCAACTCAGATAAGCCGTATTACGTGAAGATATCCTCACCAGAAATTCTGGAGGATTTTAACGCGCCCATGCTGTCACTGACCGCCTATCTTATTGCGTCCGATAATGCGTCTGACGAGAGTATCGAGATTGTTATAAATTCGCTGACGGAATCATGGCCGGCGATCAGTGATCAATACGGCTGGCGATTGAAGAATCTGGAAGATGTCGGCACAAGGACACCGATTCCGTTTCACCCCATGACCAACAAGGTATTGGCGGAGTCCAAATATGTAACTCCCGAAAAGGTTTACTATCCCTATTTAATTGGTCTGGCCCTGGTTATTTCTGTTCTTTTCTACGTTATGCGGTGGATACGCAAAGACACCTATAACCGACTTGGCCAGGAAGCCCATCTAAGCTCAGTGCTACTCGACAAATTTAGCCCCTGGTTTGCCGCCGTCTATGTCGCGGCCCTGTTCTTTACCTTTTTGTTGCTTGTTGTAATTTTTGTGAATGCATTTGAGGGCGCGCTATCGATAAGATCAAATGTGGAGAACTCTTTCTTTAAGCTGGGTATTTGGGACAGCATCCTCTGGATATTCACGTTCATGGCAACCGGCTACGAGAACGATGTATACCCAGCCAGCACCTATTCCAAAATTGTGGTGGCCATCGCCGCGATGGTTGGATTAGTGGCGCCATTTGCGCTTGCCTATTCCGGTGTGTCGAAGCTCCTGGAGAAGCGCTTCAGCCGATTAAGTGGTGATTCGGCATTTCATCATTTGCGCGACCATGTGCTGATCTGCGGGTGGAACGCGAAGGTGAAATACCTGATATGGACCCTCACGGGCGAAGATGCGCCCTCCAAGAAACAAGTCCTGGTTATTGCCGATATCGAGGGCGACAAGCCGCTCACCCGTTATAACTTTGATAAAGACCTGGTGAATTACTGTCGAGGAGACTCCGCAGACAGTAGCGTGCTCGAAAGGGCAAATGCCAAGGATGCTTCACTGGCCATTGTTGTCGCGGATGACAAAAAACTGGAGACCGATAATTTGGGTAGCGCTTTAACGGTGCTTGCCCTGCGTCGAAAAAATGCCGACATGTTTATTGCCAGTGAACTCGACAGTGAACAGAACCGGCTGTTCTTCGATGCGTCTGGGAGCGATGCGATTGTAGATTCGCGCTTTCTATCAGATCGACTACTCACTCTTTCATGCCTTTATCCGCTGCTTTGCGACTTTGTGCTCGACGGAATTACCCATGACGAATATTCGGAATTTTACAGCCAGTCCGTAGAAGAGTTGCGTAGAAAATTTAGTATCGAGGATCGGGAGCCATCCCTGGCATCGCTGCAAGATCATGCCCATCTCCGTGGATTGAATATTGTTGGTGCAGAAAAGCCAATCAGGGGGAGTGACGAGCGAGCCAGTGAAGATGGGTTGGTCAATAAGTACGCGATAAATTTGCTTCTATCCAGCGCAGATATGCAGGAGACACTTGCAGACTCTGATACCGTAGTCCTCGCAGCGGATGACCTGGCTGCCATAGGTAGTCCTGCTTGTAATCAAGGTATGGGAGAGCTCTCTCCCAACGCTGAATGCCCTCGTCTTTTGGAGGAAACCCACCCGCAAAGAATCCTCATTGTTGGCGGCGCGGTGAGGGCCGAGGGCGTGATGGAAAAGCTTGGCCTGGCGTCAACCCGGCATGAGGTAACGGTACTAAGCCCAGAGGATGACACCGCTACCATAGAGCGACAGATACAAGATCTGATTGCCACGAGACCCTTCGACAGTGTATTGGTGCTCAATCAGGCACTCGGTATAGACTCTCTATCGGACCAAAAGTCCTTTATTGGCGACGCCAAGGTTATACTGCGAGTGCAGTTGATCACGCGCCTGACCAGGGATAATCCGGAATTTTGCGCGCGTTCGACTCCTCCGAGAATCGTGGCCGAGGTCAATCAGCAAAAGAACAGACGTTTGCTCGTTGAAGCGGGCGCCACGACGATCGTCCCCAGCCTGTTGATGACGGCACGATTTCTGACCAAGTTGGTTTATGGCAGGGGTCACGTTTACAGACTGATAGTCACGTTACTGACAATGAAAGAGGGCACCTATTTGCGTAGTCTCGAGTTGAAAGCTGGCCATCCGCTCATTGGAAAGACCTACCTGGAATCGCTTAGAACTGTTTTCGAGGACGCAAGAATCATTGGCTATCTACCGAGTGACAAGCAAGTCATGGCGGAGCTGAAAAATGAAGAAGAGGATTTCGCCACCCACTTTGTTATGTCTCCACTCAAAGAAAATGTCCTGGATAAGAAGAGGCGTGGGCCTGCAAGACGGAACGATGCGGACAGAATTTTGAGTCCCGGTGACACACTGATTCTTATTGGCAGTGACCATTAGTGATCATAGATATTTGTCGTGACCCGGATAAGTTGCCGGAAATAGTCCACCTGCGGGCCGCGTGTTGGCAGCAGCATTCTGCCGATATTGCGGTTGCCAAAAAAGAAGACTGGCAGGATTGTCTTGACCAGGACCCCTCGGCCATTCACTGGGTGATTTACGATGGTCACCGTATTGTTGCGAGCGCGCGCCTGAACATTCTCAAAGATAGAGCTCAGCTCCCTTATCCCGATGTGTTCAGCGGTATCGATATCCCCTGCGAAACGTTTGCCTTCTATTCTCGCCTGGTGGTCGAGCCCGATTACCAGTCCAGGGGTTACAGCATGGCACTCGACAAAATTCGACTGCAATACCTGTTGGATAACGAAGTAGACTTCGCCTTGGCTACAGCGAGGGGATGGCGTCTGGATAAACTGCGTATGCTTGGCTTCAACGTCATTCGCCCTGTTGAACAAGGGCAGGACGCGCGTTGGGACCTGGGTAATGCGTCTGTGATAACCGTAAACAGTAAGGATATTAACCTATGATTGAAGAAATAGTGTCGGTACTGACCGTGGTAGCGACGCTTTCGGTTAAAGGTATAGGGATTCCCAGCCAGATCGCGAAGATTCATCAGAACAATTCCATTGAGAATATCTCGATTCTCCATTTCTCCTTATCGTTTACCTCCTATGTTTTGTGGACGATACATGGAATATTTGAGGACAACTGGGTGATCATAGTCGGGCAGGGCGTAGGCATCCTGACCTCTGGCTTACTTTTGTCGCTTATCTTCTATCATGTGATAAAGGACAGGCAGGCATTGAGAAAAGTGCAATAGGCGGTAGCGGCCGGGCTCGGCTGTCAGGTGGGCTGTGAGCTATATAAGACCCGTATCGTGTTGTCGGAGTTCGGCTGCCGGTGGCACAATGAATCTTAAACACGTGAAGCGATAATAAGGTGTAGCAGTGGACTGGTTAAACAGATTTGAAGATTTCTCCCGAACCGTCGACTTTGTTGACTCAGCAATTTTTGAAGACGTCACGGGCCTGCTGGAAAAAGCCTTTCGTGAATCCTGGAGGATTTGCTTTTTCCGGGCACTGATGAGTGGTCACACCATACGCATAGGGACCGGCGATGCACCGGCCCTGAGCACGATCTGGTCGCGGGACGACAGCGAAACCGATTTTCAGATCTCGGGCGCCGACGGATCGGCTGTTACGCTAACCTCTTATGCATTTCTGCACCGTAAGGAGTTGTGGATCACCGCCGCTGATGGCGGCAAGCTGGTAGATCACACGGCGTCATCTGAAGGCCTGGTTGACCAATGGCCCGGGCAACCTGGCTTGCCAGAGTTGCCGCCTTATGTCGACTATCGCGGTAGTGTTTCGCGCACAATGGTAGTGCTGCCATTGGAGTACGGGATGCGAATGTTTGGTGTAGTCTGCCTGGAGTTCAATGAGTACATAGCGATCTCCAGTCGCGCCCGTGCGACGGCTAATACGTTTGCCAAATCGCTGGCCAGAATCATCTGGCTGCGCGAGACCAACAAAACCCAGCTTGACGATTCCAAGGAAGCGCTGGCGCTTCTTCACAGCAACTTTCATACGGCTTCTGATGCATTTCGCCGCCGCAGAGTCTTCCTGGCGAGTTCGGGCGAGGAGTCGCGTGGCCCTGTTGTTCAAACTATTCGCCGGATACTGGAGGATGAGTTCAATGAAATATTTGAACTCGATTTTTGGGAGGAGGAGTCTTCCAGTGGCGCTATCAATGAGCATGTCCGCTCGGCTATCGCCTCTGCCGAGTTTGGTATCTGCTACCTCTCTGAAAAAATCAGCGATGAGCCGCTGAAGTACCTGGATAATCCCAACGTCTTGTTTGAGGCCGGTATGTTCCAGATGTTGCATCAGCTGCGCGATGATGCCGAGGATTACAACAGTGCGCGCTGGTTGCCCATTCGCGAGACGGAGCAGATCACGACGTCTCTGCCTTTCGACATTGCCGGGGATCGTATGCTCGTCGTACCCCGCGATCCCGCTACGGGAGAAGTGGATACGGAAAAGTTCGGGGATGAATTACGCAAGGCTATTCAAAGCCTGATTGTTGCGTTGGAGCTGGACTAGGCCTTTGCGGGTCGCGGCTTGTTACTTACGCCAGGTTGCCCTGGTATTTGTTGTGATCGCTTACAGCGCAATTGCTATTCAGGCGGAGGGCGAATGGGACTATGGTTCACGGGGACTGGAGTGGTCCGACGAGGAGGACGGCAGCTATAGTGGGGCCTGAGTACCTCAGGGCGCCTCGCGTGATTAAAGTCGCAGGTTCGCAACTAAAATTGTAAATGGAGTGTATCTATGTCTGGAGCCCTTACTGACCTTGGCGTTGCAGGGAAGCTCGCCGTGCGAACACTGGGGCGCCGACTGCGCTCAGAAATCGAATCTGCGCCCGACCTGGTGCAGTTCCAATCCGACATGGAGCAGTTGCTATCTGCGCTTCCAGATTCGGTAGTTCGCGATTATTGCTGGTTGGATCTGTCTGCCCAGCAACCACCCTGGCTTGCTTCAGGTCTGCAGCTGAATCGAGGTGACGAGCTTAGCTACTTTACCGAGGGCAGAGTCTACGCCAGTAAGTTTCTGGATATCTATGTCAAGCCAGCCTTGCAGTTGTGGTGCAAGGTAGGCGATGAGGGAGAGGTATTTCGAGGTACTCGCTCCAGCCATTCCTTCGTAGCGCGAGAAAGTGGCGAGCTGATGTTTGGTAACTATTTCCCGAACGACTGGAAGGATCCAAAAGGCGGACGCAAGCAAGATGACAAGGTCTACAACGAGGTCAGCGGAGAGCTGAAAGTTCTTGTTATACGTTGGGCGGAAGATTGCACTGACGGCCTGAAGGCACTGCGAGCGGTGGGTGATACGAAGGGTCGCATCCAGGACGAGTTGGAGCGATTTGAGCAAGGTGATACGACGCCACCTGGCTGGCACTATTTGTGGCACCTGGGCCCCGCAGAGATCTACCAAAGCCGTTCTGACGAGGCGAATAAGGCCTGCATCCATTGTCATACGCACGAGGACGCCGGCATTCTGCAAAAGAACGTGGACCTGCCGCTGACTAAAGAGACCGAGATCAGTTGGCGTTGGTGTGTCGAACAGTTGCCGTCGACCATTCGCGAGGACACGCTACCTAGCCATGATTATCTCAGCATTGCCGTTGAATTCGATAACGGCAGGGACATCACCTATTACTGGAGTGCAACGCTACCTGAAGGCACAGGCTACGACTGCCCGCTTCCTAACTGGCAGGGCATTGAATATCACGTGGTCGTGCGAAGCGGCGCTTCGGGCCTGGGTGATTGGTTGCAAGAGCGTCGCAACCTGCATGCTGATTATGAGCGCTACATGGGCGAACCACCCGCCCGTATTGTGAAGGTCTGGCTGATCGCCAACAGCATTTTTCAGCGGGGCTCAGGGGAGTGCAGTTACGCCGATATCATTATTCATGATGAGGATGGCGACCAACAGATTCTTTGAATCGAATCTTCGGAGTCCATTTACAAGGAGTTTCGAGAGATTCCCGTTTACCGCCAAGGCGAGTAGTTTCCGTAGTTAAGCTGCATATCCTGGGTCTTTGTTGATAATTTTATTATATAAAACAATGACATAAAACTGTTTGCCGGGCTAAACCCGGGTCTGGCTAAACCGAGTTGAGAAAATCGAGTAATCCTTCATTATTTGATTGTCAGACAAACGTGCGCTCGGAGGAGATATGTCGGATTCCAGTTACGCCTACGGTGCAAGCTCAACCAAAAACCCGTTCAGATATGCGCTTGCGCTGTGGCGCTTTATGCGCAGTAAGACAGACGATGACGTGGTGTCTGAGGTCGCCATTATTGAGTTAGGCTTTGCCCGGTCTCGTTTCGGAAGAAGACTGGCTCGCTGGGAAGACACGATCAAGGTGCTGGAGCAAGAACCGAAAGCGCAAAAAGCCTTGGCTGAGCAGGCATTAATGGGGCCGATAGATCTCGACAAACTCGCCCAATGCCAGTTCGGCACATTGGGGCACACATTCGCAGAGCATTGCCGTAACCGGGGTATCAACCCCAACCTGGTCGACATACCGCTGGAAGAGGAGTCCGACTGGCTGCTCAACCATATGTACCAGACTCATGACATCTGGCATGTAATAACCGGGTGGGCAAATGATGAGATAGGCGAGATTGGCCTTGGCGGGTTCTATTGTGCCCAGCTTAAGAGTCCGCCGTTTTTCATTTTTTTGTTTGCCCTGATTATGCTCAAGAAAGTCTGGCGCAAGGAGGAGGGGATCGACGAGTTCATGCGTGCCTTCTATTCAGGCTATCAGATGGGGCTCTCCGCGGACCTACTGTTCGGCGTGAATTGGTCTCACTATTGGGACACGCCACTCGCAGAGCTTCGAGGCGAACTTGGCGTCGACAGCAGGGAAGCCACCCATTACGGGCAGGGAATTCTTGCAGAGGCTGCCTGAAAATGAAGTATTCCGTGGCATCTGCAGGCGAGAGGGCGGTCTGTAGCTCTGTAGCTCAGGGCTGCCGAAAAGACAGGCCGACGGCACAGCGGTATTGAACATTTAATAGAACAATAAAACGGAGAGCCCATGAAGGCACCCGGCATCGCTATTATGGCTGTAACTGTAATGTCTGTATCCGTTACTTCTCCGCCAACCTATGCCCAGCTAGTACTCGAAGAAGTTGTTGTCACGGCGCGTAAGCGCGCTGAATCGCTGATGGAATCACCTATTGCCGTGTCGGTAGTCAGCGGTGAAGCAATGAGTCGCGAGGGAATTACAAATCTTGAACAACTGAGTGCCAAAGTGCCTGGTCTGCAGGTAGGGCGTACAGCGATCACCTCCGGGATATTCATCCGTGGCATTGGGTCGGGAATGAATTCCGGCTTCGAGCAGTCCGCAGGGATGTACCTTGACGGCATTTACCAGTCTCGGAGTCGCCAATTTACCATGTCGATGGTTGATCTCGCTCGAGTCGAGGTACTGCGCGGTCCGCAGAGTGTCCTGTTCGGAAAGAATACCGTGGCGGGTGCTATTAAAGTCGAAACTAACAGTCCCAGGACTGGTGATCCCTTTGAAGGCTACGTAGCCGCAGATATAGAACCTGAATATGGCACTGCCCGAGGGACCATTGTATTGTCTGGCGGGCTCACCGAAACGCTTTCGGGCAGGTTAGTTGCTCGATACCAGGAAACCGATGGTTACGTCGACAATGTGCTCGTGGACCGCGACGTCCAGGAGCGCGATGATACGCTTGGCAGGTTGACGCTGACATGGGAGCCCAGCGAAAGCCTGCGATTCGAGGGCAAGGCCTCTTATACCGATATGGATGGAAAAGGTATCGAGCAGGTCAATGGGGTGGCCAATCCGGATTTACTGGAGGGTACTCTCGCGGGACAAAATCAATTGCAGTTGACCGATGTGCTTGGCTCGATTGCGGCATTCAACACACCCGGGTTTAGCGCCGCGACAGGAAGTAACGAATATGATTCCTGGACGGGTAACCTGGCCTGGGCGCCTTACGAGCAGGAAACGATAGAGGCAGAGCAGCTTTCCTTGTTGGCCAATTGGGATTTGGGCCAGTACACGCTGACGTCTTTGACAGGTTATAACACCTTTAAGTTTGAGCAAGACCAGGATGTCGACTTCCACCCGGGCAATGTGGCGGGTGGAGTGAGCTATGAAGAGGTGGATCAGTTCAGCCAGGAGCTGCGCCTGACAAGCAACTTTGAAGGACGCTTCAATTTTATGGCCGGTATTTACTACGAAGATCAGGACCTGGATGTTGTGGGTAACCCTAATCTCGACGGTTCACTGGGTGGTCTATTGGGTACGCTTCCGGCTAGTGGATTGGACCCAACGCTGCCGGACGTTCCACTTTCAGTTTTGGGTATCAACAGTCTCTGGAACGGCCTGGTATTGAGTCTGATTGACCCCGCTGCAGCGCCGTTGATCGGTGCGGAGCAGGATGTGATTAGCAGTAGCTGGACTAACGATTCAGATAACGAGACGCTGGCGATCTTCGCCGAGATCAGCATTGATCTTTCGGACACACTCTCTCTGGATATCGGTGCGCGTTACTCCGAAGATGAGAAGAACACGCGTAAACAGGGTTCCCAGGGAGTGGGCGAACCTTCCGCGACTATTGAAGTCATCGATTCGGGTGGTAGGGCTACGGGCGCGCTAGACCCCAAGAATACCGCCCTGGTAGGTACTTCATGGGGCATATTGGGGTCTTACCCCCACGATCAGCGCTTACAGAGAAATGAGTACCATCTTGATCCTACGGCCCGCTTGCGATGGCAGGCGAGTGACAGTGCGATGATCTATGTGTCCTATTCTGAAGGTTACAAATCTGGCGGTTTCAATGCATCCGGTGATACGGCCAATCCAGATGGTAGTCCCGCCGAGGGGACTGAATTCGAAGATGAGCAAGCCGAGTCCTGGGAGTTAGGGGTAAAAGCGGAACTGTGGGATAACCGCGCTCGCCTGAGCGCGACACTTTTCCATACGGAAATTGAAGATCTGCAAGTGACGTCTTTTCGTGGAACCAACTACATAGTGGGTAACGCGGCTGCGCTGACGAGCCAGGGCGCGGAACTGGAGACGCAACTGGCACTCACACAGGCATGGGAGGTAGGTGGTGCCCTGGCCTACCTGGATTCAGAGTACGACAAGTACCCGAACGCACCGTGTACGATATACCAGGTAGCTGAAGTTGGTGGAGACTGTGTTCAGGACCTGGAAGGCGAGCGAGGGCCCAACGCGCCTGAATGGAGTGCAACCGTTTACGCAAGCTACAACCAGCAGTTGGCCAATGGTTGGTGGTTCAGGTTCAATATTGATGGTTCGTATAAAGACGAACAGTTCCTGGATGGAGACCTGGACGAAAATGCGGTTCAGGATAGCTATTTCAAAATCAATGGACGCTTGGCGCTTGCCAGTAGCGACGACACTTGGGAAGTGGCTGTTTATGGCCGAAATATAACCGATGAGACCACGTATACTTTCGGCACAGATTCACCATTGAGCGCTGGCATTTACGGACACTGGCTTGAGGAGCCCATGATACTCGGCCTGCAGGCGCGCTACAGCTTCTAGTAACGGCTTTGTAGTGGAATGTTGCTAATTTTTGCTGGTTAGATAAGCAAGCTGGAGACGCGTCAGTTGTTCTTGAATACCTTCTGGACTGGGTTGGAATGAGGCGGCAGCCGAGGCCAGGCCCTCTGATGCACATACGACGATTCTAACACCCACCTTGAGGTCCTGGCAGGTTGTTTCGTTCGCATGCGGTATTAGAAGAATCTCAAAGGCGTCAATCAGCTTTTCTCGCCAGGCATTTCTTTGCTCTTGAAAGGGGCCTGACCTCAGCGCATCCAGTGCCTGGATAAGTTCCGGGTCATCATTGAAAACCTGCAGCAGGCGTTCATTGTAGGCATTCAAGAGATCGTTCAGCCCTGATTGCGGCGGACACTCTTCAGTGAGAGTCAGCATTCTCTCGAAAGTTTTTTCCAGTAAATTATGGAAGATCTCATCTTTGTTACCAAAGTAATGATAGAGCGTTCCAATGCTGACGCCTGCACGCTCCGCTATCCTGTTGGTGGTGGCCTTTGAGTAGCCCTCACGCACAAGAACCTGGGAGGCGCCTTCCAAAATCGCATGGATCGTATTTTGACTGCGCTGCTGTCTGGCTCGCTTCTTCACCGGGCTACACTTTTCCTGAATGAAATCGATACGCTTGCTACTACACTTTGGAAGTTGGCGCTCAGCCTAGTTTAGCAGTAAAGCTGTGAGTGGCCGTATTGAGTACGTGATTGCCTGGGTGACAAGCATTAACTGACGGGTATATGTGAGTTGATGTAATCGCTATCGACACTATCAGTTGCAGGGCACGCTGCCGTATACTGGTGGTCACCGCCCTTCCTGACAGGTACCTGTGGCTTCTGCCTATCCAATAGTTGCACTCTGGTGTGTGCCGCGTTCCGTTTCGACTGCATTCGAGAGGATGATTGCTGCACGAGGTGACCTCAGGGTGATAACTGAGCCGTTCTCCGACTCATATTACTTTGCGCCTGACAGAGTGTCCCAGCGCTACAAGTTAGAACAGGACGCGGATTACAAAAGCTTCGAAGATGCGCTTGCCGCTATACATCAGGCGGCGGAGGAGGGCCCGGTGTTCTTTAAGGATATGGCCTATCACGCGCTCCGTTATCTCAATCCATCAATACTGTCCTGCTTTACCAATATCGTGCTGATACGCGATCCCCGATTATCGCTTGTATCGCTCTACAGGCGTATGCCCGATTTCACCATGGAAGAGACTGGCTTTGAGGCCTTGGTGAACCTTGTCGCGTTACTGGATGACATAAACGAGTCGCCTTTTGTTATGGATGGAGAGATCTTGCGTGCGGACCCGGAGGGGGTATCCCGGAGTTTCTGTAATGCCGTTGATATTCCCTTCAAACCCGATTCATTGCATTGGAGACAGGGGGAGGAGGCGCATTGGGATCGCTGGCAAAGCTGGTTTAGCGAAGCTGCCCAGAGCACACAGTTTCATCGGCCTGAGAAAACCATCGATACCGACACTTTGTCGATACCTCACGTGAGCGAGGCACTGGCGCTTTGCGAGCCGCAATATCGAGAATTACGCGCCCGAGTTAAACCTGTGGAGACTGCTTAAGCCATGATATCTCTTGATCATGTGTGCAAATCTTACAGTGGCGGCTCGATTGCTGTTGACGATGTCTCTATGTCGATAGAGCAGGGCGAGCTGATCGGATTAATTGGTGAATCCGGCTGCGGGAAAACGACGACACTCAAGATGATTAATCGACTTGAAGATCCAACAAGCGGTTCGATCAGCGTTAATGGGCAGGATGTACGAGAACGAGACCCCGTCGAGTTGCGGCGTGGCATTGGCTATGTTTTTCAAGGCGTTGGCCTGTTTCCGCATTACTCGGTTGCGATGAATATCGCCGCTGTGCCCGAACTCTTAGGCTGGTCAAAGTTACAAACTCATAACCGTGTTGATGAAGTGCTCTCCCTGGTAGGTTTGCCTCCTGATGAATACAGGGGCCGGCGCCCCGGTGAACTTTCTGGCGGGCAGCAGCAGCGCGTGGGCGTGGCCCGAGCCCTCGCGGCCAAGCCAGAGCTCATCTTGATGGATGAACCATTCGGTGCCCTTGACCCGATCACGCGAGCAGAGTTGCAGGAAGAGTTTTTACGCATACACCGAAGCCTTAAGCTTACCGCCATCGTGGTCACGCATGATATGTCAGAGGCATTGCTCATGGCGGATCGTGTCGCGGTCATGAAGGACGGGAAGATCCTGCAGTTTGATACGCCCAGGACCTTGCTCAACCATCCTGAACATGAATTTGTTCAGCAGATGATCGAGCTGCCCAAAAAACGGGCGGACAGTATCGAAGATCTTATGGAGGGTCGTCGGGGGTGAGCGATAACCTGTACGAGCAGCTCCTCCTGTTGCCAGAATACTTTCGCGGGCATTTGCTGCTTACCCTTGCTGCGATGGTGGCAAGCGCCGCTGTTAGCCTGCCACTGGGTATCTGGGCGTCACAGTCCCCAGGTGTAAAGAAACCCTTGCTCACCACTGTCAGCGTTATACAGACCGTACCTAGTCTCGCGATTTTGGCCCTGATGGTGGCTCTGTTGGGTGGCCAGATTGGTTTTCTGCCTGCATTCCTTGCCCTGGTGATGTACAGCATGCTGCCAATAGTCCGCAACACTGTGTCTGGTCTCGACTCGATTCCAGCTGATGTCGTTGAAGCGGCCCGCGGCATTGGTATGGCGCCTGGGCAGATTCTTGTGAAAATACGGATCCCGCTGGCCCTGCCTATCATCATAGCGGGCATAAGGACCGCGACAGTCTGGACGGTGGGTCTGGCGACACTATCGACCCTGGTCGGGGCGACCAGTTTTGGTAATTATATATTCACGGGCATTCAGACTCGCAATATCGTTGCCATCACAGTGGGCAGCCTTGCTGCAGCCCTGATGGCCATTATCCTTGATAGCGTGATTGGGGGCATTCAGTGGCTCTCAGAAAATGATGTAACAACAACCACTCGGCGTAAGTACCGACTGATGCGAGTTGCCGTGATGAGCGCGCTCGCCGCAATTATCACCGTCGTGGCGCTGACATTACTGCCTAAGCCCAAGCCCGATATCGTCATTGGCGCAAAAGCATTTACCGAACAGTATATTCTGGCGGGATTCTTGGCGGGGACGCTTGAGGAGGCTGGATACCGTGTGGAACAGCGCACCGGGCTGGGCTCCGATATCGCGTTTGAAGCAACGCAAAGCGGAAATATTGACCTGTATATGGAGTATTCCGGCACGCTCTGGGCGAATTATATGGAGCGGGAAGGCAATCCGGGTCGTCAGCAGATTTTGCTGGAGACCATGGCGTATGTTGAAGACCAGGGGTTGGCGAGTATCGGACCCTCAGGCTTTCAGAACCTGTATGCGTTTGCCATGAGGCGCGATCGGGCGGAAGAGTTGGGTATTAGAACGATCGAAGACCTTATCCCCTTAGCCTCACAGCTTGTCTGCGGTGGTGATCTGGAGTTCTTTGGCAGGCCCGAATGGCTGCGGGTCAGAGATCTTTACACGCTTGATTTCGGGCAGAAGCTGACTTTCGATGCGGCGCTCATGTACAACGCTGTCGATGATCGACAGGTTGATCTGATCACCGCCTACACCACTGACGGACGCGTGGCGGCGTATGATTTAGTGATTCTGGAGGATCCGCGAAATGCGCTTCTGCCCTATGACGGCTTGTACCTGGCCTCGAAGCAGGCTGTATCGGACCCGGGATTTGTCAGCGCGATGAGGCCGCTTGTTAACGCGATACCAGACGAGGTGATGCGGGAGGCCAACAAGATAGTCGATGTTGATGGACGCTCTATCTCAGAGGCGGTGAACTATCTTCTGGAGTACGTGGAACATGGGAGTGGAAAGTAGTCTCGTGTCGCCAAAAACCTGTGCCAGTTACAGGTTCGCGTAAATTATCGGGGCCGCTTGGGTACATCTGAGCCGGGTGACTCGATCACTATCGGCTGGCCAACCTTTACATAGCGATGTGCCTCGGGCATCGCCTGCGAGATCTTTTCGATGACTTCATCGCTGCTGTCGTGGCCGCTGACGGCTATCAGGCCAAGGTTGAGACCTGCCAGGAGTCTTATCTGCGCATCTACCTCCTCCATGGTGAGTGGGTTGAAAAGCCCGTTACCTGATGCCAGTCGACGCTGAACGTCAATGGGACCCAAATGAATTCGGCCTTCCGGCACGGGGAAGTGAAGACCACCCACGATGCCGTATAAGGGCGCTTCGAAGGCGTCGTGATAGCGCTTGAGAAGATAGGATAGCGTCTGGTGACCACAGCCAACGATGATCACGCCGCCCAGGTCCTCGACAATCACTACCAACGCGTGCTCTTCGATCCAGCCCACAGTCAATTGACGGCCTATACGTCCGGTAGAGGCCAGGCCGCTTGTGCTTACCCCGCTTCCTATTGGCATGGGCTTATCTGCATACACTGATAGTAGCCCGGGGTAGGTCATGGTGTCCGGCGCAACTAACTGGGCCATGGGCTTTGGAAAGGGTACTTGCTCGCGGCCCAGCGAAAAGGTATCGAGTCGCTGCCAGTGCATGCCACCAACATGATCGAGATGGTTGTGGGAGATGAATACGGTATCGATACTGGCCAGGTCGATACCCAGTGCCGCCATATTTCTTTGCAGCGGGGAGGGGCTTTCATCACCGCTATTTTGCGCCACATCAAACAGGATACGGTTGGATTCTGTATCGATCAGATAGGACAGACCAACCTCGGTAGCCAGGCGCGGATCATCGCTATGGGCATCGATGAGGGGCAGAATTGACAGGTGCCTGGTAGTACCGACGTCGTCTAATCGCGCTATGGCGGTATTTTTGAAAATCGAGGCAGCTCTCGAAACACCCTCGGCATGCTTGTATTGCTGTAGCGCTACCAGGGCACAAGCGATGACTGCCGCGAGCATGATTAAGCGTCCGAACTTCACCTAGAGTCTACCCTGGTCATGAAGTATTAAGCTCCTTGGCATTGGCAAAGCTGTTTGAAATTCCATAGCAGGGGATATTTTGTTTCGGCAATACTAATGATAGCTGTGTTTTCCGTAGGGTAAATACGCGGATAGTGAGCTGCGCTATACTGCTTTTTCGACGGATAGACCCCTTTCCTGATTATGGCAAACAATTGGAGTTGATATGACTGGCTTTACGGATGCCGATGTACCGGTGTTGGAAGGCAAGACGTTTCTCGTGACGGGCGCAAATACCGGTATTGGCCTCGAGACCGCTAGAGTGCTTGCGGAGCGGGGGGCGCGGGTTTTACTGGGGTGTCGAAGCGCCGACAAAGCCGAAGCAGCGATTAACAGCATTCGAGAGACGGCCCCCGACGCGCCGCTTGAGCATATCCCGCTGGACCTGGGGAACCTGGATTCGGTCCGCGATGCCGCAGCGCTGGTCGGCCAAGAAGTCCAACTCGACGGGCTGATCAATAATGCCGGCATTATGATGCCGCCGCTGGAGCGAACCGCACAGGGTTATGAGAGCCAGTTCGGGGTAAACCATCTGGGACCTTTTGCGCTTACCGGATTATTGTTGCCGCTGCTAATGTCTACAGAGAATGCCAGGGTTGTTAATACCAGTAGTGTGGCGCATCGCGGTGGAGATATTCATTTCTCAGATATCAATGCAGACCGAAGCTATAACCGGGCGAGGCGTTATGGGCAAAGCAAGCTGGCTAACCTCCTGTACTCAATGGAGTTGCAGCGACGTCTGGAGGCGGCGGGCAGCTCGGCGATTTCGGTCGGTTGCCATCCTGGCATTGCCGACACCGAACTCTCCCGTTACATGCCGAGGGTAGTCAGGTTTACCGCACCACTGGTAAATAAATTCTTTAATACCTCGCTTGAGGGCGCTTGGCCCACGCTGATGGCGGCGACCAGCGGCGAAGTGGTTGGAGGAGACTATATTGGTCCAATAAAGCGGGGGGAGACCGCCGGGCCTGCGGGTAAGGCGCGCGCGAATGCACGATCACGAGACCCGGAGCTCGCAGAGCGCCTGTGGGGGCTTTCCATCGAGATGACCGGTATCGACCCCGGCATCTGATGGTTGGCGAGTCCAGGGACCTGAACATTAAGCTGGTGGACGCGCAATGAGCGCTTTTCTAAGACCCAGGACACTGCTAAGGTAAGAGTCACAAAACGGAAAAGGATTTCTGTTATGCGCAAAGTTCTGCTCGTTCTTATTCTGCTATTCTACGTACCGTTATTTTTTTGTTGGTTGCTCGGCTGCTGCCTGATGAATCTCGCCTTTTGCCTGCCTCGCCGCATGGCCCGCCTGTTGAGCCGGTGGCAGATAGAGCTGTCGACGGATCGCTCTGGATGATTCGGGTGGTTTAGAGGTAGCTATTACGGCGCCCATTGACAGACCGTAAGTACACTCTTGGCCAAGTGAAGGCGGGTACGTTGCCGACCAATATGAGCCAAGTTTGGGCGATCAAGTATTGTGAATGACAGGAGTATAAAAATAGTATGGCATTCAAACCTTTCGATCTCACGGGCAAGGTGGCGCTGGTTACTGGTGGCAACGGCGGCATTGGCTTAGGGATGGCTGAGGGCCTGGCCCAGGCCGGGGCTGACGTGGTGATCTGGGGTAGGAGTGCGGAAAAAAATGAAACCGCATCGGCTCGACTCGCCGAATACGGTACCCGCATTAGCGCTCAGGTGGTCGATGTGTCAGATGAGAGCGCGGTTAAAAATGCCATGGGGCGGTTACTGGAGTCCTTCGGCCGCCTGGATGCCTGTATGGCGAATGCAGGAATAGCAGTCGAGACGGCGCCATTTCATGAGCTTTCCACAACGGCCTGGCGCGAGGTTATGGCGGTTAATCTGGAAGGAAAATTTTTTACGCTAAGGGCTGCCGCCAAACACATGGTTGCGCGCTCGAAGGAGGGCGACATCGGTGGCTCCCTGGTTGGCGTTTCGTCTACTTCGACCTTAATGGGAGCGTCCAATAATGAACACTACGGCGCCGCTAATGGTGGTGTTATTCCCATGATGAAGGGCCTGGCCGTGGAGTATGGTCGGTACAATATCCGAGCGAACACGCTCGTTCCCGGATGGACCATGACTGATTTAGCCAGGCCGGTTCTGGATAGCGACGGCTTTAAGCGAAAGGTCTTGCCGCGGCAGCCCACTCGGCGCTGGGGCGCGCCGGAAGATTTCGCCGGCATCGCGGTTTATCTGGCCAGTGATGCTTCCAGTTTTCATACCGGCCAGGAGATCACCATCTGCGGCGGATACACGATTTTCTAAGCATTGAAGCTCGTACCTGTCGCTACGGCTTATACCAGATGGGAGAGCTATAGGCCCGCTCCTGCGTTGTCATGGGTACTTCCTCATCCATCTGTTCTTCGAAACGCTTACTGTCGTAGGCTGTCCAGCGAGGGGTGGGAATTTCGATAACCCTGGCGTAATAGAAAGCGTTCTGCTCGGGGTCGAAATCGGGATCCTTCCACACAGTAATCAGCTCAGACGCGCCGATAGTGTTCAACCAGGAGGCATTGTCCAGATCTACCGTACTACCGACGGGCGGTAACTTGCCATCCTTGCCGGGTTGGCGGACCTCTGGGTCGCTCCACTCTACATCGTATACCTTCTCGTGGGTTTTGCCCTGGGTATCCAGCCATCCCTTGACGATTTGGATACGATCGAGATTTCCGCTGAGAGGGTCTTTCAGGGCAGCTACCAGGAAGGACGGTGCGCTTTTGCCCGGTTCACGATTCAGTTCGCCACCCATGGGAACGCCTTTGCCATAGCCTATGAGGCCAGGATCACGTAACTTCGCATCATTGTCGGTGAAGTTCCAGCCACCGAAAAAGCGCAGCAGTATACGTGGCCCCGTCGTCGCATAGACCTCTCGGCGTTTCATGGCATCCCAGATGGCTTCTCGGGTGTTATCGGTCGCCCATACCGCGGCGTAGCCAGATCCTACCTGCTCCCAGCCGTAGTATTTCACCTCGCCAAAGTTTCCAACCAGCTTTGACCAGCGACCCTTGTGCGGCTCCTTGCCCGCGTGTTTACCGAAAAAGTTCTCTTCTCCGGCTGTTGCTAGCCCCGTATGGCTGTCTGTTGATCCAACCATACCGAATTGATAAGGGTTAGTGCCGAGTTTCTCACCCAGCTTGAGTCCGTTCTTGAGTGCTTCGCGCGCATACTCGTACTGCAGCATGTTGTCCTCTTTAACTACCGGGCCCAGGTTACCCTTGTCCCACAGTACGTCGTAGCCCGCGAACTCATCATTCGGTGACAGGAAAGGGTGGGACTCACCGTCGCCCTTGATCTGCGTCACCTCGTAGATGGGCTCCCACTGCATGCGAGTCTCTGCGTAGGCTGGCGTGATTGGCTCTCCAGTCTTGGGATTGATCTCGGGAAACATAATGCCGTTGCTCACGTTACCGTTGTGAGCAAGCGCAAGCACTTGGCCGCCGGTCTTGTCCTGGTAGTTCGCCATCCAACGCCACAGATCTTCCGGGTTGAAACTTTCGGCGGCGGTGAAGGGCAAAATTTGTTTGGCTTCCGACTTGCCATCGCGATAGAGCACGTTGCGATGCAGGTTGTTGCCGCCCTCGGTAGAGGTCCACTCATAGCCGATCAGTGTGGTAAAACGCCCCGGCTCATTAAATTCTTCGGCGGTGTTGAGGTAACGTTCCCAGACTGTGCTTACAAAATCCGGGTCCACGATAACGTCCGGCATGGATTCACCGGTGATGCCCGCAAAGGTCTCGATAATCTCCATGGTCGCATTCAATGCTGATTCGCCGCCCTTGGCGATGCGCTCATGCCAGTCCCTGGCGGTCGGATCCTTCATAAGCATTGGATTACCGTTTACAACTTCTTCCATGGCGCCCAGGCCATCGGAATGATCGGCAACGACAAGCCAGTCCAGTGGCCGGGATAGCCGCAGTGGTTCACCGTGGGTGGTTGTGATCTGCTCACCACGGGCTAAGCGGTAGGCATCCGCGGGGCTGACGGTAACGCCGAACGCGCGCGCGTCCAGCGACAGGTTGGTGTGTAAGTGTGTGTCGCCCCAGAGCACTTTTGTCGGAAACTTCTTCCCCGCATAGGGTGAGTAGCCGTCCTCCTTGAGATCCTTTTTGTCAATGCCGGCCTTTAAGGCTTCCCTGTCAGTCAGGATGCTGCCAACATAACCGTCAGCCCAGCTAAAAGGTGCGGCCAAAGAAGCCATTAATACGGCGCATGGAATGAGTTTTTTGGCAGACATAGCAACCCTCGCTCGAGATAAGATTTCATTCAAGTCTAGGCAATGATTGGGCAGCTGCCAACTGCGCCGGTGCGGTTATCTGGGGTAGCAGTCAAATACTCAGTGTGAGTTGTAAGGCGTAGCGTCTTGAACCCCAACTATGATCTGGTTCCATGGGAAAACTATCGGGTCCAGCTTCGTGTAACTGCGGGCATCGATCTATGCTTTCGGCAGGGAACTGAGAAGGAAAAATGAATGAACCTACCTTTCTATCAGTTTGTTGCGCAGATGAGCGCGGCTTTGGATGGAAGCGCTCATTCGGTACCGCGGAGCCTGAATAGATACCAGGGTCTACTGTTACAAGACTGGATTTTCCGGTTCACAACACGTTTACTGGTGGGCATCGAACACTGGCAGGTCAGGCCTGAATGAGTTATGGAATCGCTTGAGTTGATCATTGATCAGCAGATCAATAACCCCCGCCAGGGGCCAGGTGGCGATGCTGAACTTCGGCGTGCTCTGGGCCTCTGTAACCTTGATGCCACTGCGCCGCTTAGCGTTGCGGATATCGGTAGCGGTACCGGTGCTGCAACACTGCAGCTGGCCCGTGAATTAAACGCGCAGCTTACAGCGATCGACTTTTTAGCGCCGTTCACTGAAAAGCTGCTTGAGCGGGTAAAGCGCGCCGGACTGGCTGCGCGTGTAGAGGCATTGGTGGCGTCAATGGATGCGCTGCCTTTCGCGCCGTCACAATTTGATCTTATCTGGTCAGAAGGCGCGATTTACAATATGGGATTCACGGCCGGCATAGAATACTGGAGACAATTCCTCAAGCCCGGCGGCGTGTTGGCTGTTTCGGAGATTACGTGGACCACGGCTGCACGGCCAAAGCAGATCGAAGATTTCTGGCAAGAGGCTTATCCGGAAATAGATACGGCGTCTGCCAAGACAAACGTATTGGAGCAAGCCGGCTATTCCCCGATTGGTTACTTCACCCTGGCAGATCACTGCTGGCTGGACAACTACTATGCACCGCTGCAGGCCAATAAAGCCGACTTCCTGCAGCGACAGGGTAATAGCGACGCCGCACGCGCCCTGGCCGACGAGCTGGATGAGGAGCAGGCGCTTTACGAACAATTTAACGCGTATTACAGCTACGGTTTTTACATTGCCCGCAAGCTTTGGTAATCCGCTTTGCTTGCTCGTTTTGCTCAACCCTCGTTGCCTGGCGACAAGAGAATTTCCATCAATTTGATCACGTGATTTTTGAGAGTGTCTATGAAAGGTCTGGCAAAACTTATAGCGGGCGTCTTATGCCTTGGTACGGTAACGACTGCAGCCCAGTCCCCGGATGGTACTACGCGTGTTTATTGGGGCGATACGCACCTGCATACGTCAGCCTCCGGTGATGCCGCAGCCCGTGGCAACAGACTGGACGTCGATGCGGCCTACCGTTTTGCCCGTGGTGAAAAAGTAACATCCACCACCGGGCTAGAAGCCCAGCTGAACAGGCCCCTGGATTTCCTGGTAATAGCGGATCATTCCGACGGCATGGGGTTTTTTGGAATGCTGGCTAGCGGACACCCACGGATAATGGAAGAGGAACTGGGGCAGCGCTGGTTCCAGTTGCTCAAAGACGGTAAGGCAATGATTGTGTCGAGGGAGCTGGTCAGTGGCTTTGCGCAAGGTACGCTACCGTGGGCAACCAATGATCCTGCGCTGATGACAACCGTATGGGAGCACAATATCGCCGCCGCCGAGCGATTTAACGAGCCCGGGACGTTTACCGCGCTCCTGGGCTATGAATGGACGTCTCTCGTAAAGGGTAACAACCTGCATAGGGTTGTTGTTCTGAGGGATGGCGCTGAGCGGGCGAAGCAAATGTTGCCCTACACACTGGCAGATAGTGCAGACCCGGAAGACCTATGGCGCTACCTGGCCGACTATGAGCAGAAGACGGGGGGTAGCGCGCTGGCAATTCCCCATAATGCCAACCTGAGTAACGGCATGATGTTCGCCGACACGACTATTGATGGCAAACCACTAGATGCTGATTATGCTGGCCGGCGAGCCCGGTGGGAGCCAGTCATTGAGATCAGCCAGATTAAAGGTGACGGCGAAACCCACCCGTTCTTATCCCCGAATGACGAGTTCGCGGATTTCGAAACCTGGGATTCAGGTAACCTCGATTTGAGCGAGGCCAAGAGCAAGGACATGCTCCAGTACGAATATACACGTTCCGCTTTAAAGCGGGGGCTCGCATTTTCGGCAAAGCTTGGTGTGAATCCGTTTCAATTTGGCGTGATCGCCAGTACGGACTCGCATACGTCTTTGGCGACGGCTGATTCAGATAATTTTTACGGTAAGCATTCTGGCACAGAGCCGTCGGCTGATCGCGCCAGGAAAATCCACCGTTCCGGCCCGGTTGCCGAGCTGATGGGTTGGGAACAGGTGGCGTCCGGCTATGCGGCTGTATGGGCTGCACAGAACACTCGCGCTGCGTTATTCGACGCGATACGACGTAAGGAAACTTATGGCACTACCGGGCCAAGACTGACGGTTCGTTTTTTCGGGGGCTGGGATTTTGAACAAACGGATCTGGAGGGGGAAGATATAGCCACGGCAGGGTACGCCAGGGGCGTACCCATGGGAGGGCAGCTGTCTGAAGAAGACGGTAAGACAGCGCCAAGTTTTCTGGTGGCGGCAAGCAAGGACCCGCTGGGGGCCAACCTCGACAGAATACAAATTGTAAAAGGCTGGCAAGATGAAACAGGCCGTCTACATGAATCTGTTTATAACGTTGCGTGGAGTGGAGCCCGTGAACTTGATCGCCAAGGCAAGCTACCAGCCGTTGGCAATACTGTTGATGTTAAGCAAGCGAGCTGGAGCGACACAATAGGAGAATCTCAACTTGCTACCGTTTGGCAGGATCCTGAGTTCGACCCTGGCCAACACGCCTTCTACTACGTGCGCGTATTGCAGATACCGACACCCAGGTGGCCCGTATATGATGCGGTCAGGTTCGGTACCGGTATTAACCCGGGCGGTCCCGTAGCGATACAGGAGCGCGCCTATACGTCGCCAATCTGGTATCACCCCGGCGATTGAATCGCCGGGTTCGTGTCAGGATGCCTTGGATACCGGTTCCTGTGGGCCTGTGTAAACCAGGGCTTCCTCCTCTAAATCCAGGGCTGGCAGCATGTCCTTCTCGATATAGTAATCGCGGCAGAATTGCCAGGGTTCCTGGCTGCCCTGTTTGGGCATCAGGTGTTTACTGCGCTGGAGGTAGCCGGGGTTGAATTCTTCCTCTTCGATCCAGTCGGTGAGTTGCATGCCCTCGTCTTCCGGCCGCAGGGTCGGCGTGCAGACGGTCGCACCGCGTGCGTCCATGTGGTTCAGCAGCCGGCAGATGTAATCGCTCACCAGGTCCACTCTCATGGTCCAGCTGGTGCGAAAATAACCGAACATATGGCTCAGGTTAGGAAGGTTCGAGAACAGTATACCGCGGTAGGTGATCGACTTGGAAAAGTCCACCGCCTCGCCATCGAGGTCAAAGGGTATGTCGCCCATGACCGACAAGTCGAAGCCCGTGGCGGTAATGATGATGTCAGCCTCCAGTAACTCACCCGAGCTCGTCAGAATGCCGTTCTCGGTGAAGCGATCGATATGGTCGGTGACTACCGAAACCTTGCCGGACTTGATGCCTTCGAACAGGTCGCCGTCGGGCACGTAAGCCAGGCGTTGCTGCCAGGGACGGTAGCTGGGCGTAAAGTGTCGCATATCAAAGTCTTCGCCCAGGTGTCCGCGTATAACCCGGAACAGTTCTTCCTTAACCAGCTCCGGCTCCTGCGCCGAAAGGTCCTGGACCTCTTTCATCATCTGGAGAATTTCTCGGCGCACGATCTCGTGCACCCACTCTTCCGGCACATCGAGCGAGCGAAGTTTGTCGGCCAGCTCGTTGCGATTTTCGCCAGTGTGGAAATAGGTTGGCGATCGCTGCAACATGGTTATGTGCTCGCAGTCATCCGCCATGTTCGGCACCAATGTCGCCGCGGTGGCACCAGACCCGATAACCACGACCCTCTTGCCCTGGTAGTCCAGATCCTCAGGCCAGGTTTGTGGGTGAATGATGGGTCCCTTGAAGTCGGCCATACCGGGCCACTCAGGCGTGTAGCCCTGCTGGTGACGATAGTACCCCTGGCACATCCATAGGAAGTTACAGCTTAAGGTGAATTCCTTGTGGTTGGCCTTGTTGTGAATGCGCACCCGCCAGACCTGGTCAGAGGAGTCCCAGGAAGCCGCGGTGACCTCGTGCTGATAGCGAATGTGCTCGTCTATATGTCCTTCCTCGATCACTTCATTCATGTAATCGAGAATCGAATCAGCTGCGGCAATTGGCTGCCCGGTCCAGGGCTTGAAGCCATAGCCGAAGGTATACAGGTCACTATCGGAGCGTATGCCGGGGTAAGTGTGCTGACGCCAGGTTCCGCCGTGGGCCTCTTTGTTGTCCAGGATCAGGAAACGCTTGTCTGGGCATTTCTCCTGCAGGTGATGGGCAGCGCCGATGCCGGAAATACCCGCGCCGACAATAAGAACGTCAAAATGCTCTGCCGCCGAGCCGCTGTGCAAATCAGTTACTGTAGCCATGCCGTGAATCCTCTGAATTACTCCATGATGACAACCAGTGTAGGGCGGTGGCCGATCGAGACCCATTGCATACCGCGCCCTTTTTTTGATAATTTGCGCCATATCAACCGAAATTGGCTATTTGGGGTCTGATCAATGTCCGAGCAGGTTCTCGCAAGCGGTAACCTGGCGAGTGTTCGCCGTATGGCCACCAGTTTGCTGGCTCAGCTGGAGTTTTTCGGCGTGGAGGAGTCTGTCGCGCGCCAGATTATTTCGGCCGCCGGTCTGCCATCCAGGGTGCTGGACGAACCGGATTTCCCAATCTCACTAACCCAGGAGCTGCAGGTCTGCCTCAGCCTCATTCAACACCTTGGCAGGGATATTCACCCCGTCACGATGCTCTTTGCCCATACCCGGGAACTGGGTATCGAGATGATGGGTGTGCTGGGCATGGCAATGCTGCACGCAGATACACTCGCAGACTCGCTGGCGGTTTGCCTGCGGTTTCCGCAGTTAACTCCCGGACACTCGCGGATGGTGATCTCGCAACAGCAGGAGTCATTGGTTTATCGCTTCACCTTCAATGCGCCGGAGATCGCCGGGGTAAGCGAGGCGGAGCGAGACCAACTGGCGGCTTACTGCCTGAGCATTGACCTGTTGGCCAGCCTGCGCAATATGCAAGATGTCGCGGGGCAGCAGTGTGCTCCGCTCTATATTCATCTACCCTTTCCGCAGCCTGAAGACTGGTCCCATAGCGAAGAGGCGGTGGGCTGCCCGGTACTGTTTGATCAGCCCGAGGCCGGGATGGCCTTGCCGTTACCTACCGAACTGGAACTGCCGCGGGCAAACCGGGTGATGCACCGCTATTACGTCACGCTGGCAGAAAAGCTATCGCAGTTTCTGGAGGATGATGCCAGTCTCAGTGAACGGGTGACGCGATGGATATGGGCATATTGTCCGCCCCTGAATCGCGGTGAAGTCGCTGCGCAATTGGCCATGTCAGAGCGCACCCTGAATCGACGCCTGGCACGGGAGGGCAACTCCTACGCGGAACTGTTGTCTGCGGTGCAAGCTGACCGGGCGATGAACTACCTGCGCAATCCGGAGCTGTCAGTAGGTGATATCGGCCATCGCCTGGGCTACTCAGAACCCGCTGCTTTCACGCGTGCCTTTTCCCAGTGGATGGGCATATCACCCTTGCAATGGCGCAAGATAAACCGGTAAGAGCGAACTCTGCCCAGGCAGAACTTAAGCGGCGAGCATTCAAACGGTTGTGGTCAGTGTACAATGGTGGATGTCTGAAGTTGCATGCGTGGGCAGGTGAGCGCGACAACTTCCACTGGTTTTGTATTCGAGTATTTTTATGGGCGCCACACGCTTCAAACGGCTGATTATGCCTTTTGTCATCGTCTTTGTCGGCTTTGTGCTGGCTGGGCTATTGTTGGTGACCGGTCCCGGTCTGACCCCCCAATCTGTGGAACCGGTAGCACCGCTAGTGCGCGTGCAAACCATCACATTGCAAGATGTTGAGCTCTCGGCCCTGACCCATGGAACAGTGGCGCCAAGAACCGAGAGTGAGTTAGTGGCGGAGGTAGCCGGCAGGGTGATCAGCGTAAGCCCGAAGTTGGTTTCCGGCGGTTTCTTTGAGGCAGACGAAGAGCTGTTACAGATAGAGCCGCTGGATTACGAGCTTGCCCTGGAGCAGGCCCGGGCTGGTATCGCGCAGGCGGAAAGTGACCTCACCAATGCCAGGCGTGCGGCGCAGCGCGTGGATAGTCTCAGGGAGCGCCAATTGGCGAGTGAGTCGCAACAGGATGACGCTGCCAACCGAATGCGCATAGCGGAGGCGACGCTGAAATCCTCCCGGGCGCAACTTGCCCGTGCCGAACGCGACCTCGCTCGAACGAGGATCCTCGCACCCTACCAGGGACGGGTTCGAAGCGAACGTGTTGATGTGGGGCAGTTTGTCAATCGCGGATTTTCTGTCGCGACTATCTATGCAACGGATTTCGCCGAGGTGCGCCTGCCTATCAACGATGAAGAATTGGCCTTTCTCGACTTACCTTTGAAACCTGGCCTGGAGGGCGAGGCCGCAGGTGATCCGCCGAAGGTCACTATACGCGCACGCTTCGCCGGCTCGGACTACCAGTGGGCAGGAGAAATTGTGCGCACCGAGGGTGAGCTTGATCCACAAACCCGTATGGTGAACTTGATCGCTCGTGTTGATTCACCCTATGCGCCGACCGCTGGCGGCGCGCCGTTGGCAGTTGGGTTATTTGTCGATGCCGAGATTCATGGGCGGGTAGCCTCTGATCTGGCGGTGTTACCACGCGCCTCGATTCGCCAGGGTAATAAGGTCTTGTTGGTGGATGCCGATAATCGGCTGCATTTCCATCAGGTGACAATACTGCGCACCGTAGGCGAGCAGGCTTATATCAGCGCGGGTCTTGGCACGGGTGACAGGGTCTGCGTTTCACCTTTGGAGAATGCGTTGGAGGGCATGCTGGTGCGCACGGCTGATACACCGCTCGATAGCGCAAGCGCCGGTTTATGAAAGGCATAATCGCCTGGTTTGCGCGCAACCATGTTGCGGCTAATTTGCTGTTGGGACTTATTGTCCTTTCAGGTCTGGTGGCTGTGGCACGCATGCCGCAGAAGTCTTTTCCAGACGTCAATGTCCCCATTGTTTCGGTTACCGTGCCCTACCTTGGCGCTGCGCCTGAAGAGGTGGAGCAGGGCGTTTGTATCCGGATTGAAGAGGAACTGGAGGGTGTTGAGGGCGTAAAGCAGATTCGCTCAAATGCGAAGGAGGGTGTCTGCTCGGTCTCAGTGGAATTGTTTGAAGATACCGATGAAGGCCGCGCCCTGGACGATGTTAAGAACCGTATAGATTCCATTGACACGTTCCCGGTTGAAACCGAGAAACCGATCGTAAACCTGGTGAGTATTATCCGCGCGGTCCTGGATATCGCCGTCACTGGGCCAACCGATGAGCGTACGCTAAAAGTGATTGGCCAGCAGGTTCGTGACGATATCGCCAAGCTGTCCGGTGTAACACAGGTTGAGCTGCGCAATACACGTCCCTACGAGTTATCGATAGAAGTGTCAGAGAGCTCGTTGCGCCGCAATCGCATTAGCTTTGATGAAGTGGCCAACGCCGTAAGAAGTCGCTCCCTGGACCTGCCCGGTGGTTCTATAAAGACGGCCGGCGGCGAGATTCTGCTTCGCACAAAGGGCCAGGCCTATTGGGGTAGCGAATTCGAAAATCTGGTCTTGCGAACATCTCCCGACGGTACGCGTCTTTACCTGAAAGACGTGGCAACCGTGGTAGATGGCTTTGCCGACACAGACCAGATGTTGCGTTTTGACGGTAAACCCGCTGCCCTGGTTCGCGTGTCGCGCATCGGTAGTCAGGACATTATTGATATCACAGAAGTTGTCGGCACCTACCTGGATTCTGCTGCTGGCCGTCTTCCGGAAGGCGTGGAGCTAACCGTCTGGAATGATGGCTCCAAGTTTTTGCAGGACCGGCTGCAGACCTTGCTCAGTAGTGCACGGCAAGGATTTTTGATGGTCCTTGTCGTGCTGGCAATATTTTTGCGGCCGCGGCTGGCGTTCTGGGTTAGCTTTGGTGTGCCCGTTGCTTTTCTGGGCGCGATTTTTGCCGGCTATATGCTGGGTTTATCCATCGACGCGATTTCTTTGTTTGGTTTTATTCTGGTGCTTGGCCTGCTCGTAGACGATGCCATTGTGGTCGGTGAAAAGGCCCATACCATGCAGCAAAAAACGGGTAACCTGCTGGAGGGCGCCATTCTTGGAACTCAACAGGTATCGCTGCCGGTTATTTTTGGCGTGCTGACTACGGTGGTAACCTTCATGCCCCTGTTGCTGGGGCCGGGAACCTTCGGCCAAATATTTGGTGTAATCGGTACGGTGGTGATGTGCTGTCTTGCCTTTTCCCTGATTGAATCCCAGCTAATCCTGCCTTCACACCTGGGGCACAGTCATTCGGGCTCACCCAGTAGCGAAGTTGGAATGCTATTGATACCGATTATAGGCATAGCCCTTTTGGAGCTATCCTGGGATGTGCGCAGCTACCTGGGTTTGGCTATAGCGACAGCGCTTGTGCTTTACGTGCTCTACCTGGCCGGTATCGCCAAGCCCCTTGCAGAGTCTATGGTGGCTGCACAGAAACGTTTGTCCAGTCGCATCGAGCGGTTGATCGCTGTGCAATTTCGGCAGTTGGTGGAGCGGGCAGTTGCGATTCGCTATGTGGTCGTCTCTATAGCACTGGCTGCGCTACTTGTTACTTTGGGGATCCTGGGGAGCGGTCGCCTGCCGTTCTCGTTCTTCCCGCCGCTGGAATCAGACCAGGTGATTGCCCAACTGACCATGCCGCTGGGTACCCCGGTGTCGGTGACAGACGCCGCCGTTTTACACCTGGAGCAAACGGCACGGCAGTTACAGGCGGAGCTGAAAGAGGAATTTCCCCTGGCGCCACCCGTTACCCATATTTTGTCAGCGGTAGGCAGCCAGCCAAGCAGCACCGGGGGCGGTGGGCCAGGCTCGGTCAATGTGTCGGTCGATGGTGGGGGGCACCTGGGCGAGGTCACCATGCAGTTAACGCCCAGCCAGTCTCGTCAGCTCGACACGCGAGCGGTTGGTAATCGGTGGCGCGAATTGGCCGGTCCGATCGCCGACGCGGTAGAACTTAAATTTACGACATCGTTCTTTACCGCGGGTAACGCCATTGATATTCAGCTGGAAGGTGTCAACGTGGATGAGTTGCGAGAGGTTGCGGCAATCCTGCGAACCAAGCTTGCTACCTATCCCGGTGTTATCGATATCACAGATTCTTTTCGCTCCGGTAAGCAGGAGCTCAAGCTTGATATGAAGCCTTCTGGCGAAGCGCTGGGGCTATCTTTGGCTGCGTTGGCGCGTCAGGTTCGGCAAGCGTTTTACGGTGAGGAGGCCCAGCGTATCCAGCGTGGGCGGGACGATGTGCGGGTGATGGTGCGTTACACCGAGGCCGAGCGAAAGTCGCTGGCTACCTTGAGCGACATGCGTATACGTACACCGGATGGTGCGGAAGTACCTTTTTCTACAGTGGCGGAGGCCGAACTGGGTCGGGGCTACTCCACAATTCGACGCTCAGATAGACAGCGTATTGTGAGTGTAATTGCGGATGTCGATCGCTCCCAGATAACCGCCAACGAAGTCATCGCTGACTTGCGTGCCGGTGCGATCCAGGAAATCATGAAGGACTACCCTCGCATCACTTATAGCCTGGAAGGTGAACAGGCGGAACAGGGTGAGGCGGCGGCAAGCCTGGTACCCATGTTCGGTATCGCTATCTTCGTTATTTTTGCGCTGTTGGCGGTGCCCCTGGGCTCCTACACCCAGCCCTTGATCATTATGAGCGTCATTCCTTTCGCTTTTGTTGGCGCCATCTGGGGGCACGTGATCATGAAGTTTTTTGGTTTGATCTCAGGCCTTGCCATGCCTTCGGTCATGGGCTTCATCGCTGCGTCAGGCGTTGTGGTGAACTCAAGCCTGGTACTGGTGCACAACGTCAACGAGCGTCGCAAGCAGGGTGAGCATTTTCGAGAAGCGGTACAGCATGCCGCGGTGTCGCGCTGCCGGCCTATTGTGCTGACCGCCCTGACAACCTTCGTTGGGCTTTTGCCGTTGATGTTCAGCCGCAGCGTGCAGGCCCAGTTCCTGGTTCCAATGGCCGTGTCTTTGGCGTTTGGTGTGTTGTTCGCAACGGCTGTTACGTTGCTGGTTGTGCCGTCGGGCTACACCATATTGGAAGACATCAAGCAGTTTTTGAGCCGGAATAAGTCTGTAACCGAGGGCGACGAGCAGGGGAGTGCAACGTAACCCGGCGATGCGTAATGGGTACGATGATTATCGTCTTTGCAGTAATCTACGCGCTGACCTTTTACCTGATGACCCTGACCTACGCCTTGCTCAGCGCAATTGACTGATGTAACACACCAGTGCGTCTCGCTGGGCCTGCTTACGAATGCCACCGAAGGGCATTACATTGCCCGGCAAAAAGCCAGCCGGGTTTTCCACAAACGCCGCTAGATTGTCCTCGGTCCAGATAAAGTCTGCATTACCCATAGCCTCTGAGTAAAAGAACCCATCGGCAGCACCTACTTGTCGGCCTATCAGTCCGTGCAAGCTCGGCCCCATCAGGCTTTCACCCGGCTCCACCGAGTGGCAGGCAATACACTTGTTGTACTGTTTCCTTCCA
>CAZPVJ010000097.1:0-5611 GCA_964590005.1 uncultured Alteromonadaceae bacterium | reverse complement strand
GGATCGTGGTCTGCTACAGCACGGCGACCGCAATGTCTGGTGTTTCATGGGCGACGGCGAGTGTGACGAGCCCGAGTCACTGGGCGCCATTTCCCTGGCGGGCCGCGAGCGCCTCGGCAACCTGATTTTTGTCGTCAACTGCAATCTGCGGCGGCTTGACGGACCGGTGCGTGGTAACGGCAAGATTATCCAGGAACTGGAAGGTGTTTTCCGCGGTGCTGGCTGGGACGTACTGAAGGTTATCTGGGGTCGCAAGTGGGATCCTCTGCTGGAAAAAGATGAAAGCGGGATGCTGCAACAGCGCATGGACGAGGTTTGTGACGGGGAGTTGCAGAACTACAAATACAACGGCGGTGCTTATACCCGTGAGCACTTCTTCGGCAAGTATCCCGAGAGCGCCGAACTGGTGAAAGACCTGTCGGATGACGACATCATGTACCTGAACCGGGGTGGCCATGACCCCTATAAAGTCTATGCCGCTTATGCGGCGGCAGTGGAGCAGGGCGAGCGACCCACCGTGGTGCTGGCGATGACCGTGAAGGGCTACGGTACCGGAGAGGCGGGAGAGGCCAACAACGAAACGCACTCGCTCAAGAAGCTCGACATGGACAGCCTGAAGGCGTTCCGCGATCGTTTCGCGATCCCCATCAGTGACACCGAGCTGGAGGAGGTGCCCTACTACCGGCCGCCGTCTGACAGTCCGGAGATGCGTTATATGAAGCAGCGCCGTGAGGAACTGGGTGGTGCAATACCAACGCGGCGCAGCGAACTTGAACGGCTCGATACACCTGACCTGGAAGCGTTTTCCAGCCAGTTGAAAGGCAGTGGCAAGCGTGAGATATCGACCACCATGGCCTTTGTGCGGCTGCTCTCCAGCCTGGTAAAAGACAAGGCAGTCGGTGAGCGGGTGGTGCCCATAGTGCCCGATGAAGCGCGCACCTTCGGCATGGAAGGTATGTTTCGGCAATTGGGTATCTATTCTTCCGCCGGCCAGAAATACACGCCGCACGATGCCGGCCAGATCATGTTTTACAAAGAGGACAAGCAGGGGCAAATCCTCGAGGAAGGAATCAACGAGGCCGGCGCCTTTTCCGCGTGGCTGGCGGCGGCGACGTCTTATAGCACCAGTGGTTACTCGATGGTGCCGTTCTATATCTACTATTCGATGTTCGGTTTTCAGCGTATCGGTGACCTGGCCTGGGCCGCGGGCGATTCACAGGCACGGGGTTTCCTGATTGGCGCCACGGCCGGCCGCACCACGCTCAACGGTGAAGGATTGCAACACCAGGATGGGCACAGTCACGTGCAGGCGGGCACAATCCCCAACTGTGTCAGTTACGACCCAACCTACGCCTATGAATTGGCGGTGATTATCCAGGATGGCCTGCGACGCATGTACGGCCAGGGTGAGAACAAGTTTTATTACATCACCACGATGAATGAAAACTATACCCAGCCTGAAATGCCTGAGGGTGCTGAAGCAGGGATTATCAAGGGCATGTACCGGTTGCGTCAGTCGTCCCTGGACGCCGGCAAGCGGGTGCAGCTTATGGGCTCGGGCACGATCTTGCGAGAAGTGGAAGCGGCTGCACAGATTCTCGAACAGGATTACGGTGTCGGCGCTGATGTCTGGAGCCTGACCAGCATTAACGAGCTGCAACGCGAGGGCAAGGCGGTAGAGCGCTGGAATTTGTTGCACCCGCAGGAGACCCCCCGCGTTCCCTACGTAACCCAGCAGTTGCAGGACACCGCGGGTCCTGTGGTGGCGGCCACGGATTACATCAAAATCTATAGTGACCAGATTCGCGAGTTCATTCCGCGTCGCTATGTGACGCTGGGCACCGATGGTTATGGTCGCAGCGATACCCGCGAAAAATTGCGCAAATTTTTCGAAGTCAGTCGGGAATACGTGGTCCTGGCGGCGCTCAAGGCGCTGGCTGATGACGGGGCTATCGAGCGGGATGTGGTAACCCGTGCACACAGGGCGCTGGAAATACCCGCCGACAAAGTGGATCCGGTATCAATCTGAAGCCAATGATGGCGATCAATTTCACAGGAAGGTAATAACAGCGTGGCAAAGCAACAGTTAACCGTTCCCGATATAGGCGGAGCCGAAGACGCGGAAGTCGTAGAACTGCTGGTCGCTGTGGGCGACCAGGTCGAGGCGGAACAATCGCTTCTTGTTCTTGAATCTGACAAGGCGTCCATGGAGATTCCCGCCAGTGCCGCCGGCACCGTTGTCGAGTTGCTGGTGAAAGAGGGCGACCAGCTATCCGAAGGGGCGGCAATCCTGGTCCTGGAAACCGCAGAGGCGGTGGTCGCCGAAGCCGACACTGCAGAACCTGAGTCCAATCAGGCAGAGCCGGAACCGGTAGAAGTCACCGCAGATGAAGAGCCCTCTGCTGACCCTGCGCCTGCCGAGCAGGCATCAGCGGCTGAGGTCGAACCGTTGATCGTTGTCGTACCCGACATCGGCACCGACGAAGCTGTCGACCTGATCGAGCTGACGGTCAAAGCGGGTGACGTGGTTGGCGAGGGTGATTCACTGGTTGCGCTGGAGTCTGACAAGGCGTCTATGGAAGTGCCGGCACCAACGGCCGGCCGTATCCTGAAGTTACTGGTTAGCGAAGGGCAGCAGGTGAAGGAGGGTGATGCCCTGCTTGAGATGCAGCCCACTGAAAGGGTGGCGCCTGCCCCTGCTCCATCGCCAGCCGCGGCCGCCCCCGAAAAAGAACCAGAATCACAGTCTCAACCGGAGCCCCCGGTTATCAGTGCGCCACCAGAGCCCGTATCGGCAGCGGTACCGCCGGAGACCGCCGCTTCGATTTATGCCGGGCCAGCAGTTCGAAAGCTGGCCAGGGAGTTTGGTGTTGATCTTGCCCAGGTGACCGGGTCGGGCCCGCGCGGTCGTATCGTTAAAGAGGACTTGCACGCCTACTCGCGCAAGGCCCTGGGCACTGCGAGTGCATCGACTGCCACAGCGGGTGGAGTGCTGCCCTCGGTACCTGACATCGACTTCTCCCGCTTCGGCGAGGTTGAGGTCACTGATCGCAGTAAGCTGGATAAGCTGACAGCGTCCAACATGCAACGCAGCTGGTTGAATGTGCCTCACGTCACCCAGTTTGATGATGCCGATATCACCGACCTGGAGACGTTTCGCGCCAGCCTGAAAACCGAGGCTGAGGCGCGAGGCACCAAATTGACGCCGATGCCCTTTATCATCAAGGCTTGTGCGGTCGCCCTGCGCGATAACCCGAAGTTCAATGCATCCCTGGCAGCAGGGGGCGAGCAACTGGTCTTCAAAAATTACATCCATATCGGTATGGCGGTCGACACCCCTGCGGGTCTGGTAGTGCCGGTAATCCGCGACGTTGACCAGAAGTCGCTTTGGGAGCTGGCTGAAGAGGTGATTGAGCTGGCCACCAAAGCCCGTGACAGGAAGCTACAACCCGCGGATATGCAGGGTGGCTGTTTTACCGTTTCCAGTCTTGGCAATATTGGTGGCAAGGGCTTCACTCCCATCGTAAACACCCCGGAAGTAGGTATCCTTGGCGTGTCACGTGCCGAGATGCGGCCCGTCTGGGACGGGGAGAGCTTTCAGCCAAGAAAGGTTTTGCCGCTGGCCTTGTCTTACGATCACCGCGTTATCAACGGGGGCGATGGCGGGCGTTTCTTTGCCCAGTTGGTGAGCTTATTGAGTGATGTTCGCCGCCTGAGTCTCTGAGCGGGCTTTCAGGCTCACCATTTTGGTGCTCGTTGGCACGGAACATGCTGTATCCGGCGCAGCGAGACAATAACAGGTAGCTTGTGACGCTCGATTCACACTCATCACGCATTCCCGAATGGCAGGCAGCGTTGCTGCGCAGGCATGGCCTGGGTAGCGCTTATCTCAGCACTGCACTGGAATGGTTCGGCCCCCTGGCTCGCTCGCTGGCAAAGCACCAAAAAGGTGCAGACCGCCCTATCCTGGTAGCGATTAATGGCTGCCAGGGCTCCGGTAAGACCACGGTGGCCGACTATCTTTGCTGCGCCCTGGCCGAAGACCATGGCGTTGCAGCCATAGCGCTGTCACTCGATGACTTTTACCTGACCCGTGCAGAGCGTGAGGAACTGGCAGTGCAGGTTCACCCGCTGCTGCGCACGCGCGGTGTCCCGGGAACCCATGATCTGGGATTACTGCGCGAGACCCTCGTGCAGTTGCTCAACGGCGAGCAACTGGCCATTCCGCGTTTTGACAAGGCTATTGACGATCGTAAACCGGCCGGCGCGTGGGACAAGCTTACCTCGCCTGTACAGGTAGTGTTACTGGAAGGGTGGTGCATTGGTGTGCAGCCCGAGCCCGCCGACGCCCTGGCAACGCCAGTCAATGACCTCGAGCGCTTTGAGGACCCCGACGGCAACTGGCGCAGTTACTGCAACCAAGCTGTGGCAAACGAGTTCCTGCCACTTTACGACCTGGTCGATGAGTGGATTATGTTGCGGGCCCCGGCCTTTGAATGCGTTTTCGAATGGCGTCAGGAGCAGGAACAAAAACTGGCCGCCACGTTATCACCCGAAAAAGCCGCCGCCTTGATGGATGAAGAGACACTGACGCGTTTTATCGCGCATTACGAGCGCTATACGCGACAGTGCCTCGCGCTGCTGCCGGACAAGGTTAATCACCTGTATAGCCTCGACCACCAGCGGCATGTCCGCGCTTACAGTCATCGCTGGCAAGCGGGGGTGGCTCTATGAGCGCTGTCGCAACCCGCCTGGTGTTCAGTGACCTCGATGGTTCCTTGCTGGATCATCACAGCTACAGCTACAAGGAGGCGCTGCCCCAGGTGACAGCCCTTGAGCGCGAAGGCGTGCCTCTGATTCTGGTTTCCAGTAAAACCCGCGCGGAGATGCTGGCTTTACGCGAGGAGCTTGCTAATCGCCACCCCTTTATCGTCGAAAACGGCGCGGCGGTTTTCATTCCCTTGCAGTATTTCGCCCAGCAACCCGCCGAAACTACCCAGCGCGACGGCTTCTGGGTCTGGGAAATGGCGCCGCCACGGACGCATTGGCTCGCCGCGTTGCAAGCGCTCAAGCAGGATTTTCCCGACGATTTCGAGTCCTTTGCCGAGGCCGGGGTTGACGGTATCGTGGCCATGACAGGTCTGTCGCGGGCGGCGGCGGAAAGGGCCAGTCAGCGGGAGTACAGTGAACCGGTGCGTTGGCTGGCAGGAACCGACGAGGAGACTCGTTTTATAGAGTGCCTGGCGGCGAAGGGAGCCACCGTCACACGCGGCGGTCGTTTCTTGTCGGTGGCGGGGCCGGCTGATAAAGGGACGGCACTTCAATGGCTGAGAGCGTGTTACCGTCAGGCGGCAGGCGGCCCGGTGAGCGACCTGGCTATCGGCGATGGCCCCAATGACAGGCCAATGCTGGAAACCGCCCAGACAGCGCTGCTGATTCGTTCCCCGGTGCATGATTTTCCGCAACTGGACCGGGAAGAGCATGTGATTCGCAGCCAGGGCTTAGGGCCGGTGGGTTGGGCAGAGGGTGTTTCCCAATGGCTGTCTGCGACAAATCATAGAGAGTAGAGAGAGTAAGGCATGGGCGATTTTTACCAGAACGGCATCATCAC
>CAZPVJ010000096.1:0-2531 GCA_964590005.1 uncultured Alteromonadaceae bacterium | reverse complement strand
TCGGTCAGTTCAAGGGTGACGAAGTAGCTGCCATTTTCTGGCTCACCGCCCCCGTCTTCAGGCAGGAAGCTACCGCCACCGCCGCCACCACCGCCGCCTCCGCAGGCCGCGAGGGCTATTGAAATGGCAAGAAGAGCCGTGAGTCGGCTGAAAAGGTTGGCAAACCGATTAATCATTATCATCCCCTTGTGCCCGCTACTGCTGAGAAGGTCTTATATATTGTGTTTTGGCCGTTGATGATTCTGTAGGGTTTGCCCCGAGAGTCAACTGTCCCTGGCCAGCTCCTGTAAACCATATCACGGTTATTAATAAGAAACTTCATAAATAACATGGTGATAGACACTTTTTGTAATTTTTTGCACAAACATATTTTCAGGCCATCCGAGACCCGTCTCCAGAGCCTTGCCGGCACCTTGCCAACAATATTCCCTTTTGTTCTATCTTTGCCAAAAATCATGCCTGTACGCCACTAAAAACTCCCGAAAACGCCAGTTTCTGGTGTTGATGCCCGGTATTTGCCGTGTTCCGGGCCGCACTAGCCCGCAAAAACCCCAATAAGTTTGGTCAGGCCGAGTCCCACGGCGATAGTGACCACCAGGCCTCCCAGCAGGTTGGCGGTGATGCCATTGATCCGTTCGCCGAGCAAATCCTTGCGGTTCATCACGACCAACAGAAAGATGGCCACTATCGGTAATAGCAGGCCGTTGGCGGCCTGTGCGAAGATGATTGCAGCGATTGGCTTCGTGCCCAGGGTGGCAAACAGCCCACCTGTCAGTAATACAGCGGCCCAAACGAGCCTGAATGGTCTGGCATAGAGCCCGCTTGACCAATTCAGCGCGCCACAAACGGCATAGGCGGCGGCCAGGGGCGCCGTAATGGCGCTGGTCATGCCCCCGGCGAACAAACCCGCAGCGAAAACGGGGCCTGACCACGTCCCCAGCAAAGGCGCCAGTTGGCTGGACATGGAGCCACCATCAAAGCTTCTGCCGGTGGCGAAAAACGCTGTCGCCGACGTGCTTAATATGGCCAGCGTGATCAGTCCTCCCAGTCCTACCGAGAGCCCGGTATCCAGGCGCGATTCCTGGATAGCCCGATCCAGCGGCACTTCCTCTGACCACTTCTCCCGAACCGCATTGGCGTGCAGGAACAGGTTGTAAGGCACCACGGTTGTGCCGATCAGCGCAATGGCCACGAGGGTGGAGCCGGGGGGCAGCGATGGCCGCAAGATCCCTGACAGAATGTCACCGAAATCGGGTGAAGCAACCCAGGCGGTGGCAAGGAATACCGCACTCATCAGAAGCACCAAGGCAATGAGGACCCGCTCCAGCAAAACGTAGCGACCGATGAGCAGGAGCGCGCCTGCCAATACGGTGATAAGCAATGACCAGGTGCTGATACCCAGAGACGTGACGGAGGCCAGTGCGAGGGCTGCACCTGCTATATTGCCTGCCTCATAGGCTGCGTTGCCCAGGCCGATTGCCGCGACGACAAGTACGACTGCGATCCTGCCCAGCCAGGCGCTGTTAAAACTCTCTCTTAGCGCCTCGGCAAGGCCTGCCCGGGTGACCAGTCCTAAGCGCGCTGCCATTTCCTGCAACACGATAGTGGCTATTACCGAGAACAGCAGCGCCCATAGCAAAGCGAATCCAAAACTCGCGCCAGCGCTGGACGCTGTCGTTATTGTGCCTGGTCCCACGAAGGCCGCCGTGACCAGGATGCCGGGGCCGAGACGAATTCTTGGCAAAAAATGCTCCTTTCGCGAAATCACAGTACAGCAGGTGCTGAGCAAATGGTATCAGGTGAGCGCGCTCTGTAACCCGCCTGTTTTTGTCACATCCGCAACTACTGCTACCATGCGCCCGATGGAACCCCTCAGTAGCCCTCTTGGCTTATCGGTATCGCTGGTGTTGTTCAACAGCGAGCTATCGTTGCTCAGCAGTACGCTGAGCAGTCTGGTGGCGGCAGCCGCATCTGCTCGCAGCGAGGGCCATATTGATCGAGTAACGCTGGTGGTCCATGACAATTCGGGCGATCCTGCGTATTCGAGGACTGCTCGACAAACCATGGAAGATGTCACCGAAAATGCTGCCTGGATGTCGGGCTCTTTCCAGGTAGCGCCAGACAATAGCGGATACGGTGGCGGTCACAATGCCGCTGCCAGCGGTATCAGCGCGGACCTGCACCTTGTGCTCAACCCCGATGTGGACCTGGCGGAAGACGCATTAACCCGCGGCATCAGGGAATTGATAGATAATCCAGACGTTGCTCTTGTCGCGCCGCGTGTTGAAGGTGACGACGGGAATCGAGAGTTTCTCTGTCGGCGATATCCCTCCGTTCTGGTGCTCTTGTTGCGAGCCTTCGCGCCGGCGTTCATCCGTCGGCATTTCACGGCCAGGCTTGATCACTATGAAATGCGCGATGTCTGTGACGGTGACGCGACCACGGATGTGGAGCTTGCCAGCGGTTGTTTCATGTTGATGCGATCTGATGCCTTTAATGCGGTAGGCGGCTTCGACGATCGCTACTTCCTG
>CAZPVJ010000095.1:0-4398 GCA_964590005.1 uncultured Alteromonadaceae bacterium | reverse complement strand
TTCACTGAAATCGTTGAGATGTATGACGGGATGTGTGCCTCTGTAGAGAGCGAGCAAATAACCGCTTACTTCGGCGTTAAGGTAGCGCACGAGGATGATACCGCCCGTGCCTTTCTTTCAGCGGAAGAAATGCTGCGGTTTGTGGAGATATACAACGTGGCTGCTACGGAGGCCGGAAGCGGTCTCAAATTGGCGATTAGTGTTGGCCTTCACAGTGGATTTGCTGTGGTAGAGGAGTCAACTGAGAAATCGGCTGATCTCTGGGTGTCGAACATAGGGGCTGTATTAAAGACCACGGCTGCATTGCAGTTGGGTGCAGCGGCGAATGAAATCAGGTTTAGTCATCCTGTTTACAGGGTTGTTAGCGGCAGCGTCGAATGTGAGTCACTAGGCGATTTAAACCTTGGAGGTGGAAACCGCGCAAAGTATTACAGCGTTGATCTTGATTCACTGGCCAGGCGTGAGCGTGGCATAACAGCAGAAAACCCCTTGGTGGGTAGAATGAAAGAGGTCGCTGTTCTGCAGGAGAGCTGGGAGCTCGCCCAGAGCGGCATAGGGCAGGTTATCCTGGTTCGTGGAGAACCCGGTATCGGCAAGACGAAACTCATTGCTGCCGTCTCAGCACCAATCATTTTTGACCCGGCTGTGAGAGGTTTTTCACTGGAGTGTTCTGCTTATCGGGTACATACGCCCTTTTTCCCGATCGTACAGTTCCTGCGCAGCAGAATTCTCAAGGTCGATGGTAGTACGCCCGAAAGTGCGCTAAAGCCCGCCGTGGAAAAGATGCTGCTCGACCATAATCTGGAATCGGGCGAACTGTTAGCGGTGATGCTGTCGCTAATCTCGCCCGAGCAATCTGAACTGGTTTCCGAACTCCCCAGCGAAAAGCAAAAAGAGCTGTTGCAGCAGGCGTTACTCGCCATACTTCTTGCTCAACACGACCAGCGCCCTGGCTTCATACTCGTTGAAGACTTACATTGGGCCGACCCCAGTACACTTGAATTGCTGGAGTTATTTATTGCCCAGCTATCCGCCGAGCGCTGTATGTTACTGATGACTTGCCGCCCCACATTCAAGTCCAACTGGACAGACTATTCGGTGGTGAGTCTGCTAACAATCAACAGGTTAGGAGATGAACAGGCGAGAGAAGTCATCTCCAGTCTTGATCCCGAACAAGCGATTGGTGAAGACCTGACCGCAGCGATTATCGATAAATCAGATGGTGTGCCCTTGTACCTGGAGGAATACACCGCCTCAGTATTGGAAGCGGTATCCCAGGGCACCAGTATTCAAGATGCAATAGCAGCTATTCCCAATACCTTACAAGAGCTATTGACGGCCCGGCTTCACCACCTGGGTCCAGCAAAGACACTGCTCCACCTTGGCGCCACCATAGGTCGAGAGTTTGCTCACACGCTCTTGCTGGCGGCCTCTGACTTGCCCGCCCATTCAATTCCTTCGCATCTCGATGAATTGATGGCTCGTGAACTGATTCATCGTCGAGGACTTGGCGCTAAAGCCAGCCATGTTTTTCGGCATGCATTGATCCAGGAAGCCGCTTACAACTCGATGCTCAAATCGAAGAGAGAGGAGTGTCACCTGAATATTGCTCGTGTGCTTGAAGAGCAAATGGATTCGACAGGTGACCAGAATATGGAGGTACTTGCGTATCACTACGCGCGTGCTGAGGGCACTGAAGAAAACCTCGACAAGGCGATTGGATACTGGCAACGAGCAGCGGCGGCGGCAGCCAGATCCTATTCCAATCAGGAAGCTTACAGTCTGCTGGAAAATGCACTGACTTGCTTGAAACGTCTCCCTGAGAATGAAATGAGAAACAATCGGGAGCTGCAAATTCTAGCGTCCCAAATGCCCGTGCTAATCGCTATGAGTGGTTACGCGACTGAGGAGATGGCTAAAACTACTGAGCGTGCGCTTGCCTTGTGCACCGACGAGGTTGACGTTCAACTTCGCTTCCTGTCGCTGTTTATCATGTCGGCTTATTACATTGTAAGTGCAGAGCATAGCGATGCACTCGTCACTTCAACACGTATGCAGAGGCTTGCCGAGAGTGAAGCTGATGAAAACAATGATTTAAAGTTAGAGGCATACGTGCTGGTCGGTATTGCCAATTTCTTCCTCGGGCATTTGAATGAAGCAGAGAAATACCTGCGCTCCAGCCTGGATTTTTACCGGCCTGAGGATCACCAGAATCATGCCTTTGAATTTGGCCAGGATCCAGACGCTGTCGCATTGAGTTACTTAAATAACGTTTATTTCAGCGCAGGAAATTTTGCCCAGCTTGAAAAGAGTTTTGAGCAACTGAAAGACCGTGGAAACTCTTCCCAGCACCCTATATCTCGCAGTTATTGCTTCTTGTTCGCCGGTTGGAAGCACATGCACATGGAGGAGTACAGCGATGCGGGCGCGCTCATTGACGAAGCCTTGCGGGTCACAGAAGAACATGGCTTGACAAATTTCGCCAATCACGCAGCGATTATATCCAACCTCCATCAGTTTGAGTTAAGTAGTGAAGCTGCGTTGATAGACGATATCGGTGCCGCCTTCGCGGATTTTCGGAGTGACGGCTCGCGGTGTTTGTTGACTTCCTGGGAGTCCTACTATGTGCGCGCCTGTATCCAGACGGGTATGTTGGAGAGAGCGGAAGAGGTCGCCAAAAAGATGGAATCGGATTATGAACTGACAGGTGAGCGGTGGGCTCAGTCAGAGATGATTCGCGCGCGAGCGCTGCTAGAGGAGGCAAAAGGCAAGCCAGAGGAAGCCATTGACCTGCTGCGGGCATCCGTCGGTGCGGCAGATGCTATCGGTGCTTACGGTTTATCTTTGCGCAGTGCTTGTGACCTCTGTGAGAGGCTCAGCGCGAAAAACCTTGATGAATCCAGAGCCATACTTCAATCGGCCCTGGAAAACATCCCCGAAGAATCTCGCAAATTTCTGCCCGAACGACCCCGTCGCCTGGCGGCTGAGCTGGATATTACGCCCCGCTGAATTTTTCGCGGGGCGCTTCACTGTTAGTACTGAATACTCTGAGGCAGAGCACGCGCCTTGGCGGGATACAGATCTGTTGCTATCGGATCATTCTCAATGGGTTCCAACGGCATAAACTTGGGATCTGGCCACCTGGCAGCGACTGCCTTCAGGTTTTCGTGGAACTGCAGGGTGGCTCCCCACAGCGAGGGCTCAGTAAAGGCGTAGTATGTGTCTTTCAGTAGTGGGTCTATTCCCCACGGGCGGAAGAACATCTCATTGGCCAGGGCTGCTCTTTGCAAGTCGTTGCCGGTGAATATCTCTCCGGGAGAGACTTCTTTCTCATTGCGGCTTTTGGGTGGAGGTCTGCGAATTCGCAAGCACTTCTCAACCGGCTCTATAAAATTGCCGAAGCTGTCATGATCGCCGCCGTGTGAGACCGAGGTGTTCCAGGTGTAGATCGCTAAAGCCTTGGCGAGGGTGTCCTCGTCCATCATGGCCTCGCCATTGGGGAAACCGAGGACATAAGTTGAATTGTACTCACCCCAGCGCCTGGCGAACTCCGCCATGCCCTCGTCTGCGAGCACGAACTTGGCTACTGCTTGCCCTAGCGGTAGGAACGCATTGGTATAGTAGTCTTCCAGCCATCTTCCATAATCTGATGCGAAGCCCATTTGCGGCTCCATATAGCTGAAGGCCGGATAGCCGTTGCCAAACTGGCCCGCTTCCAGACCTGTGTAGCCAGCGCCAAAGAGCAGCTTCAGGTTGTAGCCGTTGCCGGTGAGCGGGTCAAAACGGGTACCCTGTGCATTGTTGTTAACTACCGACTCTGCACTTTCTAGCACCGCATTATTGAGCATAAGGGAGTAAGAGGCGTGCGGTGAAAGCAACTGAAACATAGGATGCGCCATGGGTACCGACGACTTTGTGATTGCATTGGTCGAATCAAACGGGAAGTGTAGCGAGGGGTGAGTGACAAAGAGCAGGTGATAGGCCGCCCCTTGAAGCACATAAATTTTGGCCAGTCCCCAGGAAGAGTCCTCCGGGTAAATTGCCAGTCCATCTATGACGATCTGTCTGCAAACGCGCTCTTCCGTTTTCGAATCCTCTTCATAGAACAACTCCGTTGCAGCGCAGTAGGTGCCCGGCAGTGGTTCTATAAGGTTCATCGCTGTGAAATTGTAAGACCCGTAGGTCTTGGACTCATCGTATTCGAAGTCGGGCTTATCAGCGGCGATGCGCGCTTTAAAATCTGCTATCTCGTCCGCAGTCAGTGGTTTGAGATAGCGGGTGCACAGTGTGTCGAATAGAATTTCGTGAAAGCGCTCGTCAGTGACACCCGTCCAACCCTGGTTCCTTGCCGCATAGCCGCCAGCGACTGCAGGATAGAGTATCTGTGCTTCCAAGTAG